>CAYXJD010000136.1:0-8958 GCA_964465225.1 uncultured Actinomycetota bacterium
AAGGGCCGATCGAGCAGCTGTCGTACCACGACGTCACCCACATCGATCCCGGCCATGAGCCCTGACGGGACCGTCCGTGGGCACGCGGGCGGGCTTCGCCACGGGCGCCGGGCCATTCTTCCGTCGCTGCAGCGCTGTGGCTCGCTGGGAGGGATTCGAGCCCCCGGCCGCCTGATCCGTCCTCGCACGCTGCTGCAACCGAGCGAACCACGGCTGACTGAGCTGCGATGCTGCCCGTCCTTGAGGGTGCCCAGGGTGGGCACGTTTGGGTTCGACCTGGGTTCGGGGCCGAAGGAGGGCGGAGTATCCGCCTCCATCCAGAACGACTTTGCCAAACCTTGCCAACATCCCCGGGTCGCTACCCGACGGCCCCGCCGGGTTAGGGTCCGGTGGGACGTCGGCTCCATACCGGCCCCACTGCGGAGGCACGGTGAGCGGACGACCCAACCCCACGGAACTTCGTGCTCGCGGCCGCGCGGTTCGCAAACGCGTACCCCGCAGCATGCACGCCGGCTTCCAGCCAGCGCCGGACCGCGCGGATCCGTTGGAGATCCTCGCTCAGCAGGACAGGGCCCGCATCCCTGAGCTGGTGCCGATCCGCTACGGCCGGATGAGCGTGTCGCCGTTCGCCTTCTTCCGCGGCCAGGCTGCGGTCATGGCGGCTGACCTCGCGACGACACCGACGACGGCGATCACCGCGCAGCTGTGCGGGGACGCCCATCTGGCGAACTTCGGGACCTTCGCGACCCCTGAACGCCGCATGGTCTACGACATCAACGACTTCGATGAGACACTGCCAGGTCCCTTCGAGTGGGATCTCAAGCGGCTGTCAGCGTCCCTCGTGATCGCGTCCAGGCATCGAGGCTTCGACGACGAGGTCGGCAGCGACGCCGTCAGGACGGCGACCCGTATCTACCGCACCAAGATGGCGGATCTCGCGGGTGCCGGCGTCCTCGACGTCTGGTACGAGAGTGTCGATGACCAGGAGATCCTGGAGCTACTGGCCGACCGGGTGGCAGATGGTGCGCTTGACACCAAGGCGGCAGCCGACGCCCGCAAGCTGTTCGACCGCGCCCAACGTCGCACCAGCGGGCATGCCGCCCGCAAGCTCACCGAGGTGGTCGACGGCGAGGTTCGTTTCCGGGAGGACCCGCCGATCCTGTCCCGCGAAGCGATGCCGGCTGACCGCCTGGAGCGGGTGTCGCGCTACCTCGAGGACTACCGTGAGAGCCTCCCCGCCCACCGCCACCAGGTGCTCTCCCGCTTCGAGGTGATCGACGCCGCCCGGCGCGTCGTGGGTGTCGGAAGCGTCGCCACCCGCGCCTACGTGGTGCTGCTCCACGGACGCGATGCCGAGGACCCCCTCGTCCTGCAGGTCAAGGAGGCCGAACCCTCCGTCCTGGAGCAGCACCTCGGGGCCAACCCGCACCCGCCTGCCGGGCGGCGCGTGGTCGAGGGCCAGCGCCTGATGCAGTCCGCGAGCGATCTGTTCCTCGGCTGGCTGAGCACGACCGGGTTGGACGGACAGGAACGCGACTACTACGTCCGGCAGTTCAGGGACATGAAGGGAAGTGTCGACCTGGAGCGGATCCGCCCGGACCGGCTCGTCGCCTACGCCGGCCTCTGCGGGGACCTGCTCGCGGCGGCCCATGCCCGCAGCGGCGAACCTGCGGAGATCGCGGGCTACCTCGGGTCGGGCGACCGCTTCGACAGGTCGCTCGTGGCGTTCTCGCACGACTACGCCGACATCAACGAGACGGATCACGCCCGACTGATCGAGGCGATCGAAGACGGGCTGATCCGCGCGGAGGTCGGTGTCTGAGGCAGGCGCCACCGGGTGTGCCTCGTAGCGACGCCGCGGTCCAACGCCCATCCCTGCAGGGTGCTCTCCCGGCCGTCGTGACCCTGTGCGGTGGTAGATGAACCGGCGGTGAGGTTCTTGGAGGAGGCCAGTCTGTGCCGCAGGTCCCGATGCTCGGCTCGACATGGTCCTGTTCCACGACCGCGGTGGCAACCGCGAGCAGACCATCGCCGCACTCAGCCGGATCCTGCCCCGGCGAAGTGACGGTCAGCCCTGGCTCGCGCCCGCGCTACCGAACGCCGCTTCGAGTTGACCGGAAGTGAAGTGGTCGCCACGGACCTGGTGACCGGAGGCGTGCAGGTACAGCGCGGCCTGGAAGATGCTGCTGAGCGAAGCCATGACCAGCGCCACGACGACCAGCTGCGTCAGCGCACCGATCGCAGGAAGCGGATCAGCCCACGACCGCTTCCGTTCGTCGATCAGCTGTCGGCTGAGTCGGGGGAATCCATGCTGTCGGGACTGTCCACGCTCTCCGCGCTCACCGGACTCTCCACGCTCTCCGCGCTCACAGGACTCTCCACGCTCTCCCTGCTCACAGGACTCTCCAGGCTCTCCGCGCTCACAGGACTTTCCACGCTCTCCCTGCTCACAGGACTCTCCAGGCTCTCCATGCTCTCGGGACTGACCTCACCCTCCGAGCTGTCCTCCTGCTCCTGGGCCAGCACGACGCTCTCCGTCGTCCCGGGAGCGTCCGCCGACTCAGGACCGTCATCCGCCTCGGGACTCGCAACCGACTCCAGACTCTCCACCGACGTCGGGCTGTCGGGCGAGTCCTCGCTCATGGTCGAGGCGACCGAGTCGTCGGCCTCTGTGGAGCCGGTGGACTCCCCGACCTCGACCTCGTCCTGGATGTCCTCCTCGACGTTGTCCCCGACGATGTCGAGCGGCTCGTCTGTGACCTCGCTCTCGGCTGTGAGCTCGATCGGAGCTTGCGGGCTCGCTGCTGCGACGCCCAGAGCGCTGGCAGCCAACGCGGTCGTCGCCGCCGTGGTGACGGTCTTCCACCGTGATACGTGTCGCATCTCGAGTCCTTCTGCGCCGGGCTGCTCAGCCTGTTGACCTCGCCTCGGCACGATCTTGGCGATCCTGACACCGTTCTGCCACCCGACAGGTCGTCACGTGCTGTGGCCGCATAAACGCTAAAGGTGACGGGCGAGGTGTCGATACGGCGCGCAGTCAGCGGTGCGTGTTCTCCTGATCAGCGCCCGATCCGGCCTCGCTGCTGCGCTGCTGTGGACGGCCGGCCTTGAGCGGCGAGACGGCGCGCACCGGCTCGGGTCATCCGGGTTCCCGTGGGGGAACGTCCCCAACCGGCTGCCAGGTCTCGATCGTCTCGGGGCATCCGCCTGGTCAGGCGTCGTCCGACGGCGGGTGAGCGACCTCACCACTGGACGGTGCTCGGCGCATCGGCTCCTCGCCCGGCGTCCGATCCCGGTCACGCGGCTCGGTGCGTGGGTCCAGGGAGCGCTCGGCCTCGTCGGCGATCTCCTCGGGCACGGTGTCCTGCGGCGACACCGGCTCGTAGTTGGCATCCGCCTCCGCCGCGTCCTCCTCGGCGTCCTCGTCGTCCTCCTCGTCCTCGTCGGGGTGGTCGCCGGATGGCTGACGTGGCTCCCCGCGCTCCGTCTCGGCGCGCTGGCGCTCCAACTCCGCCTGGCCACCCGGTGGCTCGGCGGGCGTTGATCCGGGCCGCGCCCGGTCCGTCCTTGGATAGGGCTCATGGCTCACGGAGTGCTCCTCATGCCGGGACGTTCAGCATGGGCGGTCCGAGAGCTGGATGGTGGCAAGAGATCTCCCGATGGACCGGGACCGCTCCTGATGTCGTCGCGAGGAGCTCAGCGCGGCCACCTCGACCGACCTAGGGTCCCGATGGGTGCGCGTCGAGGGAGGGGTGCCGCGATGAGCATGCAGACCAATGGGCCGGGCTCCTCCCGCCACGTCGCTGGATCCCTCATCGAGCTCCTCGGTGGAGAGATCGCCGGCGAGCCGGTTGCCGGTGACGACGGCAAGACCGGCGCACGTCTCGAACGGGTGACCATCGACGGACGCTCCTACGTGCTCAAGCACCTCCACCTCGATGATGACTGGTTGATGCGAGCCACGGGCGATCTGGAGATCCGGGCGGTCACGGTCTGGCGCGCCGGCTGGCTCGATCGACTGCCACCGGAGCTCGACGCCGCGGTGGTCGGCGCCGCCTGGGATGACCGCCCCGGCGGACGTGGTGCGGTGCTGGTCATGCACGACGTGGCAGATCACCTGGTCCCCGAGGGCGACGACGAGCTCCCGCTGGAGCAGCACCATGCCTTCGTTGATCACATGGCGGCGTTGCATGCCACCTTCTGGGGGTCTACGGCAACCGCGGAGCTGCTGTCGCTGTCCACCCGCCTGGTGTTCTTCGGCCCGCAGCTCGGCGTGACGGAACGCGCCCGTGGCGGCACCGATCCCGTACCGACCCAGTTCGTCCCGCAAGGATGGGCGCATCTGGCCGAACGCGCGACCAAGACCAGTGCGATCCTGACCGGGTTGCTCGCGGATCCGACGCCGTTGGCCGATGCGCTCGGCGCCACACCCCAGACGTTCGTCCACGGCGACTGGAAGGCCGGCAACCTCGGCACCCACCCGGATGGTCGGACGATCCTGCTCGACTGGGCGGTGCCCGGGATCGCGCCGGGAGCCCTCGACCTCGCCTGGTACGTGTGCCTGAACCGAGCCAGGCTGCCCGAGAGCAAGCAGGACACCTTCGAGAGCTACCGCGAGGCCCTCGAACGACGTGGCATCGACACCCGACCGTGGTGGGACCAGCAACTGGCGCTCTCGTTGCTGGCGATCATGCTCATGTTCGGCTGGGAGAAGGCGCTCGGCGACTCGGAAGAGCTCGGGTGGTGGGAGGACCGCGTCCTCGTAGGTGCCCGGAGCCTCGCTCTGTGACGTCACCGTCGGAGCCGACCCTCCCGGACGACGCGCTGATCGCCGAGATCCGTGAGGCCTACGCCGCCTCCGTGGACGGGTGGACGACGGGCCCGGAAGCCATCTACCGCCGCCTCGCCAACGCGCTGGTCGGCTTGGTGCCCGGCGAGCTGGCAGGCGCCCGGGTCCTTGACCTCGGCGCCGGCACCGGCGTCGCCTCCCGCAGGCTCGTCGAGGTGGGCGCAGACCCTGTCGGCCTCGACCTCGCCGTCGAGATGCTGCGGCACCGTCAGGGATCGCGGCCGCCCGGCGTGGTTGCCGACGCCCAACTGCTGCCCTTCCGTACCGGCGCCTTCGACGCGATCGTCGCCGCCTTCAGCCTCAACCACGTCCCTGATCTCGCCCTGACACTCAGGGGATGCCGCCGTGTCCTGCGCAGTGACGGCCTGCTGCTCGCGAGCACGTTCCCGAGCGGTGACGATCACCCCGCCAAAGCGCTCGTCGAAGGCGTGCTCAGACGGTACGGATACCAGCGACCCGCGTGGTACGGGACCTTCAAGCTACGGACGGCCGATCTCACGGGCGGCCCCGACGAACTGGCGAGGACGGCACGTGACGCCGGCTTCGCCTCGGTCCGCGTCGAGCAGGTACCGGTCGAGATCGGGCTCGACGATCCCGAACGCGCGGTCGAGTGGCGGCTCAACATGCCGCACACCCTGGCCTTCGTGTCGGAACTGGAGCGCGAGACCCAGGTGGAGCTGCGCCGGACGGCGGTCGCCGAACTGACCGGCTCACTGCCGTCGGCGGTGCGCATGCTCGTCCTGCACGGTCGCGCGCCCTGAGGACGGGCCAGGAGGAACCACGGCCCGTCCACACCTGCGACGTGGCTACCGCCGATCACGAGGACCAGCATGACGCGTGAGAGCATCTACAAGACCTCCGACGGTCACACCACGGTGCGCCGCTACTGCGAGCAGCAGCTCGCTGCCTGGCCCCGTCCCCACCACTCGACGCTCCTCGAGACCTCCCTCGGGCCGACGCACGTGGTGCGTTCGGGTTCAGGCCCGCCCGTCGTGGTGCTACCAGGGACGAACTTCTCCGCAGCGGTGTCGCTGGCGATGGTGGACGCCCTCTCCGACGACCTCGAGGTCCATGCGCTCGATCTCCCCGGCCAGCCTGGGCTCAGCCATGACGTGCGGCCGCCGGATGTGGTCGGTTCCTACGGGCCGTGGATGGCCGAACTCCTCCCCCAGCTCACCGCCCGGCCTCCTGTGGTCATCGGGCACTCGCTGGGCGGCCTCATCGCGATGGCTGGCGTGGCCCGGGGTGCGGAGGTGGCGGGACTGCTGCTGATCGATCCTGCCGGTCTGATGAGGCTTCGGGTGACCGTTCCGCTGCTACGTGCGACGCTGGGATGGTTACGCAGCCCCGAGCCCTCCACCTCCCAGCAGCTGCTGGCGAAGATGATGGCTGCCGGCGCCACACCGGACCCCGCGCTGGCCGACTGGATGACGCTGGTGGGTCGCCACGTCCGGACCTCCTTGGCGCCGCGCCCGATGTCCGACCGCGACCTGGCGCAGTTGACCGGTGTCGCCACGACGGTGCTCAGCGGCCGCCATGACCCCTTCCTTCCGCCACGACCGCTCACCCGCGCCGTTCGATCACGCCTGCCGGCCGCCGAGGTGATCCTGGTCGACCACGCCGGCCATCTGGTTCCACATGAGCGTCCCGACGGCGTGCGAGCCGTGGTGACCGAAGAGCACTGAGCCGGTGGCCGGGTCGACGCTCTGGTCCGTGTCGGTCTACCTCCAGCACCTCGAGCGACCCGTGCCTCCCGGAGCACAGGGAGGAACCGGTGCGGCGACGGCCAGCACTCGACGAGCCGCAGCCGCCACACCGTCCAGGTCGTGGCCCCGAACGTGCGAAGCACTCGATCTCGCGGGTCTGCTCGAGGATGTCGAGCGTCATGGTGCCGAGGACGCCGACGGCACGGCAGCAGGCTCGCGGGCTCTGGTGCCTCGCAGTCGACGGGCGGTTCGGGATCACCACCATCGGGGGTACGTCGGACCACGCCGTGGAGTTGTACGCAGCGACTCGCGAAGCAGTGCTTCCGACCTGATCGCGGCCGTGGACGTCCAGCCCCCCGAGAGCAGGCAGCTCCTGCGCGCAAGGCGTCGACAACGTCCATCCGTGCGTGGGGCGCTGATCAGCGACGTCGACACCCGCGTCCATCCATGAGCCTGCTGATCGGCGACATCGGCGAACGCTGACCGGCCGGCAGTCACGGCCGGGTCAGGTGGACCCCGGTCGTGTGGGTCGTGCCCGCGGTCGCAACACGCCGGCTAGCGACGGAGGGTTCCGGTACCGGCCTCCGACCCGCGCTCACAGACGCTCGACAGCATGCTTCTCGTCGCGCAGCAGCACGTCGATCGCCGTGTGGGCATCCGCCAACGGCAGCCGGACCAACCACACCGCGTCCGAAGGGTGCACGACCTCGATGTCCTCGAAGCCCTCGGCCCGGAGATGATCCGCAGCCCTCTCGGCTTCCTTCGCATCGAGGTAGCTCCCCACGGTCGTCGGTTCGCGCCAGCGGTCCATCGCTCCTCCGATGCTCGGGCCAACGCCTTCGACGGTAGTCGAGCCCGCTCGTGTCGGACCACGGCCACCAAGGACGGCCAGCCAGGTGCGCGACACCGCGAGTAGGACACCGCCACGGCGGGTGTCCGGCTGGCCCCTGCGACACACTGGATCCGTCGACCGCGCATCCCGTCTGACCTCGCGACACTCTTCACTCGAGGCGTGGTCGTGACCACGCCGACAGGGCTGGTCAGCGCGGCCGCCATCGCCGTGGCCTGCGCCGGGCTGCTGCTGGCGCGAACCTCGGACGCTGGCCACGGTTCACGGGACCTCGTTCTCTACCAGCATCCCCGTGTAAGGAGGAGCATAGAGAGGTCGAGCAGGAGGGCCGCTGTGGCATCGTTGGCCTTTCGCAGCACACTCGCGATCGCGCTGCTCGTGGCCGCGTGCGGCTCCACCGGCGAGGAGCCCGCGGATCCCACCTCGGCGGCGCAGGCACCTCAGGCGCCTGCCTCCAGCGCTGCCCCGCCCAGGAATGAGGATGGGCTGTACGAGGTCGTGTGGGACGAGGACATCGTCTACTACGACGACGGCCAGGAGCAGCTGGAGATGGATGTCCTGCATCCCGACGGCGGGGGCCCGTGGCCACTGGTCGTGGTCTACCACGGCAGACCCGCTGGCCCGTCGATCAGCGAGGCGCGCCAGATCGCAGCCCGAGGAGCCGTAGCCGTCGCGCCGCGGTGGGCCAGCGAATGGAACGACGTGGCCGTGGAGGACTACATCGACGGCCGGCTGTTCGACCGAGCCGCGTGCGCGGTGGGCAAGGCGCAGCAGATCGCTGGCGACTTCGGTGCCGACCCCTCGAACACGACCGTGTCTGGCTTCTCGGCGGGTGTCCACCCGGCATGATGGGTCGGTCTCGGGGTGATGCGCGAGGACCTCTGCAGCACGCCGCTCGCGTACCAGCCGGTGGGGCTCGTCCTGGGCGACAGCCAGTTCATGTTCTTTGAGGACCTGTGGGACGCCTCCTTCACCGATGCGGGCTCCAACGCGGCTGACACGACCGATCGATTCATCAACCCAGAACGGTGGGACGTACCTGATGACCTGACGGTCTACCTGTGGACCTCGGACCGCCGGTACGGCAGGGACATCGAAGACCCACCGGCTGCGGATTCGTGGCTCACGACCCGTGATACCACCGGCTCCCTTACGGCTGACCTGGCAGCACTTGACGCCTTCGATGACGAGTGGATCGGCTGGTCCGACGACTCGCGGCTCATGGAGTCACGCATGCAGGCTGCCGGGATCGACGTCACGTACGAAGCCGTCGGCGGTGGCCACAATTACGGCGAGACTGTGTACGACGCGATCGAGATGATCACGACCGGCGGCACCTGAGCCACGTCACCCCGTCCCCGCCCGCAACACGAAGCCTCAAACCCGACCGGCCCCGATCTTGAGCAGGAATCCTGAACCGGGACAGCCGCGCCTATTGAGGATGTTGGCGCCGCTTCTCGTGAGGACGAGATGGTGCCGGAGAGGTCGGCGTCGGGTTCCGCCGCCCTGGAACGACTCCTACCCGCAGGCTGAAGCCAGGCGCCGACCGGTCG
>CAYXJD010000137.1:0-8871 GCA_964465225.1 uncultured Actinomycetota bacterium
CGTAGCCTGGAGACAGCGACACAGAGCTGACAGTGCGCTACAGAGCGCTGCCACCGCGCCAGTGCTCGCGCGTCCACTCTCCGAGAGGTCGGTATGTCCCGCGAGATCCGTCCCATCAGGACCATCGTCGGGACGCTCGCCGGCGGGCTCGTCGGCCTGCTCCTGCTCGGGGCACTGGCCGGCTACGTGATCGGCCCGATGCTCGACCTCGAGGGGCTCACCACGCTGCTACCGCCGCTACTCGGCGGGATCGTGGGGGCCATCCTCGGCGCCAGCTTCGGACTGGCCTTCGCGTTCCGCGACGAGCCGCGGCGCCCGCAGGTGATCACCGTGCTGACGGTGCTCCTACCGGCCCTGGTACTCCTGGCCGGCGCCGCAGGCGAGGTCATCGACGTCATGGTGGTCCACCCACTGACGCTGGCGGTGCTGCTTCCGCTGCTGGCGCTGCTCGGCAGGTACCTCGCCACGCGCGGCACCCACGATCGTGACGGTGCCGAGCAGCGCCTCGGTGGGCGTCCCGTATCCCCGACGTGAACGCACGGCGAAGCGGGCAGCTCGAGCGGCCGTAGCAGCCGGAAGCCGCGAGGCCGACCCCTGCGACTCCCCGGTTCGAACGGGACGAAGCTGGCAGTAGCTGGCCGTCCCCGGATGGTGACAGGGCCCTTGGGCCCGGCGGGACCGTGGCCATCTGTCACCCGAGTTGGGACCCATCGACCGCCCTCAGCAGCCCGCTAAACGTTGATACTCCCTCCAAGCGTTCGGAGATCTTTCGAACACCGGCCCTACCGCACCGACTGCACAAGGGAGCATCACATGAACCAGCGTTTCCGCATCTTGGGGTTCGCACTGGCCGTCATCGGACTTGCCTTCATCATCGGTGGTGGTGTCGCAGGCCTGCGAGTGCAGGACGGCTACCAGTCCCTGGAGAACTTCAGCGAGTCTCAGAACGTCCTCCTCAGTTACAACGAGGATGGTCAGCTGATCGACCGTGGCACCACCGAGAACGCCGAGGCGATCATGGCCCTGCTGACCGAGGACTGGGGCTTCCCGGTCGTCGACTCCCACATGGACCCGAACGACCCGCTCGTCAACACCCAGAGCGAGTACATGTACCAGATGGCGACCATCGGCTACCACGTGCTCAACGGCACGCAGACGGTCACCCTGGAGGAGGAGGTCGAGTACGAGGGTGAGACCTTCGAGCCCGGCACCTACGAGTTCGAGGTCGACGGTCGCTACTGGACCGACTTCGACCGCATGCACCCGATCGAAGGCCCGGCCCGCAGCCAGGCGTGGAGCGGCACCGTGCACGGACTGTTCGGTGAGCTCGGCGTCGGCACCGTCACCGCCTCCACGCTGCAGCTCGCCCTCGGGGTCACCGCGCTCGTGCTCGGGCTCGGCGTCGTGTTCATCATCACCGGTGGCGGGCTGATCTGGGCCAGCCGAGGCGAGACGGCACCGGCGAACCAGCGGGCCAACTGAGCTGACCACGCCGAGAACACCCACAGGGTGATCGACGGGTGGGGCCCTCCTCTCGGGGAGGGCCCCACCCGTTTCCCGTGTCCAGGACCCTCGACACCGCCGGCTTCCCGCGCACTCCGGCACGACCTGCGGCCGCGTTGCGGCCTGCGCCGTGGGAACCGCTCAGGTCGCGATGGTGCCGCCGTCCACCGGCAGGGTGATCCCGGTGACGTAGCTCGAGGCGTCGGAGGCCAGGAAGACCACGGCGGAGACGAACTCCTCCGGCTCACCCTTGCGTCCCGCGGGGACCCGCGCCGCCTGGACGCCCTCGAGGTAGCCCTCCGGGTACTGCTCGGTCATCTCGGACTCGAAGAATCCCGGAGCGATCGCGTTGACCCGGATGCCCTTGCGGCCCGTCCACTGCACCGCCAGATCGCGGGTCAGCCCGACGATCGCGGCCTTCGAGGCCGAGTAGGCGGCCTGCGGCAATCCGGCGGTGGTCAGCGCCAGCACGCTGCTGACGTTGATGATCGAGGAGCCGGGCTGCATGACGCGGCCGCAGGCCTGTGCCATCCAGTACGAGCCCTCGAGGTTGATGTCGATGACCTGTCGGAACTGCTCGGGCGTCTCACGCGTTGCGGGGACGGCGGTCCCGATACCGGCGTTGTTCAGCAGCACGTCCACCCGTCCGAAGGCTTCCATCGCAGCTTCCGTGGTCCGGGTGGCGGTCGCGGGCTCGGCCACATCCCCGACCACGGCGACACAACGTCGACCGGTCGCCTCGACCTGCGCCTTGGTCCGTTCCAGCCGCTCGGCGCGGCGGGCCAGCAGGACCACGTCCGCCCCGGCCGCGGCCAGGCCGACGGCCGCATGGACCCCCAGCCCGGAGGAGGCGCCGGTCACGATGGCGACACGGTCGGTCAGGGCGAAACGGGCGAGCGGATCCATGCGTCCTCCGGGGTCTTCCTCGGGGGTCTCGGGGGCTCTCGGCGTGTCTGGAACCGTCCGGGTCGGAACTCAGGCGAAGGCCGCATCCAGGGTGATCTCGACGCTGTCCGCGAGCGCCTGGGAGACCGGACAGCCCTGCTTGGCCGCGGTCGTGGTCTCCTCGAGCCCCGCGTCGTCCAGACCCGGCGCGCTCACCCGCACGGTGATGGCACTGCGCGTGATGCCGGTCCCCGGGACGAAGGTCACCGTGACCGAGGTCTCGAGCCGCTCGGCCGGCGTCCCGCGATCGGCGAGCTGCTTGGACAGGGCCATCGAGTAGCAGGAGGAGTGAGCGGCGGCGATGAGCTCCTCGGGGCTGGTCTTGCCGCCTGGCTCCTCGGCGCGCGCCGGCCAGGAGACGGCCGCGTCCTGGACGAGTCCGGAGGACTCCAACGTGACGGTGCCGGAGCCCTCGAAGAGGGTTCCGGTCCAGACGGTGGCGGCGGTGCGGTCGGTCATGAGCTCTCCGTTCGCGGGGGGCGGACTCGACGGTGCGACAGCTTGCATCCGGCGACACCCTTGGGGCCGACAACGTCGGTGGTGTGCCGGTCGTGGCAGCGCTGACCATAGTCGGCTGTCGGCGGGATGCCGGCGGGCGGCAGGCCGGTTGCACACCCGTTAGCGTGCAGGGGATGGCAGACGACCACGCCCCCGCCTCGCACCTCCCCGGGGACCAGCGGCGTCACCAGCGCAGCGGGCTCGTACTCGCGACGATCTCGGCCGCGGCCTTCGGATCGTCGGGGCCCATGGCTCGTGCGCTGATCGACGCCGGCTGGACCTCGGGTGCCGCTGTGCTGGTCCGCCTCGGGGGTGCGGCGATGCTGCTCGCCGGCCTCGCGCTGGTGCTGCAACGCGACCGCCTGCGGCTGACGCGCCACACGACACGGATCCTGCTCGTCTACGGCCTGGTGGCGATGGCCGGGGTCCAGCTGGGCTTCTTCAACGCCGTGAGGAGCCTGGACGTCGGGGTGGCGCTCCTGCTCGAGTACCTGGCCCCGGTGCTCCTGCTGACCTGGACCTCGGTCAGGGCACGTCGTCGGCCGCCGAACGCGACGTTGTTCGGGGCCCTCCTGACCCTCGTCGGGTTGGTCCTGGTCCTGGACCTGGCCGGCGCGGGCACGGTCGATCCCATCGGCGTCGCGTGGGGGCTGTTCGCCGCGGTCTGCCTCGCCGGCTACTTCAGCCTGTCGGCCCGGGAGGACGCTGATCTCCCGCCGCTGCTCATGGCCGCCGGTGGTACCGCGGTCGGCGCGACGGCCATCGCACTGGCGGGACTGCTCGGCATCGTGCCCCTGGGATTCACCGGTGCCGACACGCTGCTCGCCGGGGTCTCGGTGTCATGGCTGCTGCCGGCGCTGTGGTTGGTCCTGGTCTCAACCGCGGCCGCCTACCTCACCGGGATCGTCGGCGTCGTACGCCTCGGCCCGCGCGCCGCGTCCTTCGTGTCGCTGTCCGAGGTGCTGTTCGCCATCCTCGTCGCCTGGCTGCTGCTGGCACAGCTACCCGGTCCGCTCCAGCTGCTGGGCGGGCTCAGCATCCTGTGCGGCATCGTCGTGATCCAGCGCACGGAACGCAGCGAGCCGACCCCAGCCGGACCGCCGCTGCCCACGACCTGAGCCGGGGGCCGCGACGACCGATGTCCCAGGCTGCCATCGCACCATCGCCATCGCACCATCGCCATCGCAGCGCTTCCGGCTCCCGGGCCCTTGGCCCCTGGCGGCCCGCTGTCCGCCGCCGCACGGTCACAGCAGCGCGGCTGCCGTGCTCCATGTCCATGGTCGAGGGGGGTGCTGTGAGGATCCTGCAGCTAGCACCGCCATGGTTCACGGTTCCGCCGGTGCGTTACGGAGGCACGGAGCTGGTGATGGCCGCCCTCACCGATCAGCTCATCGACGACGGCCACCAGGTGACCATGCTGGCGTCCGGCGGCTCGTTGACGCGTGCCGAGCTCCGTACCGTGTACTCCAGCCCTCCCAGCGAGCAGCTGGGCGATGGCGTCGTCGAGCTGTCGCACGTGCTCGCCGGCTACCGCGACCGCGACCGCTACGAGCTCATCCACGATCACACGGTGACCGGCGCGGCCGTCGGCGCTCTGCTGGACGGCCCCCCCATCGTGCACACGATCCACGGTGCCTGGACCCCCGAGCTGTGCCGTCTGTACGAGAGCATCGCCGACCGGATCGCGTTGGTGGCCATCAGCCACGACCATGCGGCACATGCACCGGCGGGTCTGCCGTTGGCAGGGGTGGTGCACAACGGGATCGACGTGGGGCAGTACCCCTTCGAGGCAGGTCACACGGGGCATCTCGCCTGGATCGGCCGCGCCGGGGTGGACAAGGGCGCCGACCTCGCAGTGACCGTCGCCACCCGGCTCGGACTCCCGCTGCGCATGGCGATGAAGCTCAACGAACCGACCGAGCACCGGTGGTGGAACGAGGTCATGGTCCCCCTGCTCGCCGGCACCGACACCGCCGTGGTCCACAACGCCACCCATGCGCAGAAGCTCGCCGTGCTGGGCGGAGCGGCCGCGCTGCTCGTGCCGATCCGTTGGGACGAGCCCTTCGGATTGACCATGGTGGAGGCCGGCGCCTGCGGCGTTCCGGTCGTGGCGTTCGCCCGTGGAGCCGTCACCGAGATCGTCGACCACAGTCGGACGGGCTGGGCCGTACCGCCCGACGACGTCGATGCGATGTGCGCCGCGGTGGAGCGGGTCACGGAGATCGATCGTGGTGCCTGTCGCGCCCACGTCGTCCAGCACTTCGCCGCCGCCCGGATGGCGCAGGACTACGAGCGGATCTACGCCGCAGTGGCCGACAACCGGACGATCCGACTCCCCGACCTCGACACCTCGCCCACCTCGCCACCGCGATGATCCGTTCCAACGCTGCCACTCCCGACGATGCTGGTGCCAGCGTGCGGACCGTCACCGCGCCTCCTTGGCAGCCGGACGCCGACGGTGCCGGCTGGTGGCGGCGACCGACACCGGGCTGGTCGGTCGTGCTCACCGGGGACGACCCGGCACGACGGCGGGCGGATGCCGCGCTGCTGACCGTGGCCGATGGACGGTTCGGGACACGCGGGACCCGTGAGGAGTGCGGCGAGACCGGTGCACCGGAGGTGCTGGCCGCCGGCGTCTACCGGCAGGCACCGGATGACGTCCCGAGACCGCTGCCCGGCCCGGCGTGGTTCCACCTCGACGTCCCCCCCGATGAGACCGCCAGCGAGCGCCGGTGGCTGGACCTGCACCGAGGCGTGCTCCACCGCGAGCGCCGCGGCACGTTCGGCTACCGCTCCGCACGCTTCGCCTCGCTGGCACGTCCCGGGATCGCCGTCCAACGCAGCAGCGGCGAGCGGACGCCGACCAGTGGCAGCCTCGGGATGCCCGAGGTGGCTGGCGACCTGCCCCTACCGATCACCGACGGGGTGCGCTGGCAGCGCTGGTCGCAGGGCGACCTCGACGTGGTCCGAACGAGCGGCATCGGCACGATCATCGCCGCCACCGGCACCCGATGCGACGATCGGGACGGGCGCAGGGTCGTCGACCGCTTGGCGAGCCTGGCGGCCCATCCCACGCGACCTCCCTCGACCACCACCGTCGTCGCGGCACTGCGGCAGGCACGACGCGACGGGGCCGACCGGCTCCTGTTGGAACACGAGCGAGCCTGGGCCAAGCGTTGGGACGACGCCCGGATCGCGATCCCCGGCGATCCGGAGCTGGAGCTGGCCGTCAGGTTCGGGCTGTTCCACCTGATGGCCTCGGCGAGCGACCACGGCGAGGCTGCGGTGGGAGCTCGCGGTCTCAGCGGCCCGGGCTACGCGGGGCACGTGTTCTGGGACGCGGACGTGTTCGTCCTGCCGTTCCTGGCCGCGACCCACCCCGCATCCGCGCGGGCGATGCTCGAGTACCGCCGGCGCCGTCTGGCGGCAGCACGGGAGCGCGCACACGACGAGGGCCGCGCCGGCTGCCGGCTGCCCTGGGAGTCGGCGGTGGACGGCAGCGAGGCCACGCCGTCGACCACCGTGAGCCTCGACGGCACGGAGCTCACGGTCGAGACCGGCAGGCTCGAGGAGCACATCGTCGCCGACGTCGCCTGGGCGGCGTGGCACCACCACCTGTGGAGCGGGGACCGGTGGGTCCCCGAAGGTCCCGCCCGAGCCCTGCTGGTCGACACGGCGAGGTACTGGGCATCGCGCCTCGAGCAGGACGCGGACGGAACGGTCCACCTGCGCGGCGTGATCGGCCCCGACGAGTACCACGAGGATGTCGACGACAACGCCTACACCAACGTCATGGTCCGCTGGCACCTCAGGCGCGCCGCCACGCTCCTCGCGGCCGACGCGGCCGACGCGGCCGACGCGGCCGACGCGGCCGACGCGGCCGACGGGGCCGCCGAGGCCGCCCGATGGCGTGACCTGGCCGCCCGCCTCGTCGACGGCTACGACCCTCTGAGTGGGAGCCACGACCAGTTCGCGGGCTACCGCGATCTGGAGCCGCTGGTGGCGGCCGAGGTCGGTGAGCCACCCCTGGCCGCGGACGTCCTGCTCGGTCGCGAGCGCGTGGCCGCCTCCCAGCTGGTCAAGCAGGCGGACGTGCTGCTGCTGCACCACCTCATCCCGGACGAGCTGCCGGCAGGCTCGCTGCGTCGCGATCTGGATCGCTACCTCCCCCGCACCGTCCACGGGAGCTCACTGTCACCGGCGGTACACGCCAGCCTCCTGGCCCGGGACGGACGTGCCGAGGAGGCGGCGGTGCTGCTCAGGACCGCCGCGAGGATCGATCTCGACGACGTGACCGACACCACGGCAGGAGGGCTGCACGTGGGCGCCATGGGCGGGGTGTGGCAGGCGCTGGCCTTCGGGTTCCTCGGGCTCCGGCCGCACCCGCACGGCCTGGCGTTGGACCCGCGACCGCTCCCGTCGAGTTGGCACGCCCTGGAGCTCACCGTGCGCTACCACGGCGACCGGGTACGGCTGCACCATCGCCGGGACCGGGTCGAGGTGACGTGCGCGACGCAGGTTCCGCTCCTGGTCCCGGGCACCGGGGAGACCACGGCCGCGGTCCAGGTCCACACCGGTCCACTGGTCCTGCGACGCGACGGCGAGCACTGGCGGCCGGAGGCGGGACGATGATCGAGGCCACACAGCGGGGCGACGTGCTGGTCGCCATCGATGACCACCCGTCCAACGCCACCACCCTGCAGGTCGGCGTCGCGCTCGGCCGAGCCCTGGAGCGCACGGTGACCGCCAGCCATATCGCAGAGGTGGCGCCCGCACCGGTCCGGGCGGCGGCCGAGGATGCCGGCGTCGACCTGCAGGTGCGCCCCGGCCCGGTCGTGCCCACCCTGATCGAGGTGGTCGCCGCTGCCGAGGTGGCGGTCGCCGTCGTCGGCAGAGGGCAGCCGGAGCGCGAGGGCCCGCCGGTAGGTCACGTCGCGGTGGCCGTGATCGAGGCGACCGCCACGCCGACCCTGTTGGTCCCACCGGAGACCACGGCCGGGCTCCAGACGCCGCTGCGCAAGGTCCTGCTCCCGCTGGACGGTGCGGCGGAGACCGAGGCTGCGGTGGCGCCAGCGGTCAACCTGCTGGCCGACGCTGACCTGGAGCTGGTCGTCGTCCACGTGCTGGCCGACCAGGAGGTGCCGGCCTTCCTCGACCAGGCGCACCACGATCTGGAGGCCTGGGGACGGGAGTTCCTGGCGCGACACGCCGTGACCGAGTCGGCCCCGCGCATCGTGCTGCGCGCCGGCACGCCCGGTCGCAACGTCCTGGAGGTCGCCGGTGCCGAAGCCGCCGACCTGATCGTGCTCGGCTGGTCGCAGGATCTCTCGCCGGGCCGCGCCGAGGTGGTCCGGTTGCTGCTGTCCGACGCCGAGGTACCCGTGCTGCTGGTGCCGGTGGATGCGCACGGAGCAGCCACGTGAGCAGGGCGACCGACGAGCGCCACCGGACCGACGAGCGCCACCGGACCGACACGCCCCGGCGCTCAGTCGGGCGGAGAACGCACCGGGTCGATCCGCCCGACCAGGGAACCGTGGTCGTAGTCGCCGGACCGGTAGACGTCGGTGGCGCCACAGTGCGGGCACCGCTCCTCGAGCCGGCCCACCTCGCCGGCGGCCAACGCCTCCCGCTGCTGCTGGTGCGCGGAGACGAAGCAGGTCCCGCAGCTGCGGCAGTTCACGCGGAGCAGGTCGGCCATCGCACGCCCCTCGGTCTCACCGGTCCCCGGAGGATGCAGCACCGCCACCTCGCTGTCCATGGCCCAACGTCCCGAAGGAGGCGCCCAAGATGAGCGCTCGCGCCGTGGCCGGACCCCTGGGTGAGGTGATCTGCGTCCGCGGGGAGTCCTTCGTGGTCTCCGGGCCGAACGGTGACCTCCTGCGAGGTGGCGACCACGGTGTCTACGTGCGCGACACCCGCTTCCTC
>CAYXJD010000138.1:0-8848 GCA_964465225.1 uncultured Actinomycetota bacterium
ACCATCGGGGCGACCAAGTCGGGACGGGGCAGCGATCCGGCCAGCCCTGGCCGCCCAGCGTCACCGACCGACCCCACGAACCACTCACGGCGACGCGGCGAGCCAGGGGGCGACCGAGGAGCCGACCAGCGCTACTCAGGCCGGCGGCTCGATGCGGGGGCGACGGTCCTGCCACCACTGCGCATCCTGCTCGCCGAGCGGTGTGGCTGGCGGAGCATCGGCCACGATGTACTCGTCGCGGATGGCCCGCCAGTCGTTGCTGGCCTCGAGCTGGCCGAGCACCGAGTTCAACCCCCACTGGATCCGGTTGAGCAGCAGGTAGTCCGGCGGCAGGTTGAGCTGGCGCAGGACATCGCTGAAGGGCTCACGCGGATCGGTGGTGGAGCGGATGACCTCCGCAGCGAACGTCGAGGTGAAGGTGAACGGCTGGTCGGCGACCACCGGACGCGTGTACAGCCGGAACCACTCGAAGACGCGGTCCTCGTCGACCCTGGCGTTGCGGGGCAGGAACCCGGCAGCCCGCAGCGCATCGATCGCGATCTCCCGGTCGCCGGTCGCGATGGCCTTCTCGATCGAACGCATCGAGGCGTAGCGCTCCCGGGTGAACATCTTCACCGAGCCGTAGTCGAGGAAGGCCACCCGGATCCCGCCGTCACGGGCGGCGTCCCGCTCGACCAGGTAGTTGCCGGGATGGGGGTCACCGTTGAAGAGCCGGAACCGGCCGATCGAGCCGAACGCGTAGCGGAAGATGATCTCGCCCACACGCTGCCGCTCGTCGGCATCGGCCCCCGCCGTGAACTGGCTGAAGCGTTCCCCGTGGACACGTTCCGACACCAGCACCCGAGGACGGCAGAGCTCACCGATGATGTCGGGTACCCGGATGAACGGGTGGTCCGCGTAGCGCGTCGCGAAGGCCCGCTGGTACTGGGCCTCGCGCTCGTAGTCGAGTTCGTCGTCGATGCGCTCGCGCAGTTCGTCGAGGAGCGGCTCGACCTCCTGGTTGGGGGAGACGAGCCGGGCCAGCGGCGCGAACGCGGTGGCGTTGTCCAGGTCCGCCCGCACCGCCTCGGCGACACCGGGGTACTGGACCTTGATCACCACCTCGCGTCCGTCGTCGAGCTTGCCGACGTGGACCTGGCCGATCGAGGCCGCTGCCAGCGGTTCCGGATCGAAGGAGGCGAACACGGCTTCGGGCGGTGCGCCGTACTCCTGGGTCAGGACCTCGGCGATGGCATCGGCGTCGAAGGCCGGGGCGGCGTCACGCAGGCTGGCCAGGGCATCGTGGTAGGCGCTGCGCACCTCCGGCGGCAGGTCCAGGTCGACGAAGCTCAGCAGCTGGCCGAACTTCATGGCCGCGCCCTTCATCTCCCCGAGCACCCCCGCGAGGTTGACGGCGAGCTCCTCGTGGGCAGCGACGTCATCACCGCCCCCACCGGCGAACCGCCGCGCTCGGGCGCCGGCCAGGCCCGTCGCACCACGCAGACCCGTGCGCGCGAGTTGGGAGCCGCGTCGCACGCGACCGCCGAGACCTCTGTCTGCCACCACCTACCTCCGCTCTCCCGCCCTGTGCAGGGGGTTCGCCGCCGGACCTCCCCGCGGGCGGGTCACTCCGCCATCTCGGCCAAGGGGTTGCCCTCGGCGCGCGCCGCGGCCAGGCGGGTCGCCAACTCACCGCGCCGTGCCTCGGTCAGACAGGCACAACCGACCTCGTAGGGGGCGTAGTGCCGGACGTCCATCCGGTGCGTGGGACAGGCCGCCACCTCGAGACGGGTGATGGGTTCCGAACGTGGCATCGGTCGACCTCCATGGGATCGGGATCTGGTTGTCGGAGCGGCTGGTGCGCCCGGGGCCTGGGAGCGGACTGCCGGGTGGTGGGTCCTCAGACGTTGAAACGGAAGTGGACCACGTCACCGTCCGCGACCACGTAGTCCTTGCCCTCGATCCGGAGTCGTCCGGCGTCCCGCGCAGCGGCTTCGGACCCGAGCCGGTCGTAGTCGTCGTAGGCGATGACCTCGGCCTTGATGAACCCACGCTCGAAGTCGGTGTGGATCTCCCGGGCCGCCCGAGGTGCGGTGGCGCCGGCCGGCACCGTCCACGCGCGTACCTCCTTGGGACCGGCGGTGAAGAAGGTCCGCAGCCCCAGCAAGGTGTAGGCGTGCTCGATCAACCGCTCCAGTCCGGAGCGGTCCAGGCCGAGGTCGGCGAGGTACTCCGCGCGCTCGTCGCCGTCGAGCTCGGCCAGCTCGGCCTCGACCTGGGCGGAGATGACCACCACCTCGGCGTCCTCGCGTGCCGCGATGTCGCGGACCACCTCGACGTGGGGGTTCCCGCCCGCCTCACCGCCGTCGCCCAGTTCGTCCTCGCCGACATTCGCGGCGTACAGGACGGGTTTGGCCGTCAGCAGCGACAGCTCGCGGGACACCACCGGATCGAGCTCCCCCGCGAAGGTCCGGGCCACCTCGCCGGCGGCCAGGTGCTCGAGCAGCGCGGCCACCTGGTCACGCTCGCGCACGGCCTCCTTGGCGCTGCCTTTGGCGGCGCGCCTGGCGCGCTCCAGACGCTTCTCCACCGTCTCCAGATCCTTGAGGATCAACTCGGTGGTGATGACCTCGATGTCGCGCGCCGGATCGATCGCACCGGCCACGTGCACCACGTCGTCGTCATCGAAGCAGCGGACGACGTTGCAGACGGCGTCGACCTCGCGGATATGCGCGAGGAACTGGTTGCCGAGCCCCTCGCCCTGGGAGGCGCCCGCGACCAGCCCGGCGATGTCCACGAACTCGATCGCGGTCGGGACCACCTTGGCCGGCTCCACCAGCCCCGCCAGGCGGTCCAGACGATCATCGGGTACCGCCACCACCCCGACGTTCGGGTCGATCGTGCAGAACGGGAAGTTGGCCGCCTCCGCACCGGCCTGCGAGACGGCGTTGAACAGGGTGGACTTGCCGACGTTCGGGAGTCCCACCAGGCCGACCTTGAGCGCCATCGCGAGGTTCCGTTCTGTGTTCGGGGGAGAGCACGCGCCCCGGCAGCGGTGCCACCGGGCCGCGGTGGCCGCACGGTCCACCGGGACCGGCGAGCGGCGAAGACGGTGCCTCGCGCCGCGCCGCTCGGAACCCGGGGCATGCACCCCACAGCGCTGGCAGCAGCCGGAGCAGTGGCCGGTGGCGACGGTCCGACGGTGGCGGGTGCACCGGTTGGACACGCGGCCAGCTGGATCCGTGGCCCGTCGGGCGAGCACCGTGCTCCTGCCCACGATGCTACCGGAGCCGGTGCTGATCCCGGTGCTGGTCCCGGTGGTGGGGCCGGTCGTGGTACCGGTCGTCGCGCCGGTCAGCCATGGGTGCGCTGGTAGCGTCCGTCGACATGCGCATGCTCATCGCCCGCTGCTCTGCCGTCTACGACGGTCGGCTCTCCTCCACGCTGACCTCGGCGGTCCGGTTGGTGCTGGTCAAGGCCGACGGCTGTGTCGCGATCCACGCGGACGTCGGGGCCTACAAGCCGCTGAACTGGATGAACGCCCCGAACCATCTGGTGGAGGTCGGGGACACCTGGGAGGTCACCAATCCGAAGGGGGAGCGCCTCACGATCACCTTCGAGGAGGTGTTCGACGAGCTGTCCTACGAGCTCGACACCGAGCGTGGGTTGACCCTCGACGGGGTCGAGCGGGAGCTCCAGCTGCTGCTGGCCGACCATCCCGGCCACCTCGAGGCTGGCCTGACCTGCGTGCAGCGCGAGTTCCGGACCGACCTCGGCCCCGTTGACCTGTTGTGCCGCGATGCCGAAGGTGCGGCGGTCGCGGTCGAGATCAAGCGCATCGGGGAGATCGATGGCGTCGAGCAGCTGACCCGCTACCTCGAGCGCCTGCAGCGCGACCCCCTGCTCGCGCCGGTGCGCGGGGTGCTGGCGGCGACCACGATCAAGCCCCAGGCCCGGGTGCTCGCCGAGGCCCGGGGGATCGGTTGGGTCGAGGTGGATCTCGGGCTGCTGCGCGGCGAGGAGGAGCCCCACCTGCGGCTGTTCTGAGCTCGGTCGTGGACCGGTCGTCCGGTGCCGTTCACCGGATCCCCGGATCCCCGGGCCCGCGTGCCGGGTGGCGGGTCGCCGCCCGCACGGCGGCGAGGGTGGAGGCGTCGGCGAGGTGCCGTGCTGCCGGCAGCGTCCACCACGCGACCTCGGGGGACTCACCGGCTGCCGGGCGCAGTGCCACCTCGGCGTCGCCATGCAACAGGTAGCGCAGGTCGAGGTGGACGTGGCCACGGGGGCCCTCATGGACGTCGACGTGGAGCAGCTGCGGTCCAGCGGCGGGATGTCGCGCCCGCAGCCCCGTCTCCTCGACGGTCTCGCGGCTCGCCGCCTCCCACGGGGCCTCGCCGGGTTCGAGGTGGCCGCCGGGCTGCAGCCAGCTGCCCAGTCGCTTGTGCCGGTGCAGCAGCACCCGGTCATCACCGTCGAGCACGATCGCCGAGCCGGTCACGTGGGTGGGGTCGGCGTGCTCGTCCAGCGGTGCCGGAAGCCATGCCACCAGCGTCCGGGCGCGGGCCAGGCAGCGAGCCTCGACATCGTCGCCGGGGAGGTGGCGGGCGAGGTGCTCGAGGAGCTCCGCCGACCTCACGTGCGCTGTTCGAGGCCGATCTCGGCGACCAGCTCGGCGGGGGAGCGGCGGAGACCGATCACGAAGGGTCCGAACTCCGCGTAGCGCACGGAGGCCTCGTCGTAGCGCAGGGTGTAGACGATCGACTTGACGTCGGCGAGGTCGTGCGCGAACAGGCTGACGGCGTACTCCCAGTCGTCCAGCCCGGTGGAGGCGCTCACCAGTTGGACCACCCGGCCCGTGTAGGCCCGGCCGGAGCGTCCGTGCTCGCCCATCAGGCGCTTGCGCTCCTCGTAGTCGAGGGCGTACCAGTTGTCCTCGCCCTCCCGACGGTGGGACATCGGGTAGAAGCACAGCAGCTGCCAGTCGGGCATCTGCGGGTGCAGCTTCGACTCCGTGTAGGCGGCGATCCGCTCCGCGTACTGCTCGACGCGGCGGTCGAGATCCTCGCCGACGACCCCCTTGGCCGCCATCTCCTCGCGGTAGCGCTCGGGGGTGTCGGTGTACTCGCTGCCCTCGGTCAACGAGAGGTAGGAGTCCACCAGGGTGAGCGCGGGGGCCGCCGCGGTGGCCGACAGCGCGGTCTGCAACCCACGCAGCTCCGTGAGATCGTCGCTGAGGGCCATGACGACGAGGTCGGCCTTGTGCCCGAGCCCGGCGAACAGGTGCAGCTGCACCCGCTCCTGCCAGGCTTCCAGGGTCGCGACCACCTCCTTGGCGGCGTGTTCCGGCAGCTGCTGGACGGCCGCGTGGTCCACCCGCAGGAACAGGTGCAGTACCCCCCAGCCGGTACCGGGACGGGCGGGTTCGGGCATCGTGGTGCTCCTCGACGGGCGGGCCGGGATCGTACCGACGGCCCGACTGCTCAGATGCAGCAGCGGGGCAGGGTGGACCGCCCGGCCACCCGACGCGGCTCACTCCAGGATGGTCTTGCCCCGCACGCTGCCGTCCTCGGCCAGGTCGTACACCAGCGGCACCCCGGTGCCGAGCTCCAGCGAGAGCACCCCCTCCTCGTCGAGCTGGTCGAGCTGCATCACGATGGAGCGGTTCGAGTTCCCGTGGGCGACGACGAGCACGTCCTTCCCGAGCTTGATGTCACCGAGGATCGCCCGCTCGAAGAACGGCAGGGTGCGCTCGGCGGTGTTCTTGAGCGCCTCGCCGTTGGGTGGTGGGGTGGCGTAGGAACGTCGCCAGATGTGGACCTGCTCCTCGCCGTACCGCTCCGCGGTGTCGGCCTTGTTGAGGCCCTGGAGATCGCCGTAGTGGCGCTCGTTGAGCGCCTGGTCACGGATGATCGGCAGATCGTGGAGACCAGCGACCTCCATGGCGATGCGCAGCGTCTCCTGGGCGCGGCTCAGCACGGAGGTGTAGGCGACGTCGAAGTGCTGCCCGGTGAGCCGCTCACCGGCCTTGCGGGCTTCGTCCTTGCCCAGGGCGGTCAGCGGCACGTCGACCCACCCGGTGAACCGGTTCTCCAGGTTCCACAGGGACTGGCCGTGACGGACGAGGACGAGGCTTGGCATGGTCGGACCCTTCTGGACCGGGGGATGGGCGCGTGGGAGCAGGCGGTGCCGGGGCTCGCTGCCCCGCGGCGCTGAGACTAGATGCCGCCCGCGTGGCTGTCCGCTGACCGGGTCGCCGTCGTGAGCTCGAGCACGGCTCGGTGCAGCGCCAGGCTGCCGCGGGCCCTGAGACGGCGGGCGATGGCCGGCTGGGTGACCCCGAGCGCGTGGGCGACGTCGACCTGCCGCTCCCCGTCGAGCAACCCCAGCAGGGCCCGGCGGTCCCGGGCATCGAGCCGGGCCAACAGCTGGTCCTGCAGGAGCAGGTGCGCGTTGACGGCGGCGCCCAGTACCGGATCACCAGCTCGACACCGGCTGCGCAGGGAGTCGGGCCAGGTCCGCGACACCGCGAGCTCCTCGGCCTCCACCAAGGCCCGGCGCGCGCGTTCCGCCGCCACCGTCACCTCACCCGGCGCGGGAGCCGCCCCGTCGCTCGTGCGCCCATCGATGCCGATGCCGAGCCGCAGTTCGACGGGCTCATCCACCCCGTCGACGGTCGTCAGGACCAGATCGTCGGTAGCCAGCCGGAGTCGGAGTGCGGCGGTCGCCGCCGAGCCGAGGTCCCCGTAGACCCCGAGGAAGACGTCGCGCCCCGTGCGGTGCAGCGGCTGGGCAGCCGGCTCCACCGCCTCGACACCGGCCAGGGCGTCGTCGAGACCGGCCAGCAGCCGATCGGTCGCGAGGAACCGTCGGGAGCCGACCACGTCCCCGGTCACCGCCACCGGCGTGTCGAGGCAGGCCTGGCCTCGTGGCTGGCCACGATCCTCGTTCACCGCACCCTCACGTCGTCGGCGGGACACCGCCCGCACACCCTCCGCGGCGACCCCGCCGCGCCTGGTGGCCAGGATCGAACCGGACCAGCTGCATAACCTATGCGGTTATGCTACACCGGTCACCTGAGGGTCGGGGAAGGTGACCGTCCGAGGGCTCGACGCCCGCAGGTCGTGGGCTAGGTTCGTCGCCCACCCACCCGCCGACGGCCCCGTGGCTCAGCTCCGAGGCCGCTCGCCCCGCCCCGCACCCGATCGATCACGACCACGACCCGGGAGTCCGACGATGGACAGCTTCGAGGCCCGCGCCGACCTCACCGTCGGTGAGCACACCTACGAGATCTTCCGGCTCGATGCGGTGGAGGGGGCCCGTCACCTGCCGTACAGCCTCAAGGTCCTGCTCGAGAACCTGCTGCGCAACGAGGACGGGGTCAACGTCACCGCCGATGACGTCCGCGCCCTGGCGGCCTGGGATCCGGGCGCCGAGCCGTCGGCGGAGATCCAGTTCACGCCGGCACGGGTGATCCTCCAGGACTTCACCGGCGTGCCCTCCGTGGTCGACCTCGCCGCCATGCGCGAGGCGATGGTCGAGCTCGGCGGCGACCCTTCCCGGATCAACCCGCTGGTGCCGGCGGAGCTCGTGATCGACCACTCGGTGGTCGCCGACACCTTCGGGGTCGGTGACGCGCTGCAACGCAACATCGAACTCGAGTACGAGCGCAACCGCGAGCGCTACCAGTTCCTGCGCTGGGGGCAGGAGGCCTTCGACGGACTCAAGGTCGTCCCACCCGGCACGGGCATCGTCCACCAGGTCAACATCGAGTACCTCGCCAGGGTCGTCTTCGGCGAGGAGGGCGCCGACGGGGTGCGCCGCGCCTACCCCGACACGCTGGTCGGCACCGACTCGCACACCCCGATGGTCAACGGCCTCGGGGTGCTCGGCTGGGGGGTCGGCGGGATCGAGGCGGAGGCCGCCATGCTCGGCCAGCCCGTCTCCATGCTGATCCCCCGGGTGGTCGGCTTCAAGCTCCAGGGGCAGCTGCCCGACGGCGCCACCGCGACCGATCTGGTGCTCACGATCACCCAGCTCCTCCGCGAGCACGGTGTGGTGGGCAAGTTCGTCGAGTTCTACGGACCCGGCGTGGCGGCGGTCCCGCTGGCCAACCGCGCGACCATCGGCAACATGTCGCCGGAGTACGGCTCCACGGCGGCGATCTTCCCGGTCGACGAGGAGACCCTGACCTACCTGCGCTTCACCGGTCGCTCCGAGGAGCAGGTGGCGCTGGTCGAGGCGTACGCCAAGGCCCAGGGGATGTGGCACGACGCCGACCAGGAACCCGTCTACTCCGAGACCCTCTCGCTGGACCTGTCCACGGTCGTGCCGTCGCTCGCCGGCCCGAAGCGTCCCCAGGACCGCGTGGATCTGTCACGGGCCAAGGACGGCTTCCGCGTGGCGCTGCGCGACTACGTCGAGGATGGTGACCACGCAGCCGGTAGCGAGCTGGATGCTGAGCTGGAGAGCACGTTCCCGGCATCGGACCCGTTCGCCGCCTCCGCCGGCGCGGACGAGGACGGCACGCCCGAACCGACCCACGGACCGGCCGATCAGCCGGCCAGCCGGCCCTCGGAGCCCGTCGAGGTGACCCTGGCCGACGGCACGCGCTTCGAGCTGGATCACGGGGCGGTGACGATCGCGGCCATCACCTCCTGCACCAACACCTCGAACCCGTCGGTGATGATCGCGGCCGCACTGCTCGCGAAGAACGCGGTGGAGCGCGGCCTGGAACGCAAGCCCTGGGTCAAGACCACGCTGGCACCCGGTTCCAAGGTCGTCATGGACTACTACGACCGCGCCGGGCTCACGCCCTACCTCGACAAGCTCGGGTTCAACCTCGTCGGCTACGGCTGCACGACCTGCATCG
>CAYXJD010000139.1:0-1564 GCA_964465225.1 uncultured Actinomycetota bacterium
GACGGCACGCCCGACCCGGCCCGCCGTCGCCGCCTCCTCGAAGGCAGCAGACGCCAACGGCACCGGTCCCGCAGCGGTGGAGGCCACGAGCGTGCGATCGGTGGCGAGCACGGTCAGCGTCGCGGAAGCCCGTTCGAGCTGGGCGACCCGGAGCTGGAGCTCGCCGCAGGTGCGCGCGGTGACGTCCAGCAGCAGCCCGGCCTGCTCGGCCACGCCCTGCACCGTGTCGATCGCCCGGTCGGTGAGGACACCCCGCACGGCCAGCGCCAACGGGACGGCCAGCGCGAGCACCGCGACGAGCACGAGCCCCGTGGTCGTGACGATCAGGCGCCGTCTCACGGCCGGGGCTCGGCGGGTCCACCGTCGTCGTCCGACTCCTGCGGCTCGAAGCGCAGCCCGACGCCGCGCACGGTGGTCACGTACCTCGGGGCCATCGGATCGTCGCCGAGCTTGCGCCTGAGCGAGGAGACGTGCACGTCGATCGTCTTCGACCCACCGAGCCACCGGGTGTCCCAGACCTCGCGCGCGAGCTCCTCGCGGGTGACCACCGTGCCGGCGCGGGCCATCAGCAGCGCAAGCAGGTCGAACTCCTTGGCGGTGAGCTCGAGCTCCTGCCCAGCGCGCCAGACGCGACGCGACGAGGGGTCGAGCCGCAGGTCACCGGCGACGAGCTCCCCGTCACCGCCGGCGGGACCGAGGGGGCGGGCGGCGGCGGCCCGCCGCAGCAGCGCCCGCAGCCGGGCCTGGAGCTCGGCGAGCCGGAAGGGCTTGGTGACGTAGTCGTCCGCGCCGGCATCGAGGCCGACGACGACGTCGGTCTCCGCATCGCGGGCGGTGAGCACCAGGATCGGCAGGTCGGCCCCCAGGTCGCGACGCAGCCGTCGACAGACCTCCACACCATCGAGGTCGGGCAGCCCGAGGTCGAGGAGGACCGCGTCGACGGTGCGGGCGGCGACGAGTGCCTGCCGGCCGGTCGTGACCCGCGTGACCCGATGGCCGTCGGAGCCCAGCGCCGCGACGAGCGCGCGGGCGATCCCGTCGTCGTCCTCGACCAGCAGCAGGTGCGCTGGCTCGTCCATCGCTGTCCCTTCGCGGCCGCCGTGCCCCGCGGCGAGCCTACGACGAGGCCGGCGCTCCCGGCCCCTCCCACGTCCGAGACCACGGCCACCTCACCGGATCCGTCCCCGATCTCACCTGGACTTCACCTTCGTCGGGGGTCCGTTCACCGGGTGCTGCGTACGTTCGTCCCGATGACCCGGTGACGATCCGGCAACCGGGCACCGCTCGCCCGACCTGAGCTCGCGCAACCACAGCTCGTGCAACCACAGCTCGCTCGACCGCAGGAGTCCCACCATGGACACGCAGCACTCCGGGTTCCCGTCGCCTCCTCCCGTGCCGAGCGAGGAGCAACGCAGGGCGAACTCACCAGCCTCGGCTGGCGCACCCACCCAGCCGCCGACCAACGGGCAGCCGACCGACGAGCAGCCGACCAACGGGCAGCCGACCAACGGGCAGCCGGCACCCCGAGCTCGGCTGGCGTGGTGGCAGTGGGTCGTGGTCGCCG
>CAYXJD010000139.1:1664-8828 GCA_964465225.1 uncultured Actinomycetota bacterium
GGGCAGCCGGCACCCCGAGCTCGGCTGGCGTGGTGGCAGTGGGTCGTGGTCGCCGCCGTCGGGGCGCTGGGCGCCGCGATCGTCGCGGTGCCGCTCGGCCTGTTCGACGACGGTGGTGACACCGCGGACACGGGTGCCACCGCGACCGGCGACGCGACCGACGACGAGGCCATCCAGAACGAGCCGACCGACCCTGGCACCGATGATCTCGTGCCCCCCGGCGCCAGCCCGATCACCGCCATCGCCCAGCAGGTCTCCCCCTCCGTGGCGCGTGTCGACGTCCAACGTCCGACGGGAGCCGGCTCCGGCTCGAGCGTGGTCTACCGGGCCGACGGGTTGCTGGTGACCAACGCCCACGTGGTCGGCACCAGCGACCAGGCACGCGTGACGCTGCCGGACGGCTCCCGTATGGACGCCGAGGTGGTGGGCGCCGATCCCACCTCCGACGTGGCCGTCCTGCGCGTCGATGCCGACGACCTCCCGGTCCCGGTGTGGGCCGATGACGACGACGGTTTGCGCATCGGTGAGACCGCGGTGGCGATCGGCTCGCCCTTCGGCCTGGACGGCTCGGTGACCAGCGGGATCATCAGCGCGCTGGGCCGCACGCTGCCGAGTCAGCAGGGCGTGCTGATCGACCTGATCCAGACCGACGCGGCCGTGAACCCCGGCAACTCCGGTGGGGCGCTCGTCGACGGCGAGGGCCGCGTCATCGGGCTCAACACCGCGATCGCGAGCCGCAGCGGTGGCAGCCAGGGCATCGGCTTCGCGATCCCCTCCACCACCGTGAGCAACGTGGCTGACCAACTCATCGAGACCGGCGAGGTACAGCTCGGCTACCTCGGTGTCGTGGGCCAGACCGTGGACCCGGACATCGCGGAACTCTACGACCTGCCCTCGGACACCGGTGCGGTCATCGTCGAGTTGGACCCGGACGGGCCCGCGGCGGAGGCCGGCCTGCAGACCGGTGACATCGTCGTGGGGATCGACGGCGAGGAGGTCTCGACGATGGCGGAGTTGGCCGGACGGATCCAGCAGCGCCGCCCCGGTGACGACGTCGAGGTGGAGGTGGTCCGCGACGGGGAGGAGTCCACCGTGACCGTGACGCTCGAGGAGCGACCCACGTCACCCGAACGCCCGGGCTGAGGCCAGCGACCGGCGACGGCGGCGCTTGCGCGTCACCCGGACCGACGCGCTCTATCCTGCCGCCGATATGACGACCGTGACGACCAGGATCGGGGGCGAGGTGGGTGCGGCGGCGGTGCTGGCGCTCATCGTGCTGCTGCTCGTCGCGGCCGGCGTCGCCTTCGCCCGCTTCATGGTCCCGATCGACGACGTCCCACGTGACCCCGACGCGATCGTGGTGCTCGGCGGGGCGGGGGACGAGCGGGCACGGCTCGGGCTGGAGCTCGCGGAGCGCTACGACGCACAGCTGGTGCTGTCGTCCAACGCGCGGTTCTTCGCCGCGGCCCAGGGGGCTGCCTGCGAACGAGAGGCCATCTGCTTCGAGCCCGAGCCCGCCAACACCGTCGGCGAGGCCCGCAACGTCGCCGCGCTGGCCGAGGAGTACGGCTGGGAGCACGTCACGGTGGCCACCAGCGACTTCCACACCACCCGGACCCGGTACCTGTTCCGGCAGTGCTTCGGCGACCGCGTGACCGTCGTCGGCGCCTCACGGGACGACCGTCCCCGCATCGCTGTGCGCCTGCTGCTGCGCGAGGCGGCCGGCGTGATCGCCGGCGCGACGATCGAACGGGCCTGCTGACCTGCGTCGCCGTCCGACCGGCAGCCTGCGGATAGGTTCCGCCGCAGCTGCACGGTGCTGCAGAGAGAGGATGGTGACATGGCAGGCGGACGGGTGCTGGTCACCGGAGCCACTGGCTACGTCGCCCAGCAGGTCCTGCCGTCCCTCCAGGCGCGGTACGAGACCATCCTGACCGACGTCGACTCGCGTCTGTCCAGCAGCACGCTCCCGACGACCCAGGGTGGCTGGGAAGCGGCGGGGCAGGAACTGGAAGGGGTCCACGAGCTCGATCTCCTCGCCGACGACGGCTCCGGACTCAGGGAGCTGATGGACGGTGTGGACACCGTCGTCCACCTCGCCTTCAAGCCGCCCGCCGGTCACGACGGAACGGGAGGCGATCTGCTCGGCGCCGCACAGTCCCTCTACGACGGGGAGCGCGACAACATCGACATGGCGCAGCGCATCTACCAGGCGGCACTGGAGCTGGGTGTCCGACGGGTCGTCATGGGCAGCTCCAACCAGGCCGCCAAGTGGTACGAGGTGCCGTACCTCCAGGGGCTCAAGCAGACCGTCTCCCCGGAGGACATCCCGAAGCCGGACAACTTCTACGGCTGGGCGAAGGCCGCCTACGAGACGCTCGGGTTCCTCTACGCGTGCGGCACCCTCGGCCGGCAGCTCGAGGTCGTCCAGCTGCGGATCGTCGCCCCTCGGCCGATCGAACTCCGGGGCTTCATCGGAGCCACGCGAGCCCGCTACTTCCGCGACATCGCCGGCTACCTCAGCCCACGTGACCTCACCCAGCTCGTCGAGCGGGCGATCGACACCCCCGACATCACCGACGAGCACGGCGTGCCGTGGCTGGTCGTCTACGGCGTGTCGAACAACGACCGGAAGTTCTGGAGCCTGGAGAACGCCCGACGGGTGCTGGGCTACGCACCGCAGGACAACTCCGAGGTGGTGTTCGCCGACGAGATCCGCCGGGTGCTCGACAGCGGTGCCGAGGTGATCACCGAGGAGCTGCTCGGGTAGGCGTGAGTCGGGTGCAGGGCCACGTGCGGCGGACAGCGATCCGACGTTCGCCCGTCGGCAGGCTCCGGTGCGCCAGCGCGTCAGCCGCCTCCCGGCGCTCTCATCAGATCGGGCTGACGCTGCGACGTCCGATCGAGTGGTACCGCACCCCGGCGTCGATGAACTCGTCCGGGTCGTAGGCGTTGCGCCCGTCGATGACGATCGGGTAGGCGAGCGCCTTCATCAGGTCGTCGGCGCTGAGTTCGCGCACCTCGGTCCACTCCGTGGCGACCACCGCGGCGTGGGCGTCGCGGCAGGCCTCGAGCGGATCGATGTGCAGCTCGGCCTCGGGCAGCTCGGCCCTGACCGCATCGAGCGCGACGGGATCGTAGATGCGGACCGTGGCCCCGGCGTCGATGAGCTCCCGGGCCAGGTACATCGCCGGCGCCTCGCGCAGATCGTCGGTCCCGGGCTTGAACGCCGCGCCGAGCAGCGCGATGGTCTTGCCCTCCAGGTGCCACAGTTCCGCTTCGAGCTTGTCGATCACCAGGCGTCGCTGGCCGTCGTTGATCGTGCGGACCGCCTCGAGCAGCTCGAACTCGTAGCCCACCTGGCGTGCCAGGTGCGCGAAGGCTTCCACGTCCTTGGGGAAGCAGGAGCCGCCGTAGCCGATCCCGGCCTTCAGGAACGCCGGGCCGATGCGGGCGTCCAGCCCCATCCCCCGCGCGATCTCGTCGACGTCCGCGCCGACCCGCTCGCAGACCCGCGCGACCGCGTTCATGAAGGAGATCCGGGTCGCCAGGAAGGCGTTGGAGGCGTGCTTGATCAGCTCGGCCGAGGCCAGGTCGGTCTCCACGACCGGACACCCGTCCTCCTCGGCGACCACGCCGTAGACCTCGCGTAGGGCGTCACGGGCCCGCTCGCTGGCGGTGCCGTAGACGATCCGGTCGGGGTGGAGGGTGTCGTGGACGGCGCTGCCCTCCTTGAGGAACTCCGGGTTGGAGGCGACGTCGATGTGGTGGGACTTGCCGTTGCGTTGGTGCTCGCGGGCGATCACCTGCTCGAGGCGGCGCCCGGTGTTGGCCGGCACCGTCGACTTCTCGACGAGCACCAGATCCCCGGTGGCGTGCTCGGCGACGGCGCTGCCGACCGCCTCGACGTAGGACAGGTCCGGCCCGCCTCCGGGCAGCGGGGGCGTGCCCACGCAGACGAAGGCCACCTCGGCACCGGCCAGTGCCTCGGGCAGATCGCCGGTGTAGCGCAACCGGCCGGCGTCGTGGCCCTCACTGACGAGCTCACCGAGGCCCGGCTCGTAGAACGGCACCTCCCCGCCCAGAAGCTTCTCCACCTTCGCGGTGTCGACGTCGTAGCCGACGACCTCGTGCCCCCAGCGCGCCAACGCGCCGGCCGTGACCAGGCCGACGTGGCCGAGACCGATGACCGAGACCTTCATGTCGTACTCCTCGCTGTTCCTCGTTCGTCGTCGCTCACCGAGCCGCCGTTCCCGTCGCGGTACCACGCCACCGTGCGGTCGAGGCCCGTCCTCGGGTCGGTGGTGGCCCGCCAGCCGAGCGCGCTCGCCGCCAGGCTGGGGTCGGGCCGGCGCACCTGCGGGTCGTCCTCTGGCCGCTCGACGAAGCGGATCGAGGAGTCCGAGTCGCAGGCCGCGACGATCGTCTCCGCGAGTTCACGCATCGTGAGCTCGTAGTCGCTGCCGAGGTTCACCGGTCCCGTCTCCTCGGAAACGAGCAGCCGCATCAGCCCGTCGATCAGGTCGTCCACGTAGCAGACCGAACGGGTCTGCGAGCCGTCGCCGTGCACGGTCAGCGGCTCGCCCGCCAACGCCTGCCGCACGAAGGTCGGCACGGCCCGTCCGTCGTCCATGCGCATCCGCGGGCCGTAGGTGTTGAAGATCCGGGGGATGCGGATCTCGACGCCGTGGGTGCGGTGGTAGGCGAAGGCCAGCGCCTCGCTGAACCGCTTGGCCTCGTCGTAGACCCCCCGTGGCCCGATCGGGTTGACGTGACCCCAGTAGGACTCGGGCTGGGGGTGGACCTGGGGGTCCCCGTAGACCTCCGAGGTCGAGGCCATCAGGAACCGGGCGCCCTTGGCCTTGGCGAGCCCGAGCGCGTTGTGGGTGCCGAGCGAGCCGACCTTCAGCGTCTGGATCGGCAGCTTCAGGTAGTCGATCGGCGAGGCCGGAGAGGCCAGGTGCAGCACCGCGTCGAGATCGCCCGGGACCCACAGGTAGTTGGTCACGTCCTGGACCACGACCGTGAAACCCGGCTGGCCGAACAGGTGGACGATGTTGCGTTCCGAGCCGGTGCTGAAGTTGTCGAGGCAGACCACCTCGGCGCCTGCGGCGAGCAGGGCGTCGCACAGGTGGGAGCCGAGGAAACCGGCACCGCCGGTCACCGCGACCCGTGCTCCGTCGAGCTCCACTTCGGTCCCTTCCTCTGGCCGCACCGTCGAGCTCGGATCCGATGGTGTGGCGTCGGTGACGAGCGCGCCCCTGCGACGCGTTCGCACGTCGTCGAGATTACGCCGGCCCTGACGCCGCGTCCCCGCCCGAGAGGTCCTCGTGGCCGGGGTCGGGGTCGTTCAGGACCTCCGTCCTGCCTAGCGTCGGACCGTGCGCCCGCGACCTTGAGCCCGCAGTAGCCGGACGGTCGGACGGGTGACGAGCATCCGGCGCGCTACCTGGAGGCGGTGGGGCTCGCCTCGTGCTCGGCGAACCAGCGGTAGGCCTCGGCGATGCCCTCGCGCAGCGGGATGCGGGGCGCCCACCCGAGGCTCTGCAGCCGGGAGACGTCCAGGAGCTTGCGGGGCATCCCGTCGGGCTTGGACGGGTCGAAGGCCAGTTCGCCCTCGAAGCCGATCACCTCGCAGATCAGCTCGGCCAGCTCGCGGATCGAGATGTCCTCGCCCACCCCGACGTTGACGTGCTCCTCACCGGCGTAGGTGTTGAGCGCCACGAGCGTCGCGTCAGCGAGGTCGTCGACGTGCAGGAACTCCCGCCGCGGCGTCCCGGTCCCCCAGACCGACACGGTCGCCGCCCCGGTCACCTTGGCCTCGTGCACCTTGCGGATGAGCGCCGCCATCACGTGGGAGGAGACCGGGTCGTAGTTGTCGCCCGGGCCGTAGAGGTTGGTGGGCATCAGGCTGATGGCGTCGAAGCCGTACTGCCGGCGGTACATCTTGCCGAGCTCGAGCGCCGCGATCTTGGCGATCGCGTAGCCCTCGTTGGTCGGCTCCAGCGGCCCGGTCAGCAGGCTGGACTCCGCCATCGGCTGCGGCGCCTCGCGCGGGTAGATGCAGGAGGAGCCGAGCACCACCAGCCGTTCGACCCCGCCGCGGTAGGCGGCTTCGGTGACGTTGGTGGCGATCATCAGGTTCTCGTACAGGAACTCGGCCTGGCGGGTGCGGTTGGCCTCGATGCCACCCACGCGGGCGGCGGCGGTGATGACCACCTCGGGCCGGGTGCGTGCCACGAACGCCTCGGTCGGCTCCTGGCGGGTCAGGTCCACCTCGGCGGAGGTGGCGGTGATCAGCGCACCGATCGGTTCGTCCGCGAGCCGCCGCGCGATCGCGGAGCCCACCATCCCCCGGTGGCCGGCGACCCAGACGCGCTTGCCGGTGAGGTCGTAGACACCCTCGCTCATCGCAGCCGTCCTTCGGAACCCTCGGTGAGCGCCTGGGCCTGCTCGAGGGAGAGGCCCTCGTAGGCGAGGTCGGCGTCGACCATCTCTGCGATCAGCCCGTCGAAGGTGACCTCCGGCTTCCAGCCGAGCTGGTTCATGGCCCGGCTCGGGTCGGACTGCAGCCGCTCCACCTCGACCGGACGGAAGTAGCGCGGGTCGATGCGCACGTACTTCTCCCAGTCGAGCCCGACGCGGCTGAACGCCACCTCGCACAGCTCGCGGATGGTGTGGGACTCCCCCGTGCCGATCACGTAGTCGTGGGGGGCGTCCTGCTGGAGCATCATCCACATCGCCCGCACGTAGTCGCGGGCGTGCCCCCAGTCGCGTTCGGCCTCCAGGTTGCCGAGGTAGACAGCCTCGTCCTTGCCGGCGACGATCCGGGCGACGGCGCGGGTGACCTTGCGGGTCACGAACGTCGGGCCACGGCGGGGCGACTCGTGGTTGAACAGGATGCCGTTGACGGCGTACATCCCGTAGCCCTCGCGGTAGTTGTCCACCAGCCAGTACGCGTAGAGCTTGGCGGCGGCAAACCGCGAGCGCGGCCGGAACGGCGTGTCCTCGCTCTGCGGCGGCGGTGAGGCACCGAACATCTCCGAGGTCCCGGCCTGGTAGAGCCGGGCGTCGATGCCGGTCTCGCGGATCGCCTCCAGCAGCCGGACGACCCCGAGGGCGCCGACGTTGCCGGTGTACTGCGGCTGGTCGAAGGAGACCGCG
>CAYXJD010000140.1:0-8791 GCA_964465225.1 uncultured Actinomycetota bacterium
CTCCCTCCTCGACGCAGCCCGATCCGGTCGAGCACCGCATCCGGGTCGAGGAGTGGGCGCAGGCGACCGACACGATCACCTACGAGATCGTCACCTCCCTGTCCGCGCGGCTGCCCCGCCTCTACCTCGGCGGGACGCACTAGCCTGCACGGGGCGGCGCTCGGGCCGGTTCCGCTGCCGGCGGCCGTTCCGGTGCCACCTCGACGTCCATCGCTTCGCAGGGGAGGTCAACGTGGCCCGCCGAGGAGCGCTGGCGGTCGGGGTCACAACCGCGCTCGCCGCGGGCGCCGCCGCCGGGTTCCTGCTCGAACGAGCGGTCGTGCGGGGCCGACTGGTGCCGGAGGTCGAGCAGCCGGACGTCCCGCTCGGCAGCCTCACCGGTGAGGTCAGCACCCTGCACGGCCCCGAGGGGATGACGCTGCGTGTCGAGGCCTACGGGCCGAGGGACGCTCCCCAGGTGGTGCTGGCACACGGTTGGGTGTGCACCGGTCGGGCCTGGCACGAGCAGGTGCTGCGTCTGGCTGACCGCTACCGCATCGTCACCTACGACCAACCCGGACACGGACACAGCACCGGCCCGCAGAGCGGGCGGTACGACCTCGATCTGCTCGGCGACGTCCTCGCCGAGGTCATCGACCGGTGCACCGGGCCGGGACGGGTGCTCATCGCCGGACACTCGCTCGGGGGGATGACGGTGTTGAACGCGGCGCGCCGGTACCCCGACCTGGTACGCGATCGACTGGCGGGCGCTGTCCTGCTGTCCACCACCTCCTCGGCGCGTGCGGACCAGCTCACCCTCGAGGTCGGCATCCGGGCCGTCGCCCGGCTCGACCGGGGGATCCGGCGGCTCGTGCCGGCGTTGCGCGACCCGCGGGTGCTCAGCTCCGCCGATCGGTTGTGGTCCTCCACCTCGGACCTGTCGTTCCTGGTCGCCCGTTGGACGGCGGTCGGTCCGCAGGCCGATCCGGCGATCGTCGCGTTCACCCAGCAGATGGCGATGGAGAGCGGCTTCGACGTGGTCGCCGGGCTGGTTGAGGCCGTGCTCGGTGTGGCAGAGGATGCCGGGCTCGACGCGCTGGCGGACCTGCCCACCACGCTGGTCGTCGGGACCCACGATCGGCTCACCCCTGCCGCACTGACCCGTCGGATGGCACGTCGGTCGGCGGCCGCGGTCGTCGAACTGGCCGAGGTCGGTCACATGAGCCTGCTCGAGGCCGGGGAGGAGGCCACCGAGGTGCTGCTACGGCATCTGCGCGGCGAGGTGGCACGGTCGGCAGAGGGTCGGTGGGAGCTGGCCGGTTCGGGTGATGTGTGGCAGGAAGTGGACCCGGCGGCCGCCGTCGCACGGCAGGAAGGCTGATGGCGCTCGGTGTGGCGGGGGTGGCGGTCGGTACCTGGACGGCCGCGGAGGCGGTCTCGGGTTGCACCGTGATCCTCCCGCCGGTTGGCACCGTCGGCGCGATGGCGGTCCGTGGCTCGGCTCCGGGCACCAGGGAGGCGGCGGCGCTCGGTCCCATGGGCAAGGTGACGGTGTGCCACGGTGTCGTGCTCGCCGGCGGTTCGGCCTTCGGTCTGGCTGCGGCTGACGGTGCCGTCCGGTGGCTCGAGGCACAGGGTCGCGGGTACCCGATCGGATCCGGGGTCGTGCCGATCGTCGCGGCCGCGATCGTGCTGGACGCGGCGGCGGCCCATCCGGACGCCCGTCCCGATGCGCGGGCGGGGTGGGAGGCTTGCGAGGCCGCGACCGAGGCCGAGCCCGCCGAGGGTCGGATCGGGGTGGGCGCCGGCTGCACCGTCGCCAAGGTCGGTGGGCTGGCCAACGCCTGGCGCAGTGGTCAGGGCGTCGCGGTCCGACGCGCCGGGGGCGTCACCGTCGGCGCGATCGTGGCGAACAACGCCGTCGGTGAGCTGGTGGGGGAGGACGGCGCCTGGCTCGCTCGGGCCCGGGTGGCCGATGACGTCGAGCGGTTCCCGGTGGTCGACCCCTTCGCGGCCGCCGAGGGCGGTCCGACCAGCAACACCGTGATCGGGTGCATCGTCACCGATGCCGCCCTCTCCAAGCGGGACGCGGTCCGGGTCGCCGACCTCGGCCACAGCGGGATCGCGCGTGCGCTGCGTCCGGCACACACCGAAGCCGATGGCGACGCCCTGTGCTGTCTGGCCACGGGTCGCGTACCTGCCCGTGTCGATCTGGTCGCCGCGCTGGCCGCGGAGGCGGTGGCGGAGGCCGCTCGGCGCGGACCGCTGCTGGCGACCGGTGGCCCGAGCCTGCCGGGCGGCCCGGCACTGCCCGGCCTGGCCGGGCGATAGGTGCACGACCGGCCGGAGCGCTCGGTGGCCAGATGGACGTGAGACGACCCCGGCAGCTACGTTCAGGCCACGCGCCGGGTGGTCGACGACGCCTGCTCGGCAAGGAGGCTGCCTGTGCCGACGCCGTGCACCTCGATCGTTGACCCTGGTCCGCGGTCAGCGCGCGGGCACGAGCGTGCGGTGAAGGGATGCACGGCCTGTCCGCTCCACGAGGACCGCGGACAGCCGGTCGTCGGCGATGGCCCGCGTGATGCTCGTCTGGTGATCGTGAGCGACGTGCCGCGGCGTCACGAGGACATCCACGGCCACGCACTGGCCGGGAGCCCGCGTAACGTGCTCGACGAAGCGCTCCTGCACGTCGGTATCGATCCTGCTTCGGTGCGGCGGACCACGGTCGTGCGTTGCCGGCCGTTGGAGGATCGGCCACCGAGCGCCAACGAGATCTCCACCTGCGCCGGTCACCTGTCGGGTGAGCTGCAGCTGGTCGATCCGGAGGTCATCGTCGCCCTCGGCGTGGTCCCCACCACGGTGCTGCTGGGACGACCGGTCCAACTCGACCGGGTGGCCGGGTACCGCCTGGACGTCCTGGACGGCGTCACCCTCATCCCGACCTTCCATCCGTTGGAGGTCGTTCGGGGTGTCCCAGCGGCCGCCGTCGCACTGCGGCGTGACCTGGCGGTGGCCCGGGCGGTCCTGGAGGGGCGGATGAGCAGCGGTGCCGAGGCGCGCTCCGAGCTACGGTCCCGTCTGCAGCAGCAGGCTCGGCGCTCGGCCACCGGGCCCCGCGTCGGCGCCTGAGCTCCGCGATGGCACGGGCGACCTTCGGGCCGAAGGAGGTCCCGGGGTGTCCACCAGCATCGTCGTGACGACCGCCGCGCCAGAGCACACCCGGCAGGCGGCCACCGCGATCGCCTCCGTGCTCAGGGCCGGGGACGTCGTCGCCCTCACCGGCGACCTCGGTGCGGGCAAGACCTGCTTCGTCCAGGGTGCAGCGGCAGCCCTGGGTGTCACGCTGCCGGTCACCTCGCCGACCTTCGTGCTGGTCAAGCTGCTTCCCGCGACGGTTCCGGTGGTGCACGTCGACGTCTACCGACTCACCGGTGTGCGTCACCTCGACGATCTGGGTGAGGACGTCTTCGCCCCCGACGTGATCACCTTCGTCGAGTGGGCCGACACGATCCGTGACCTCCTGCCGCCGGATCGGCTCGAGGTGGAACTGCGCCATCCGGAGAGCGACGTCGGTGACGCGACGCAGCGACGGATCGAGCTGCGTGCGGTCGGACCCGGTTGGGCGCCTCGGCGTCCCGAGCTCGAGCAGGCCTGTGCGCCCTGGCGGTGACGCACGTGAGGTGACGGGTCACACTTGCCCGAAGGTCGGCCGCAGGTCGAAGAGGAGGGAGTCGCGATGTTGGTCCTCGGTCTGGAGACCTCGACGGCCCGGTCGTCGGTGGCCTTGGTGGACACCGATCGCGTCGTGGCCTCGGCGAGCCTCGGGGTGCCGCGCCGCCACGGCGAGTTCCTGGCCCCGGCGATCGCGTTCTGCCTCGAGCAAGCCGACATCGAGGTGGACCAGATCCACGGGGTGGCCGTCGGCGTGGGGCCAGGGCTGTTCACGGGGCTGCGCGTGGGGCTTGCGACCGCGCAGACCTTCGCCGCCGCCCGTCAACTCCCGGTGGTGGGGCTCAGTGGCCTGGACGTGCTCGCGTTCCGCGCCCGCTACACGCGCCGTGCCATCTGCGCGGTGCTCGATGCGCGGCGTGGCGAGCTGTTCTGGGCCTTCTACCGCGCCGCTCCGGGCGGCGTCCAGCGCGACTCGGAACCGGTCGTCGGGCGGATCGATCAGCTCACGGCCGAGCTCGAGGCGCACGGCGACGACGTGCTGGTGATCGGCGACGGGGCACTGGCCGAGCGCCAACGCGTGCTGGAGGTCGGCGTGGACGTGGCGGGTCCCGATCTGGCCTGGCCAGACGCTGCCGATCTGGCGGAACTCGCCGTACCGCGGTTCATCCGCGAGGAGACGATCCGCGCTGATCAGCTCCGCCCGATCTACCTGCGGGAGGCCGATGCGCGGATCGGCTGGGAGCAGCACGGTGGGCCTGCCGGTGGTGCGTCGTGACGCCGCCGGACGACGACAGGGTCGTCGTGCGTGGTGCGGGCCAGCGGGATCTGCCAGCACTGGAGGCGCTGCCCGGGCTCTCGACGTCGACCCAGCGCCGCCTGGCCACGGAGATCGCCCGGGCCGACGCCCGAGCGACGGGGGACACCGTCGCGCTCGTTGCGGCGGACAGCCGCGAGGTCCTCGGGGCCGTGTTCGGGCTGATCCAGGTGGACGACGGTCATGTGGTGGACCTCGCGGTGGCGCCATCGGCACGTCGTCGCGGCATCGGCCGCCGGCTCCTGGACGCACTCACCTCGCAGCTGCGTACCCGCGGTGCGCGGGCGATCACCCTCGAGGTCCGTGCCGGCAACCTCGGCGCGCTCGCGCTGTACCGTGGCGCGGGCTTCGTGGTCGAGGGGCGCCGGCCCCGCTACTACCCGGACGGCGAGGACGCCCTGCTGCTGTGGCGGCACGACCCGCCGCCCGCCACGGTCGCGGGAGCCGAGTCCGTGGCGGAGTTCGACGCTCCCGGCGGGACGGCGATGACGGCAGGAACGGCTGGAGCCCCCGGGACCGCCACCACCCAAGGAGGCTGACGTGCTGATGCTCGGCATCGAGACCTCCTGCGACGAGACCGCTGTCGGTGTCGTGGAGGACCGTTTCCAGCTACGCGCCAACGTGATCGCTTCCCAGATCGAGCTCCACGCGCCGTACGGTGGGGTCGTTCCGGAGGTCGCTGCCCGGGCCCACCTCGAGGCCCTGCTGCCCACGGTCGACGCCGCGCTCGTGCAAGCGGGCGCGCGGCTGTCGGACATCGATGGGATCGCCGTCACCGCGGGTCCGGGGCTGGCAGGTGCGTTGCTCGTCGGCGTCTCCGCTGCCAAGGGGCTCGCCCTCGCCCAGGGCCTCCCGCTGGTCGCGGTGAACCACCTCAGAGCGCACGTCGAGGTGGCACAGCTCGAGTACGGCGAGCTCACGCCGCCGCTGATCGCGTTGGTGGTCTCCGGTGGCCACACCTCGATCGTCCGCATGGACGAGGACGGTGCCTTCGCTGAGCTCGGCGGCACGATCGACGACGCGGCGGGGGAGGCTTTCGACAAGATCGCCCGCTACCTCGGCCTGCCCTTTCCCGGCGGTCCGGAGATCGATCGGCTGGCGCATGAGGGGGACCGCGCGGCCTTCGACTTCCCCCGTGCCCTGCTGCACGACGGCACCTACCGGCTCTCGTTGTCCGGGCTCAAGACCGCGGTGGTCCGGGAACTGCGCCGCCGGGAGGCCGCCGGTGAGCAGGTCGTGCTCGCCGACGTCGCAGCGTCCTTCCAGGAGGCCATCGTCGATGTGCAGGTGAGCAAGACGCTGCGGGCCGCAGCGGACCACGGCCTCGATCAGGTCGTCCTGGCGGGTGGCGTCGCCGCGAACTCGCGCCTGCGGGCGCGCTTCGCCGCCGAGACCGAGGCCAACGGCCAGCGGTTGATCGTGCCGTCGATCCCGCTGTGCACCGACAACGGCGCCATGGTCGCGGCCAGCGGCGCCAACCTGTTCGTCCGCGACCGGACCGCCGGACTCGGGTTGGCGGCCGACCCGAACCTCCGGCTCGCCGGGTGAGGGCGTCTGCGGCGTTCGAGCGTCTCGGCCGTCGGCTGCGTTGGCGGCGGGTGGGCAGCGGTGAGCTCCCGACCATCGCCGATCGTCTGGCGGCGTGGGACGCGCCGGCTGGCGGATCGGCACGGCACATGTTCGCGCTGTCGACGATCGAGTCGTTCGGGGCGGAGCCACTGCGTCTGGCCGCCGATGACCACCGTTGGGCCCTGGCGGTGGTGTTCCCCGGACGTCTGCTGGTGCCCTGCGGTGATCCGGAGGCGATCGCGGCAGCACCGGCGGCCAGCCGGCGGTGGCGCCTGCTGGTGGGGGACCGAGCGGCGGGCGACGCCGCCCTGTCCCGCGTGAACTCCGACCCGGGCCTGATCGTGCACGATCAGCGGTTCCTCACCGTCGACCCGGATCGGGTGCCTGGTGAGGGGGCGCTACCCGATCCCGGGCTCCGACGCGCCCAGCGCGATGACCTCGACCGTCTGGCCGAGCTGGCGGTGCGGCTCCACGTCGACGACCGCTTCGGACCGCATCCCGGCCAGGCGGGCCTACGCGGCTACCGGCAGCGGATCGCGACCAACCTCGATCAGGGGCTCGTCTGGTGCGTCGGTCCGGTCGGAGCCCCCGTCTTCAAGCTGGAACGCTCCGTGTCCTCCGGGCGCTACGGCGTGCAGCTCGCCGGCATCGTCGCCGACGTCGAGGCCCGCGGACAGGGGCTCGGTCGTGCGGCGGTCGCCGCGGCGGTACGGGGCGCGCTGCTGGAAGGATCCCGCGATCGTCGGATCAGCCTGCACGTCCGCGCCGACAACCAGGCGGCGCTCCGGGCCTACGCCGCAGCCGGGTTCGTGGACCGTGAGCCGTGGCGCCTGGCCGTCCGCAGCTGATCAGCGACCGCTCCGCGCCGGCCCCCGGTCCCGACCGGAGGCATCCGGTTCCGGGGCGCTCTCGCTCACGTCGATCGTGATCGTGAGCTCGTCACGCTGCCTCGGCGGGTGCGTCGCAGCCGGCATGGCGGTGTCGCCGGGTGGGGTGACCCCGGGTGACGTGGTCTCCTCGGGCGGTACCAGGTCGCCGGTGGCATCGAGGTGGAGCAGGACGCCCTCGTCCTCGAGACGCTCCTGCAGTTCGGCCGCCGTGAGGTCGACGGCCAGCGCCACCGTCTCCAGGTCACCCTCGCGCAACGTCAGCAGGCGTCCGTTGTGATCGCCCCGCTTGCGGGCGACGTGGTGGGCGTAGCGGGCCAGGATCGCGAGTTCGGCCCGGGCCGGTGCCGCGTCGAGGCGGACGAGGTCGAGGGTGACGCGACCCGGAGCTGCAACGGTGACGTTCCCCGGATCGGGCAGGAGGTCGGCGAGGGGCACATCGTAGAACTCCGCGAGGTCCGCCAACCGGGCCAGGGTCACGGTGCGGTCCCCGCGTTCGTAGGCGCCGACCACCACCGCCTTCCATCGCCCGTCACTGTCGGACTGCACGTCCGCCAGCGACGCTCCCTGCTGCTGGCGGACCCGTCGCAGCCGGGCCCCGATGGCCAGAGCGTGCGTACGATCGTCATCGCTCATCATCCGACCTCCGTGTCTCGGTGTGGCTTGCGACCGAGGAGCGGATGGCTCGACCGTCACCGAACGCAGCCTGCCCCACGGAGGGTCAGAGAGCAACGCATCGTGTTCAAGTGACAACGCTCCGTTGTGCCGCGTGCCGCATGCCCCGCCGTGTGGTGACGCTCCGTCACCGCGAGCGTGCGCTCCGCGGACCACGTCGCTGGAGGTCGGCGGAGCCGAGAGCGCCTGCTGAGGGCTCACCACCACCAGCCCGGCCGGTGCGAGTGGGGTGTCTCGCAGCGCTTCGCCCCCCTGGCGCGGTGCCGACCGGGGCTTCTTGCACTCCGAAGGGGCGAGTGCTAGCTTCCGCCACTAGCACTCGGATAGGGCGAGTGCCAGCGCCGGTGAGAACCGCGTTCGGCACTCGTGACGGGCCCGGCGCTCCCGCGTGGGGCATCCGCCCGTTCGCCACCGACCCGCGGTGCTGGCGCCACCTCGGCGCCCCTGTCTGTGGTCGAGGTCACCGCTGTGCTCCGTCGGGTAGCAGCATCCCGGACGAGCTGCGGCCGGCCCGCGGCTGGACAGGAACCCCCGATAGATCTCCATCACCAACCGTCACGCGGCTGCAACGGCCGCGCGGACCGATACCAAGGGAGGGCACGTTGGCTGCCGCCACCGATGTCAAGGTCAAGCCCCTCGAGGACCGAGTGCTCGTGACCATCAACGAGCAGGAACAGACCACGGCCTCGGGCCTGGTCATCCCGGACACCGCGAAGGAGAAGCCGCAGCAGGGCACGGTCGTCGCCGTCGGCCCGGGCAAGCGCTCGGACACCACCGGTGAGCTCATCACCGTCGACGTGAGTGAGGGCGACACGGTCCTGTTCTCGAAGTACGGCGGCACCGAGGTCAAGGTCGAGGGCCAGGACTACCTGATCCTGTCGGCTCGCGACATCCTCGCCGTCATCGGCTGACCGACCCCACACGTTCAACGTCCACAACACGTCCACGGACGTACCCAGGAGGAACCACCGTATGGCGAAGATCCTCAGCTACAGCGAGGACGCGCGTCGCCGCCTCGAGCGCGGCGTCAACCAACTCGCAGACGCCGTCAAGGTGACGCTCGGCCCCAGAGGCCGCAACGTCGTGATCGACAAGAAGTGGGGCGCCCCCACGATCACCAAGGACGGCGTGACCGTCGCTCGGGAGATCGAACTGGAGGACGCCTACGAGAACATGGGCGCCCAGCTCGCGAAGG
>CAYXJD010000141.1:0-8620 GCA_964465225.1 uncultured Actinomycetota bacterium
CGACACGACGCACCTCGGCGACGAGCACGAGACGCTGGTCGCCGCTGACGGTCGAGAGGAGCGACGGGCGCTGATCATCGCGCTGGTCATCAACGCCGGGTTCTTCGTCGGGGAGCTCACGGTCGGGCTCCTCAGCCGGTCCATGGCCCTGGTGGCCGACGCGCTGGACATGGGCGCGGACGCGTCGGTGTACGCGCTCAGCCTGCTGGCGGTCGGAGCCGCCGCGGCCCGCAAGAAGCAGCTCGCGCGCGGCAGCGGCGTGCTCCAGTTCGGGCTCGCCGTCATCGGGCTCACCGAGGTCGTCCGCCGGTTCATCGCCAGCGAGCCTCCGCCGGACACCACCTCGATGATCGTGATGTCGCTGCTCGCCCTGGCCGGCAACGTCATCACGCTCGTGCTGCTGCACCGGGTGCGATCGGGTGAGGTCCACCTCGAGGCGAGCTGGATCTTCACCGCCAACGACGTCAAGGTCAACGTCCTGGTCATCGTCGCGGCGATCGTGGTGGCGGTCACCGGCTCGGCGGTGCCCGACCTGCTCGCCGGCGGCGTCATCTTCGTCGTCGTCGCGGGCGGTGCGCGGCGCATCCTGCGGCTCAGCCGCTGACCTCGACCGGCGAGGTGGCGCGCCCGAGCCGCACCGGCGGACCGTGGGGATCGTGCCGGGTCGGGCTTGCTACCGTAGGTCGGCTCCCCGCATCGGGTGGCTGGAACGCGCACCGGGCACGGCTTCTCGGGAGGGTGACGTGGACATCCGGCACACGATCGGGAACCACAGCGCGGGTCCGGTGACCCGGATGGTGGCGGTGCTGACGGTCGTTGGCATGCTGCTGGCGGTCTCGGCGGTGGCCACCGAAGCCGTGACGAGCCCGCGCACGCTGTACCACGAGCGCGCGGTCACCACGGGCGTGGTCGAGCCGGGCTTCGCGATCGATCACATCGGTGTGGTCTTCGCGTTGCCTGCCGGCGAGGATGCCCACCACGACCACGATGGCGACGACCACGCCGGAGTCGAGGGACTCGCGGTGCGGTTCCGCCACGGTGGGGTGTGGGGGCCGTGGCAGCCGATGATCGAGGACGGAGCCCAGGCGGTCGGGCAGTGGACAGGTGCGCTGGTCCCGGGTGGCCACGCGGAGGCCTACCAGGTCCGCGGGGTCCCCTCGTTCGCCCGTGACGTTCGTGCCGCCGCGCTCAACACCACCGACGGACCCGCCGAGGTGGTGGGCCACCGGCCCGCCGGGTCGGCGGACGCGGTCACGGCCTGCCGGTCGCGGGCGGACTGGCAGGCGGACGAGTCGCTCCGGACCTCGGGTCGCAGCTACGCCGCCCCGCAGATCATGACGGTGCACCACACGGCCACGCAGAACGACGATCCCGATCCCGATGCGCGGGTCCGTGCGATCTACGAGTACCACGTCAGGACCAACGGCTGGGACGACATCGGCTACCAGGCGCTCATCTCGGAGGACGGGACCGTCTACGAGGGTCGCTGGTCGGGCAGCGACAGCCCCTCGTGCACCGAGGCGGACGGCACCGGGTGGGAGTTCGGCCACGACGGCATGGCCGCCGACGCCGAGATGGTGACCGGCGCACACACCGGCGGCTACAACACCGGCAACTTCGGTGTCGCGTTGCTCGGCACGTTGAGCGACGTGGAGGCCAGGCCCGCCGCGCGGGACGCCCTGGTGGCCTACCTCGCGGAGTTCGCGGACCGGCACGGCATCGATCCCGAGTCGCAGATCGCCTACGACAACGGCGTCAACGCCAGGACGGTCGCGGCGATCTCCGGACACCGCGACTTCACGGCGACGGACTGCCCGGGTGGCGGGCTGTACGACGACCTGCCCAACGTGCGCTCGGACGTCGCGGCCGCGATCACCCCGGACACCAACCGGTCGTTCGTGGACGAGGTCGCCTCTTCTGAGACCCGGGTGACCGGCACGGTGTCGGGCAGCTATCTCGACACGCATGCCGCGGACAGCCGAGTGGAGACGATCACGGAGACCGAGACCGGCGGCAGGCCGTCGCTGCGGCACGCCGAGCTCGAACACCGTTGGACCGTGGAGGTCACCGGCGGGTCCTCGGTCACGCTGTTCGTCGACGCGGCCGCCACCACCTCCGCCGACGGCGACGGCTTCGCGTTCGAGTACTCCACCGACGGCGGCAGCAGCTACCAGCCGGCGTTGGTGGTCCCCGCCGGCGGGTCGGGTGTCCACTCCGCAGCGCTCGCCGACGCCGTGGCCGGCAGCGTGCAGCTCCGGGTGCGCGACACCAACCGGACCCAGGGCGCCAACACGCACGACAGCATCGCCATCGATCACCTCTACGTCCGCTCCGAGACCGCCGCGGTCGCCGCACCAGCGGCACCGGCAGGCCTCTCGGCGACCGCGACCGGTGCTGCCAACGTCGAACTCGCCTGGGACGATGTGGCGGACGAGTGGGGCTACGAGCTCGACCGTGGCACCGACGGCGACGCTGACGGCACCGTCGACACCTGGACCACGATCGCCGAGGTCGGCGCCGACGTGACCAGCTACCTCGACACCGGTGTCACCGGGTCGACCACCTACGGCTACCGGGTCCGCGCCTACAACGGCGGCGGCGCGTCCTCGTGGACGCAGACCTCGATCACGACACCGGAGGCATCCGAGCTCACGCTGACCGCCTCCGGCTACAAGACCAGGGGCTCGCACTTCGTCGATCTGTCCTGGAGTGGTGCGACGAGCGTCAACGTCCACCGCGACGGGGTCCTCGTCGCCGAGGGGGTCTCCGGGTCCAGCTTCACCGACGCCACCGGCGGCAAGGGCCAGGGCGAGTACCGCCATCAGGTCTGCGCCGTCGACGGTCAAGGCATCGAGGTCGCGTGCTCCAACGAGGTCACGACGACGTTCTCCTGACCCGATCGGGCTGACGACGGGAGCACGAGGACCACGCCCGCACAGACGTCCGAGGGTCGGCACGGCCAGCGTCCCTGCGTCGGTCGGGGGCAGCAGTTGGTCGCCGAGCCGGCGGGGGAGCCAGAGGCGGAACCGGCACACCTTCCCGAGCAAGCAGACGCGCACACGGGGGGCGCGGGCAGCAACCGGCGGGCCGCCTCAGGGCGCGTCCGGCTGCTGTCTGACCGTCAACTGTTGCACGAGAGGCTCCCGGGTCGCGGCGCCCCCAAGGATCGTCACGGTGTCACCGGACTGCAGGACGGTGGAACCCGTCGGGATCACCTGCGTGGGACCGCGGTAGAGGGACACCACGAGACAACCTTCCGGCCACGGGATCTCACGGACGGGCCTGCCGTCCGCGGGCGATCCCTCGGCCACCGTCATCTCCAGGAAGGTCGTGCCGGTCGCCGTGCGCAAGTGCATGCGGTCCGGCGCGGAATGCGAGCGGGCCACGGCGCCCAACGCCCCGTGGTAGGCGGCGATCACATCGGCCCGCCGGAAGACGCCCAGCAGTCGCTCGGGATCCTTGCCATCCACTACGGGGAGCCGTCCGACCCGGAGCGCGGCCATGCGCTCCAGGGCATCGGAGACCTTCGTTTCGGGGTTGACCGTCGCCAGGGCGGAGGTCATCGCGTCCGCGGCCGTCTTGTGCTCCGACGGGCCACCTGCCCGGACGATGTCGCTTTCCGCGACGAGACCGACCAGCCGATCCTGGTCGACGACCGGTATCCCGTGGAGCCGCCCTCGCTGCAGGATCGTCTCGATCTCCGCGAGGGTGGTGGTAGGCGTGACCGTTGGGGTCTCGGTCGGTATGACCTCGCCAACGCTGATGGTGTCCAGCAGGTCCGTGACCCCGGCATGCACCGGATGGATACCCATGCGCGCGAGCGGGGCCGTGTAGGCGCTCTCCGGGCGCGCGCGTACGGCGAGGACCGTGCTCACCGCCGTCGCGAGCATGAGGGGCAGGACCATGCCGTAGTCGCCCGTGATCTCGAAGACGATCAGGATCGAGGTCAACGGTGCGCGTGCGACCGCCGAGAAGGTCGCTGCCATGCCCACCAGTGCGAAGGTGCCGGGCTGCACCGGCGAGAAGCCCCACACGCGGTCGAGTAGCAGGGCGGTGCCAGCTCCGGTCGTGGCGCCGATGAACAGGCTGGGCATGAATATCCCGCCCGCACCGCGTCCACCGAGCGTCATGGCGGTCGCCACGGCCTTCGCCACGGCCAGGAACGCGAACATCCACCACACCAGGTTGATCTGATCGTTCAGGACCTCCCCGACGAATCCCTGACCGGTGCCCAGTACCTCCGGAGCGAGCCAGCCGACGGCGGCGATGCTGACACCGAAGATCAGCGGGCGGCTCCAGTTGGGCAGCCCTGCCGGGTGGAGCTCGAACAGGTCGAGCAGTGTGAGGAAGAGCCAGGCAGCCGCGGCGGAAACCAGACCGAGCACCGCGTAGAGCACCAACTGGCGCGGATCGACGAGCGCGTGGCCGGATATCTGGAAGGTCAGGTCCTCCCCGATGACACTGCGGCTGACCACCGCTCCGGCTACGGAGGCGATCACGATCATGTGCACATGTCGGAGCGCGAACTCCTGGAGGATCACCTCCATGGCGAAGAACATGCCGGCGATGGGTGCGTTGAAGGTCGCGCTGATGCCCGCCCCGGCTCCGGCCGCGACCAGGACCCGGACGTCATGCTCGGGAAGCCGGGTGATGCGCGCCACCCAGGCGCCGATCGACGAGCCGATCTGCGCGACCGATCCCTCACGGCCGACCGACCCGCCGACGCCGATCGTCAGAGCGGTGGTCACGGTCTTGAGGCCCATCACGCGGGCCCGCACCCGCCCGCCCCGAAGGGCGATCGCCGCGATGATCTGCGGCACGCCGTGACCGGCAACCTCGGGTGCGAACCATGATGTCAGCCGCCAGGACAGCCAGATGCCGGCAGGCAGGATCACGAACGGCCACACAGGCCCGAGGGCCTCGACACCCGTCGCCGACCCGGCCACCGTCGAGACCAGCTCGATCGCCCCGATCAGGACGACCGCGCCGAGACCCGCACCGACGCCCACGATGGCCGCGAGGACGATGAGCCGGGGCGTCTCGCCGATCCGGAACGGTCGGAGCCGATCACTCATCAGGATGCACTACCAGGGTCGAGGACTGCCAGGTGCCGGGATCTCCTCGCGGGTCCAAGCGGGCTCGGCATCCACGCTAGTAGCGGCGGCGACCCCCGCGGCCCTCAAGGGCCCACTGGCCCTGGCGCGACGCGCTCGAGACCGCGCTGAGCAGGATCGCGGCGACCTCCCACCTGCCACAACGTCCCGCCGTGCTCATGCGCTCCGCCAACGCCGAGCTGACCTCAGGACAGGTCAGCGATCTGCTCCAGAGCACCGGCCAGTGCCCGGACGGCGCTTCCGTCGACGGCACCTCCACGGTCATCCTCACCGTCACCGACAGCCAGGAGCAGACCGACTCGACCACGCAGCAGGTCACGGTGACCGCGCCGACCGACCCCGAGGAGCCCACCACCGGGATCACGCTCGAGGTCACCCTGTGTGCGAAGCCGACAACACTGACGTCTGCTCCGCACCGGTCACGGCCTCCTTCGAGCGACCTGCCAGGACGCGCCGCAGCACCAGCAGCCTCCGGGTCCGCCGAGCACTCACACGATCAGCGACGGCGCCTCCGTGCCGGCCACGAAGCTGTCGGGCACGTGCCGGTCGACATCGGTGAGCAGCCGATCCAGCTCGGGCCACCACCGCCCGGCCCTGAGCCCACGCACGGACCGCTCCAGCGCTTCGTGGTCGTCCTCGGTCACCACCACCCGGTGCGGCGCGGCGCTCGCCAGGACGCCGAGGTACCAGTGGCGGGCCGTGGCGGCCAGCTCCTCCGGCCCGACGACCAGGTAGTAGTCGGGCAGCTCGAGCGTGCCGGCCCGCCACCGCTGCAGCACCGCCTGCACCGCGATCTCCAACCGGCCGACGTCGCCCGCGCCGTCCCACCGGTCGACCCAGGCGGCCGCCACCTCGGCGAGCGGGTCGGCGTCGTGGACGATGAACGGCAGGTGCGCTCCGGCGGTCTCGCGCCAGGCAGCCACCGCCCGGTCGATCGACGGGTCGTCGGCCTCCGGGAGGACCGCCCGCACGTTGGTCCGCTCCCCCAGCCGGCCCCCCAGCGCACGCAGCCGCGAGTCATCAGGGCTCCCGACGAGCCCGAGCACGGTGGTCGCGATGCGCTGCACGGCGCCATGGTGCCCCACACGACGTCGGCACGCTGCAGACCCCGCGGCTCAGCACCGTCCCACCCGGCCAGGGACGGCTCGAGAAGACGGCCGCACCCGGGACGAGGGCGCACGCCGGACAAGGGCGCGCCCCGGACAAGGGCGCGCCCCGGCACCACACGGGGGAGGGTGGCGCCGGGGCGCTGAGCAAGAACATTACCTCCGGCGCCGATGCGGCGGCGGAGAAAAACATCCTGTCGCCGCGCCTTCGACTGCAAGACCGACTGTTGCGCGAAGCCGCGGCCGAGCTCGACGACGACACGGTGGTCGGCAGCTCCTCCCCGGCAACGCATGCGGTCGCCTACGGGGCCGCACCACACGTCACGTGTCGGGGTGGGGCACGGCGTTGACGCGCAGTTGCTCGATGGCTTCGAAGTCGTCCGGGTTGCACGTAGAGAGCGGCAGGTCGTTCGCCACCGCCACCGCTGCGATCATCGCGTCGTAGGACCGGGCTGCGGGCTTGCGACCAGCCCGGCGCAGCGAGGCCGCGACCTGTCCGAACGCCCGCGCTGCAGCCGCATCGAAGGGCAGCGGTTCGAAGTCCGCTTCGGCCTGTTGCAGGTGGGCCTGGCGGGCCGCGCGCTCGGATCCCGTGCGAGCCACGAGGGGACCGACGGACAGCTCAGCCAACGTGATGGTCGAGATGAGCGGTTCGAGAGGCAACGCCGAGGCATCTGGGAGTCGCGGCAGCAGGATCAGCGTGTTGGTGTCGAGCAGGCCGCGTGCCGGTCGATCGTGCGACGCCGTCACAGCGAGGGGTCGAGCAGTTCGTCGAGATCGTGCCGCAGTCGGTCAGCGTCGAGATGGGGAAGCCGATGCCAGCGCTCGAGCAGCACCTCGGCCTTCAGTGGCGGTCGACCCACCGGCCGGAGTTCAGCGACCGGCTTGCCCGACCGGGTCACGGTGAGGTGTTCCCCCGCCGCGACGCGGTCGACGACCTCCCCACCGTGGTTGCGGAGCTGGCGGACGTTGACCTCGGGTGCGTTCATGAGGGAAACGTATCACGTGTGAGACACTGTCGGGATGGCCGGTCTCCCCGCTGACGGGTTCAGCCCTGGCCGAGCTCGGCGACCAGCCGCGCCAGAGCGTCCCGCCAGTGCGGCAACACCGACAGCCCCTGGGTGCGCGCGTGGCGGTCGTCGAGCACCGACCACTCCGGCCTGGCCGCAGGACGTCCGAAGGCCGCCGAGGTGGTGGGTGCCACCTCGACGTCCAGGCCAGCCAGCTCGAACACCGCTTCGGCGAGCTCGAACCAGGAGCACCGGCCGGCGCCCGTGCGGTTGATGGTCCCGTACCGCCTGGTCTCGACGAGCTCGCGGATCGAGGCCGCCAGGTCCCGGGTGTAGGACGGCGAGCCGACCTGATCGGTCACGACGCTGACCTGCCCGTGCTCGAGCCCGAGCCGCAGCATCGTGGCCACGAAGTTGCCGCCCCTGGCGCCGTTGACCCAGGCGGTGCGCACGATGTGGTGGCGGTCCAGCGTCTCGCGCACCAGCACCTCGCCGGCCGCTTTGGACCGCCCGTAGGCGTTGGCGGGGCTGATCGGGTCGAACTCGGTCCACCCGCGCGGCTCGCCGCCCGGCCCGAGTGGGGCCGGACCGGAGAACACGTAGTCGGTCGACAGGTGGACGAGCGTCGCCTGGTGACTCGCGCAGGCCTTGGCCAACCACCACGGCCCGAGCGCGTTGACCCGGTGGGCGCGGTCCTCGTCGTCCTCGCAGGCATCCACCGCCGTCCACGCGGCGGCGTTGATCACGACGTCCGGGGCGACCTCGGCGACCGTGGCCACCACCGCTGCCGGATCGGCGACGTCCAGCGCCGTCCGCGTCAGCCCCACCACCTCGACATCGGCGAAGGCGTCCAGGAGGTCGAGGCCGAGCTGCCCGCCCGCGCCGGTCACCAGCACCTTCATCGCCCTGCTCCGATCACCCGCGCGACACCTGATCCACCGCGCACCGTCACCGCACGCGGAGGGCTGGCTTCATGCGCGCCGACCCTACAGAACCCGGCCGTCGATCCGGCCGAGCTTCGGGCAGGCGGTCCACCACCGGACTCGGTCGCTGACTACCGTCGGTCGCTGACTACCGTCGGTCGCTAGGAGAACCCCGCCCTCCACCTCGCCCCCGAAGATAGAAGGATCAGCCACTATCCTTCTATCGCACTGGTAGAGCTCTCCGCTTCGTCACCGTGGTCGCTGTCGAGCAGCTCCCAGGCGACGGCAGCCGCATCGCTCACGGCTACCTGGAGCTCACCACTGGCCGCCTCCAGGCCCGGCAGGGGCCCGAGCCGTCGCAGCACGGCCCCGGGATCGTCGGGCAGGTGGGGACGGACCGCGATGTCGGCCAGCGAGCCCGCCGCCCGGAAGAGCTCCTTGGCGCGCAGTGCGTCGACGGGGATCGG
>CAYXJD010000142.1:0-8592 GCA_964465225.1 uncultured Actinomycetota bacterium
GGGGCGTGACAGAGGGAACGATGGGGGGGGCGGGCGGAACAGGCGCGACGGGCGGAACAGGCGTGACGGGTGCAACAGGCGCGAGGGGTGGTGGGGCACGGGCGCTCGGCGCAGCGCTCAGGCCTCGAGCCACGCCGCGAGCGTGGACTCGAGCTCGGCCAGCGGGACCGTGCGCTGCTCGCCACTGGCGAGCGCCTTGCAGGTGACGGTAGCCGCGGCGCGCTCCTCGGCACCGCGGATGACGGCGACGCGGACACCGCGCCGGTCGGCGTACTTGAGCTGTTTCGCGAGCTTGAGCCGCCCGCCCCCGCTGTAGGGCTCGACGCGGTGGCCGGCGGATCGGATGCGACCGGCGAGCGCGACGGCATCGGCCGCGCCGTCGTCATCCATGATCGTGACCAGCACCTCGGGTCCCGCCGGCGCGAGGTCGGCCTCCTCAGCGGCCTCGAGCAACAGCAGGATGCGCTCCAGGCCGAGCGAACCTCCGGTGGCGGGCACGTCGCCCGACTGGAACATCCCGATCAGCCCGTCGTAGCGGCCCCCGGCGGCGATGGTGGCGTCGAGCCCCTCGTGGACCACCTCGAAGACCGGCCCGGTGTAGTACGACAGCCCACGCGCCAGCACCGGGGCGTAGGTGACGGGCACGGCATCAGCGACGAGCGCCAGCAGCCGATCGACCTCGGACAGCCCCGCGATCCCGGTCTCGGATCGCTGGAGGCGGTCACGCACGGCCGCGGCCGGGTCATCGGCCGAGAGATCCGCTTCCAGCGCGCCGATCGCGTCGGAGGCGATGCCGCGCTGGCTGAGCTCGGCGCTGACCCCGGCCAGGCCGATCTTGTCCAGCTTGTCGAGCGCCACCAGCGCGTCGCTCTCCCGCGCCACGTCGATGCCGTAGGCCTCGACGAGCCCGCGCAGGGCCTTGCGGGAGTTCAGCTGGACCCGGAACCCGGTGAGGCCGAGCGCCTCGAGCGCGTCGGTGACCGCCACCAGGGTCGCCGCGTCCGCGGTCAGCGAGTCGGACCCGATCGTGTCGACGTCGCACTGGTAGAACTCGCGGTAGCGGCCCTTGCCCGGGCGGTCGGCCCGCCACACCGGTGCGATCTGGTAGCGCTTGAACGGGGTCGGCAGCTGGGAGCCGTACCGGGCCGCGACCCGCGCCAGCGGGACGGTGAGGTCGTAGCGCAGCGCCAGGTCGGCGTCGCCGGAGGCCTCGTGGTCGCCGCGCCGCAGGATCTTGAAGATCAGCTGGTCCCCCTCCTCGCCGTACTTGCCGGTGAGCACCTCGAGTCGTTCGAAGGCCGGGGTCTCCAGCGGCGCGAACCCGTGGGTGTCGAAGGTCCGCCGGATCGCGGCGAAGGCCCGCTCGCGACGCAGCACGTCGTCCGGGAGCAGGTCGCGGGTCCCGGAGGCCGGGTTGGCGTCGATGATGGCCATGTGGAGACCTCGAGGTGGGCGACGGCCGTCGGCTGGGCGGCAGGTGGGGTCGTCAGCTGGGCGACCGGTGGGGCCGTGGGCTGGACGGCCGGTAGGCCAAGATCGTTCGGTGGCGAGCAGGCAGGGCCCCGACGGGGATGGTCGGTCAGGGCCGTGCGCCGTGTGCCGCGATGGCCTCCCGCAGGTAGGGGTTGGTCTCGCGCTCGTAGCCCACGGTGGTGTCCGGCCCATGCCCGGAGAGCACGACCGTGTCGTCCTCGAGCTCGAGGACGGTGGCGGACAACGAACGCAGCATGTCGGGCATCGACCCCCGTGGGAAGTCGGTCCGGCCGATGGAACCCGCGAACAGCAGATCACCGGAGAAGAGCACGTCCTCGCTGCCCTGCTCCGCCTCGCCGAGCGGGAAGGTGACCGTCGCCCGTGCCAGGTCCCGGCCGAGGTAGGTGACGTGCCCCGGCGTGTGCCCGGGGTTGTGCACCACGTCGAAGCGCACGCCGGCCATGCGCAGCCGTTGGCCACCGGCCACGGACTCGAGGTGGTCGGTGGGCGGATCCCAGTTCAGGCCCAGCTGCTCCGAGAGCACCTCGAGCGGTGCGCCGAAGGCTGCGGCGGGGTCATCCCACAACCACCGGTCGTCATCGTGCAGCAGCACCGGAACGTCCAGGGCCCGCGCCAGTTGCGGCACCGCCCACAGGTGGTCGAGGTGGCCGTGGGTGAGCAGGATGGCCTCGCAGGTCGCCTCCACGCTGGCGAGCATCTCGAGCACCTGGGCCTCGCCGGTCTCTCCGGGGTCGACCACCACGGCACGGCCGAGCGCGCGATCACCGACGACGTAGCAGTTGGTCTGCCACCGTCCGAGCGGTGCGCCGAGGATGAAGGGATCTGACACGAAGGAGAGCTCCTGCCGGGGTCGGCCGGCAGGCTACCGGCGCCGGCGGGCGGTCCAGCGACCGAGCGAGCGGTCGGCCGCGGCGTGGCGCCGGCGGGCGGGCCGGCGACCGAGCGGACGGTCGCGCCGCCGGTGGGCCGTGGAACGGCTGACTCAGCGGCGGCCCTGCGGTATCGCGCGGAAGGCGTCGTAGACGCCCGAGACCCGGCGGATGGAGCGCAGCGCCTCCTCCAGGTGCGAGGGATCGCCGAGCTCGAAGGTGAAGCGCAGCCGCGCGACGCGGTCCTTGGCGGTGCCCACCTGCGCCGAGGTGATGTTGATGTGCAGATCACCGAGCACGGCGGTGATGTCGCGCAGCAGGTGCTTGCGGTCGAGCGCCTCGACCTCGATCTGGCACAGGAAGGACGCGGTCGTGTCCCCGGTCCAGTCCACGGGCACGAACCGGTCGGGGTCGCGCTCGAGGTCGGCCACGTTGGAACAGTCGGCCCGGTGGACCGATACGCCACGGCCGCGGGTCACGAAGCCGACGATCTGGTCGCCGGGCACGGGCGTGCAGCAGCGGGCGAGCTTGACCAGCATGCCGTTGTCGCCCTCCACCTCGACGTTCTCCCCCCCGCGCGTGCCGATCCGGATCGGCGAGGAGAACGGTTGCTCGGACTCCGGCTCCGGCTCCGCCTCGGTCTGGGTGAGTTCGTTGACCACGTGCTGGGCGACCGTGACCGCGGCGACGTGCTTCTCGCCGACCGCACGGAACAACGTCTCGGCGTCCTTGTAGTTGAGGCTGTGAGCGGCGTCATCGAGGTCGCCGGAGGCCATCGCCCGGGCGTAGGCGATGCCCTTGCGTCTGAGCGCGCGGGAGATCGCATCCCGACCACGCACGATCGCGTCCTCGCGTCGCTCCCGGTTGAAGTAGGCACGGATCTTGGATTTGGCCCGCTGGGAGTTGACGATCTGGAGCCAGTCACGACTCGGTCCGGCATCCTCGGCCTTGGAGGTCAGGATCTCCACGCTGTCACCGTTGGCCAGCTGGTGGTCCAGCGGTACCAACCGCCCGTTGACCCGGGCGCCGATGCAACGGTGCCCCACGTCGGTGTGCACGGCGTAGGCGAAGTCGATCGGCGAGGACTTCGCCGGCAGCCCCATGACATCACCGCGCGGGCTGAAGACGAAGACCTCGTCCTGGTAGAGATCGATCTTCAACGACTCGAGGTAGTCCCCCGGCTCGTCGACATCGGCCTGCCACTCCAGCAGCTGGTCGATCCAGGGGAGCTCTTCGGTGCTGGGCTCGTCCGAGGTGTTGCTCCGCGAGCCGGCCTTGTACTTCCAGTGGGCGGCGACACCGAACTCGGCGGTGCGGTGCATCGCCTCGGTCCGGATCTGGACCTCCAGCGGTCGGCCGCGCGGTCCGATCACCGAGGTGTGCAGCGACTGGTAGAGGTTGACCTTGGGCATCGCGATGTAGTCCTTGAAGCGCCCGGGGACCGGGCGCCAGGTCGCGTGCAGCTGGCCGAGCACGGCGTAGCAGTCGCGGACCGAGGACACGATGACCCGCACGGCCAGCAGGTCGTGGATCTCGTCGAACTCCTTGCCACGCAGCACCATCTTCTCGTAGATGGAGTAGTAGTGCTTCGGTCGGCCGGTGACCTCGCCGCGGATCTTCAGCTGCCGGAGCTGATCGTGGATCGCCGCGACGATCTGCTCCAGCTCGCGCTCCCGCTCGGGGTTGCGCTCGTCCACCATCGCCACGATCTCCTCGTAGCGTTTGGGGTGCAGCGTCTTGAACCCGAGATCCTCGAGGCGCAGCTTGAAGTTCTGCATCCCCAGGCGGTGCGCCAGCGGCGCGTAGATGTCGAGGGTCTCCTGGGCGATGCGTTTCTGCTTCTCCCGTGGGGTGTAGCCGATCGTCTCCATGTTGTGGACCCGGTCGGCGAGCTTGATGACCAGGACCCGGATGTCCTTGGCCATCGCCACGATCATCTTGCGCAGCGTCTCGGCCTGCTGCTGCTGCTTGGATTCGACCTGGATCCGATCGAGTTTGGTGACCCCGTCCACGAGGTGGGCCACCTCCTCGCCGAAGCCCTCCTTGACGTCGGTGAGGGTCGCCGGGGTGTCCTCGACCGTGTCGTGCAGCAGCGCCGCGACCAGGGTCGGGGTGCCGAGCCCCAGCCGGGCCAACTCAGCAGCCACCGCGACAGGGTGGGTGATGTAGGCCTCGCCGCTCTGGCGCATCTGGCCCTCGTGCATGGCCTCGGCGTAGCGGTAGGCACGCACGACCTCGCGCACGTCGGCGCGTGACGACTCGCGGATGGCGGCGACCAGGTCGTCGAGCTCGGCCGGGACCGCCTCACGCTGCACCAGCGGCAGCCGGGACAGCGCGGCCTTGACACCGGTCGGGCGCGGCGGCGGGAGCGCCGGGCGGCCATCCCGTACGCGTTCTGTCCCGGTCGTCTCCGACGTCGCCAGTGTCTCATCCCCCAGATCGTGAGGATCCTGCGTGGTCGTGCCTGCAAGCAGCGTACCGACCTGACCCTACGACCTCACGACCCGCTGACACGGTCACTCGCGCAGCAGCGACGTCAGTAGCGCAGCAGCGACCGGTGCTCGTAGCCCTCCAGGCGGCGGGCTCCCGCGAGCGCGACCAGCTCGATGAGGAAGCTGAGGCCCACCACCTCACCGCCGAGCTGCTCGACGAGCGCGGCCGTGGCGGCCGCGGTGCCCCCCGTGGCGAGCACATCGTCCACGATCAGGACCCGCTGGCCCGCCTCGATCGCGCCGGCCTGGAGCTCGAGCACCGCCTCGCCGTACTCGAGGGCGAACGCGATGCTCACGGTCGCACCGGGCAGTTTGCCCGCCTTGCGGGCGGGGACGAACCCTGCCCCGGCGTGCAGGGCGACGGGCGCCCCGAGGATGAAGCCGCGGGATTCGATGCCGACGACGGCGTCGATCTCACCGTCCACGGCGGCCAGTTCCGCCACGACGCGCCCGAAGACCTCCGGTGCCGCCAGCAGCGGCGTCACGTCCCGGAACACGACGCCGGGTTCGGGGAAGTCGGGGACGGCCCGGATCAGGTGGGCGAGTCCGAACGGGTCGGATGCTGCGGTCACGGGCGGCTCCTCAGCTCACGAACGCTTCCGACGCTTCTTGCCCCTGCCCTGTCCGCGCACGTACTCGGTCGTGATCGGCGCCCGTGCCTCCGGTGACCCGGGTGCCGGTGCGGGAACCTCGCCAGCGGTGGCGCCGGGCTGTTCGCCGGAGGTGTCCTGCTCAGCGGTCTTGGCGAGGCGGCGCTGCTCCTCGGGCTCGAACCCCTTGAACCAGGCGAACAACGGCCCCGCCACGAACAGCGACGAGTACACCCCGATGGCCATCCCGAGGAACAGGGCCAGGGCGAGATCCTGCAGTGTCGTCGCACCGAGGACCTGGGCACCGATCAGGAGCAGGGCCCCGACCGGCAGCAGCGAGGTGACCGAGGTGTTGATCGACCGGTAGACGACCTGGTTCATGGAGGCGTTGACGAGCTCCCGGTAGTTCCTCAGGCCGGGGTCCCCGAGGTTGATCATGTTCTCCTTGACCCGGTCGAACACCACCACCGAGTCGTACAGCGAGTAGCCGAGGATCGTCAGCAGCGCGATCACCGTGGCCGGTGAGACGTTGAAGCCGATCAGCGCGTAGATCCCGATCGTGATGACGATGTCGTGGAGCAGCGCCACGATGGAGGCGGCCGCCATCTTGAACTCGAGCCGGAAGGTGATGTAGAGCACCACGACCACGAGGAACACCAGCAACGCCTCGATCGCCTGGCGGGTGATGCGCTCCCCCCAGACCGGTCCGACGAACTCGAACCCGACCTCATCCGCTCCGGAGATCTCCACCAGGGCGCTGCGGACGGCTCGCTCCACCTCGCCGGCGGGTTCCAGCGACTCGGTGCGCACCAGCGCCCCGGTGGTGCCGTCGGTGGAGGTCTGCAGCTGGGCGGCGACGTCCTGTGCCCCGGCATCGGTCGCTGCCTCGCGCAGATCGGTGGCGGTGATATCGGCGCGCACGTCCACCAGTTGGTAGGCGTTGCCACCCACGAAATCGATGGAGAGGTCCAGGCCCCGGATGCCGAGCGCAAGGAGGCTGATCACGATCAGCGTCCCGGAGATCGCGATCCAGCGACGGCTGTTGCCGACGAAATCGATCGTTGGCGTCCTCATGCGCGTGCTCCTGCCGTGACGCCGGCCTGTGTATCGACCGCGCGCATGCTGCGACGCGTCAGCAGGCCACGGTTGGCCAGCACGTACGCGGTCGGACGTGAGAAGAAGTACATGAGGAACAGGTCCAGCACGCTCGAGATGCCGAGCATGAGCGCGAAGCCCCGGACGGGACCGACGGCCAGGAAGTACAGGATCGCCGCCGCGGCGATCGTGACCGTGTTCCCGGTCAGGTTCGTGCGCCACGCCGACTCGAAGGCACGGACCACCGCCGTGCGCACCGTCTTGCCGAGGTTGACCTCGTCACGTATCCGCTCGGCGTAGATGATCGACGAGTCGGCGGTGATGCCGATCGAGACGATGATCCCGGCGACACCCGCAAGGGTCAGGGCGAAGCCGATCAACTCCCCCATCAGCGCGACGCCGGCCACGATGAACAGGCCGTAGAAGGTGATCCCGACGACCGCGATGGCACCGACCCACCGGTAGAACCACAACAGCCACAGCCCCACCAGCACCAACCCGAAGAGACCGGCGAGGAGCCCGGCCCGCAGCGACTCCGCGCCGAGCGTCGGCGAGACGGTCTGGAAGGTGGACGCCTCCAACGAGATCGGCAGAGCACCCGTGCGCAACACCAGGGCGAGGTCGGTGGCATCGGCCTCCTGCTCCTCGCGGGTCAGCCCACCCGCCGTGGTGATCGTCGCGCTGCCCCCGGTGATGCCGACGCCGCACGCCACGCTGGGGTTGACCCCAGGCGTCGACTCGACCACGCCGTCGAGCACGATGGCGAAGCGGCCATCGCCGCCCTGATCCCGTTCGCAGGCCAGATCGGAGGTGACGGCCGCGAAGATCTGGCCACCCTGGTCGTCGAAGTCGAGGCCGACCTGGAAGGCCTGGGTGCCGGTGCCGAGTTGGACGAAGGCGTCCTCGATGTTGTCCCCGGTCAGCTCCGCCGGTCCGACCTCGTACTTCATCGGCACGGCCTCGCCGGTCTCCGGGTCGACGAAGGCCTCCTCGGGCGAGCCACACAGGATGCCGCCCTCCTCAGCCGGAAGCGGTTCCCGCTCATCGACCGGCGCGACGCAATCCGGGCCCTGGTCGTAGTCGGGAGTGCCGGGCGGGATGTCCCGGATCACCCGACGGAAGGAGAGCTGCGCGGTCCGACCGATGATCTCCTGGACCCGGTCCGCATCCGCCACTCCGGGCAGCTGGACCTGCACGTCGGTGCCGACCCGCGAGATGTCCGGTTCGGCCACACCCAGCGAGTCCACCCGCGCCCGGATCACCTCGATCGTCTCGTCGATGATCTCCTCGAGGTCCTCGGGCTGCTCCTCTCCGGGAGGGAGCTGTGGGGTGTAGATGGCGCTGATCCCGCCCTGGAGGTCCAGACCGAGGTTCGGACGCGCGCCGAGTCCGAGGTACACCCCGGCGGACACGGCGATGAGCAGCACGAAGGTGATGCTCGCGTAGAGAGGACGCTTGTCCACAGGTACTTCCTCGTTGCGTCGGTACGGCTCAGCCGAGTGGGACGCCGTTGGCGGTGATCCGGAACTCGCAACCGAGGGTGCGGGCCGCTCGGCGGCACATGACCATCCGGTCGAGGAAGATCTCGAAGTACTCGATCACGGTCGAGCGCTCGGTGTCGAGCTCGAGTTCCAGGGTGATCGTGGCGGCGTCGGCGTCCACCCGCAGGAACGAGTGGGTGACCGCGTCGTTGACCCGGTCGTGGATGTCGATGGTGGTATCGGCACCCTTGCGCACCCGTGAGCGGTGCACGTCGGACTTGTCGGCGAGGATGACCGCCGCCCCGACGGGCCCGATCGCCGAACCGTACTGCTCCTCGTGGTTGCCCACCGCCGAGAGCACCAGACCGATCCGGTAGGGATCGACCTCGAGCCGTCGCAGCGCATCGTAGGCGATCCAGGCACCGGACAGCCCGTGGTTGGCCCGGGTGACGACGTTGCCGACGTCGTGGAGGTAACCGGCGATGGCGGCCAGCTCCGCCAGCTCAGCATCGGCACCGAGGTGGTGCAGGACGTTGTGGGCGATGCGCCCGACGAGGTTGGCGTGCCGGAA
>CAYXJD010000143.1:0-8493 GCA_964465225.1 uncultured Actinomycetota bacterium
GTGGCGAGGTCGGTGATCCGCGCCGCACTGTGGTGTGGGGCAAAGGGGTCCGCAGTGGCTGCAGCGCGCGCACGGCGGGTCACCACGACCTCGAACGGCTCCCCACTGCCGCTGCTCGCCGCTGGGTCGCCTCGTGTGTTGCCGGTGGCCGCTGGGTCCGGTGGTGCGTCGCGCCACCGCCAGCGCCTACCGTGCCGAGGCCCGAACGGAGGACGGCGCGACCTGGCGCTCGGGGGTGCCGTCACGGGTGACGCCTCGATGCCGCCGAGGCGGGTACCGAGGGTGGGTCGCGGGAGGCAGATCGCATGAGGGTGCTCTTCGTCGCCGCCCTGGAGGAGGAGGCGCGCGCGTTGGCCGAGCATGTCGCGGTGTGCCACCTCGGTGTCGGGAAGGTGCAGGCTGCGGCGGCGCTCGCGGCTCGGCTCGCCGGTGATCCCTGCGACGTCGTGGTCAACGTGGGCACGGCGGGAGGTCTGCAAGGCCAATCGATCGGCGAGGTGGTGGAGGTCGCCACGGTCCACCAGCACGACTTCGACCACGAGGGGGTCTCCGCGTTCGTCGGGCGCTCCCTGCCCGGTGGGCCCCTCGAGGTGGACGGACCACCGGGGGCAGCCGGACGCCTGGCGACGGGCGACCGGCTCATCACCTCTGCCCTCGCACGGACCGAACTGGCGGTCCACGCCGATGTGGTGGACATGGAGGGCTACGCGGTGGCCGCGACGGCGCGAGCCTTCGGGCGTGACGTCTGGCTCGCGAAGGCGGTCAGCGATGGCGCCGGCGACCAGATGGCGCTCGAGTGGCCCGAGGCGCTGGCGAGGTGCTCCGAGGCGTTGGCCGGGTGGGCGGCGGCCCGGGGGCTCCTGGGCTGAGCGGATCGCGCGCGGCGTGACCGGGGGAGCGGGCTGTGCCTCCCAGCACGCGGTCGTTGCGGGTCCGTGGCGGCATGGAGCCATGGGCCAACTCCGTCGGGCCACGGCAGGACGGAGATCAGTCAGCCGGGTAGCCCGAAGCGGTCGGACACCACCCGGTCGATGACCTCGGCCACGAGATCACCACCGGCATGGGTGAGATGGACGCCGTCGTCCGCCCGTACCTGGCTACCTCGCAGCCGGACGGTGTAGCCCTCCGGAGCGATGATCGCGTCGGTGTCGATCAGGAGCGCGCCGGTCCCGGCCGCTGCTCGTCGTGCGGCCGCGTTCATGCGCTGACGGGCTCGTTCGAGCTTGCCCGGCCGTACCGCCGGCAACTCGAGCCACACCACCGTGCGGCCCTGGCTCGCCGCGATCGTCTGGAGTTGGGTGGCACGCTCCTGGTACTCCTCCTCCCAGCCTGGCTGGCCGTAGTGGACCACGCCGTCTGCACCGCCGACGAGGCTCTGATCGTCGTTGCCTCCGAGCAGCAGCACGACCACGTCCGGGTCACGGGCATCGAGCAGTTGCTGGAGGTGCAGCGGCCAGTTCAACACGTCGGGTCGTGCGAGCCCGGTGCTGATACGGACGTCCTTGTCCCAGTCGACCAGTTCGTCGTCCGTGGAGCGCCGCCCGTAGCCGTCGGCGACGGTGCCCATCAGTGAGTCGCCGGCCAGCAGTACCTCGAGCGGCGCGTCGGCCGTGATCGACCGGGTCGTGCGGTCGGGCTCCTGCGCAGCGTTGCCGGGTTCCTGCACAGCGTTGTCGGGTTCCCGCGCAGCGTTGTCGGGTTCCTGCGTGGCGCGGCCGGGTTCCTGGGTTGCATCGTCCTGCTCGCCGGAGGCGACGTCGCGCGCGCCGTCGTCGGGTGCGTCGCTCCGTGCGTCGATGGCTGCGCTCGTCTGGCCGTCGGGCTGCGGGCGACCTCGCTGTTCGAGATCCGAACCCTGTGCAGCGGCGAGCTCTGCAGCTGTTCCCACCCGTGCGCCCAGGTCACCGTCGCGAACTGCGGCCAGCCACTGGTGCGGGCGGTCGAGCCCGAGTGCCGCGCCACTGCGGGCCACGCCGGCGGCCACGGACATCGCGGCATCCCTGGTCCTCCCGACCGAGAGGCCGGTGGCCGCGCTCTCGAGGCCCGGGCCGTTCATCAGCGCGCCGAGCACCAGCGTGACCAGCACCACGGCGACCGCGACGTTCGGCGGGGTGCGCCGGGGTGAGCCCGGCTGGTGCACCTGCTCGGGGCGGTTCCGCTGCTCGGCAGTTCGCGCCGGCCGCTGTGAGCTGTGTCGCTCGGCAGCTGCCGGGGCATCGGGGTCGGTTCGGACCGCCACCTCGCACGCTCCTCTCGGTCGGTCGGGTCGGGGGTCGGGAAGATCAGAACTGGAAGTAGATGAACGGCGCGACGCCATCCGGACCGAACACGTCGAGCACCACCAGGATCGCTGCGAAGGTGACGACGTGCACCGGGATCGGCAGCGCGTCCCATCTCGCCGCGAGGCGGGCCCGGGGGCCATCGGGGATCTGCTGCACGAGCAACACCGTCGCCACCAGCAGCGGCACCGTCGGTGACAGTGGCACCGTCGAGCTACCACCCCCCAGTCCGGCGAGCACCGTGAGGGCCACGTCGAAGCTCGGCGCGCGGAAGAACACCCACGCCAGGCAGACCACGTGGAAGGTGACCGCCCACGCCGTCACGGGGTGCAGTGGTCGTACACCGCCGGCCGGTGGCACCAGGTGCGCGGCACCGTCGTCGCGCTGTTTGCCGGCACGTCTGGTGTCACCCCGGCGCGTCGCCTCCGTCGTGCTCGTGGCGTCCGGCGGGCCCGCTGCCTGGGCGGCCTCGATGCTGGCCTTGCGGCGGCGCTCCACCACCAGGCCGACCCCGTGCAGCCCACCCCAGACCACGAAGGTCCACGCCGCGCCGTGCCACAGTCCGCCGAGGAGCATGGTGAGGAGCAGGTTGCGCTCGGTGCGTCGTTGGCCGTGGGCGTTGCCCCCGAGCGGGATGTAGAGGTAGTCACGCAGCCACCTCGACAGCGTCATGTGCCACCGGCGCCAGAAGTCCTGTAGGGAGCGCGCGGCGTAGGGCCGGTTGAAGTTCTGCGGGAACTCGAACCCCAGGAGCAACGCGACGCCGATCGCGATGCTCGTGTAGCCGGCGAAGTCGGCGTAGATCTGGACGGCGTAGGCGTAGATACCGACCAGCGTCTGGCCGCCGCCGTACTGCCCCGGTGTCGCGAAGAGCGGATCCACGAGTTCCGCGGCGAGGTGGTTGGCGACGACGACCTTGAGTACCAGGCCGACCCCGATCAGCCGCAGCGCTCTGCCCACCGGGATGCCGCGCGGGTCGGGTCCGACCCGCAACTGCGGGAGGAACTCGCTGGCTCGGACGATCGGTCCGGCGACCAGCTGGGGGAAGAAGGCGAGGTAGACGGCGACGTCGAGCAGGTTGGTCGGTCGGATCGTGCGCCGGTGCACGTCGATCACGTAACTGATGGCCTGGAAGGTGAAGAAGGAGATGCCGACCGGCAGCACGATCTCCGGATAGGGCAGGCTGACGTCGAACCCGAGCAGGCGGAGCAGGCCATCGGCCGAGCCGGTGAGGAAGCCCGCGTACTTCCACCAGGCCAGCAAGCCGAGGTTGCCGACCAACGCGCCGGTGAGCCAGCGGTCCCTGTGCTGGCGATCGCGTGCGAGGTGGATGCCCATCGCGGCGATCTCGTTGCCGACCGTGGAGACCATGAGCAACGGCACGAAACGCCAGTCCCAGGCGCCGTAGAACACGTAACTGGCCAGTACCAGGAAGAGCTTCCACCGCCACGCCGGAGCGGCGGGGCGTCCGGGCCGTGGTGCCAGCGACCAGGCGATCGGCAGGACGATCGCCAGGAACACGGCGAAGCGCACCGTGGGGAACAGCACGGACAGCCTCTCGGACAGGGGAGAACCGTCGCCGGCCGGCGACGTACTGAAGGGGTCGAGATGATATGGACGACCGTCCACGGAACGTGGGAACCTCGACCACCGTCGCTCCCGCCGCTCGCCGGGCTGGGAGTCGATGGTGCAGCACGCGGTGGGGATCGACCGCTACGCCCGGGCCGGGTGGCCGGTGGCGCTGTCAGCCGATCACCGAGTGTGACCTGACGAGCCCGTCCGGACCGGTCAGACCAGGTGGGCGGTCAGCCCTGAGATGTCATCGTGCAGTCCGGTCAGGACCGCCTCTGCCGCCGCGCCGCGCAGCCGCCGCTTCGTGCCTGCGTAGGCGCGGGCTGGCAGCGTCGCGAGTTCCTCGACGCGGCTGCGCGCCAGCGACACCGCGGTCGCGGCATCGGGGGCGAGGACATCGGCGAACCCGTCGGCCGCTGCGGTGGCCGCGTCGATGCGTTCACCCGGGATCAGCAGGTCCTCGAGGCGGTCCGGGGGGAGGTTGGCCCGCGCCAGGGCGATGCCGAAGTCGGGCACCTCGAGCCCGACGCGGGTCTCGGTCAGCCCCCAGAAGCCGCCCTCGGTCGCCACCGCATGGTCGCAGGCCATGGCGAGCATGCTGCCGGCTGCGATCGCGTGCCCCGTCGCCGCACACACGGTGGGTCGTGGATCCGTCCACCACCGCATCAGGCAGGCGCCGAACCCGATCAGCAGACGCTCCACCCCGTCGCGGCCGTGCTCGGTCATCCAGCGCAGATCGAGCCCGGCGCTCAGGATCCCCTCGCGTCCCTGCAGCAGGACCGCGACGGCCTGCGGATGATCGTCCAGGGCCGCGATCAGCGCGTCGAAGGTCTCGGGTCTGAGGGTGTTCTTGTCGCCGTCGTCGAGCGTGACGGTCAGGATGTCCTGGTCGTCCACCTCGCAACGCACCGTCACGGCGTCCCTTCCGATCGTTTGCCACGGAGCCTAGGTCCGCCATCCACCGACACCGGCACCGGTCGACCTGCCGGCCACGATAGTGGCGTTCCTGTGGTGTTCCTGTGGCGGTTCCTGGCGAAGGAGCGAGGTTCGGCGCGGGTCCCGGGATCGGGTGCGTTCTGCCCCGGTTTCCGGGGTGTTGTGCACCCGATCCGGGGGTGGGCTCGTCGGGCCGGCGGCGGGTTCCGGGATCGGGTGCGTTCTGCCCCGGATTCCGGAGTGTTGTGCACCCGATCCCGACCTGGGGCCGTTGGGCGCGCGGTCAACCGCATCCGACGGCGTGCGCCAAGGCGGCCGCGAGATCGCCGCGTTCCGCGACCTCCACCTCGGTGGCTCCGAGCCACGCGGCCAGCTCGTGGAGTTCGGCCGCCAGTTCCCGGGCCACGTACACCAGGTCGACGCCGGGCTCGGCGAAGGCACTACGGACCAGCAAGCGACGCCGCAGGCGGTCTGCCTTGAGGTCGACCCGTGCCACCAGCTGGTCGCCGAGCAGGAACGGCAGCACGTAGTACCCGTGCACGCGCTCCGACGCCGGGACGTAGATCTCGATCCGGTAGTCGAACCCGAACAGCGCCGCCGTGCGAGCCCGGTGCCACACCAGCGGGTCGAAGGGGGAGACGAGCGTTCGGGCTCGGGAGCGGCGCGCCGTGACCGCTGCGGGATCGAGATAGACCGGGACATCACCCCAGCCGGAGATCCGGATCTCCTCCGCCTCGCCGCGCGCCACCAGCTGCTGGAGTGCTGCCCGGGCCGGCAGCAGGCGCTGACGATGATGGTCGGCGAGGTGCTCGACCGTCCCGAGCCCCTGGGCGCGCAACGCTGCCAGGAGCAGGAGCTCCGTGGCCCGATCTTCGTGGGGGTGCTCGGTGTCCAGGATGCCGAGGGGCAGCACACGCTCGGTCAGGTCGTACACCGTGACGAAGCGGGTGTCGCGTTCCCGGATGGCCAGGCGGCCCGATGCGGCGAGGTGGTCGAGTGCGACCTTGCCCCGTGGGTTGCCCCACCATGGACCGGACCGGGTCCCCGGGTCGGCGAGGTCCTGCACGCTCATCGGACCCTTCGCTGCGACCTCGGCGTGCACGCGGTCGAGCAGGTTGGGATCCTCCGCGAGGTGCGCCTCGAGCCTTCGGCCGGGTCGTGCGGCGGCCCGGCGATGCTGCAGCCATGGCCAGACGCGCACCGGCGCGAGGGAGGCCACGTGCGCCCAGCCGTCGAACACCTCCCCGGCGTGCCACAGCCACCGGTCACGGTGGGTCCGGTCGTGGGCCCCGAGCCGTGACCAGAAGGGCAACTCATGGGCACGGGCGAGCACGTTGACGCTGTCGAGCTGGACGACGCGCACCGCTTCCATGACCCGGCGGAGCTGACGCACGTCGCGTCCGGACCAGTTGTCGGGGCGTCCGCGCGCCAGGCCGAGCGAGGTGAGGACGAGTCGTCGTGCTCGGTCAAGTGACAGGGTGCGCATCCGTGTGACGCTAGCGAGACCGCCTTCGCGGGGCGGGGTGCAGGCCCAGATGGCTCGTCCGGTGGCTGCAACCGATGGCCGGAGGCCGGCACGTCATGCTCACGCCAGACCGTTGCCCTGTGCGGCGGATCCCCGTCGGCCGCCGCTTCCGGCGGATCCCCGTGCGGTCGCCGCGTGCAGCCGATCCCGTGGCGTGTCACACCGGCTCCGTAGCCTGCGGGAGCCGGCTGGCGTTGGTGCGGCGGCAGTAGCCGCGGGGCCGGAGATCACGCGAGCCCGGCCAGGGAGGAAGCATGGAGACCGTCGAGCTGGTGCTGGCCGTCGTCCTCACCGCCGTGACCGCCGGGGCGGTGGCCGCTTACGTCGTCGCCAGGATCACCACCGCCGCCGGCTGGCGCGACGGCACGCAGCGGCCCGGCGGCGTGGCCGGTGAGCAGGACCCGGTGGGTGCGGAGCTGCAGCGCGCGGTCGACACGCTGGTGACCGTGGCGGGCGAGCAGCTCGATGCACGCACTCGCACGGGTGCCGCCCACCTCGAGACCCGCAAGGAGCTGATCGACGCCGAGTTGGAGCGGATGCGCGCGGTACTCGCCGAGGTGACCGGCCTCGTCCAGCGGATCGACGCTGAACGCGCCGGCCAGCTCGGCCAGGTCTCGGCGCAGCTGGCGGGCGTGGCGCGTTCCCACGCCGAGCTCGGCCGTACCACCGCCACGCTGACCCAGGCCCTGACCAACGCCCAGGCCCGGGGCCAGTGGGGCGAGCGGATGGCCGAGGACGTGCTGCGTGCCGCTGGCTTCGTCGAAGGGGTGAACTACCGCACGCAGGTGACCACGCGCAGCGGCAGTCGTCCCGACGTCACGTTCCTGCTGCCGGGCGACCGCGTCGTCCACATGGACGTGAAGTTCCCGCTGGCTGGCTACCTCGAACTCCTGGATGCCGACACCGAGGTGGAACGCGACCGGGCTCGCGACGGCTTCCTCAGGACGGCGCGGGCGCGGGTGCGGGAGCTCGCTCAGCGTGGCTACATCGACGAGCAGGACGGCACCCTCGACGTGGTCCTGCTGTTCATCCCGAACGAACAGGTCTACGCCTTCCTCCACGAGCACGACCCGACGCTGCTCGACGATGCTCTGGCGCAACGTGCGGTGTTGTGCTCACCGTCGACGCTCTTCGCGGTCCTGGCGGTGCTACGGCAGGCGGTGGAGTCCTTCGCGCTCGAGCGGGCGTCGGACGAGATCCTGCAGTTGCTCGCCGGGTTCGCCGATCAGTGGGGGCGGTTCACCGATCAACTGGACAAGCTCGGCCGTGGCCTCGACACCACCCAACGCGCCTACGAGGCGTTGGCGGGCACGCGCCGCACCCAGCTCGAACGGCAGCTGGATCAGGTGGAGGAGCTCCGCTCCCAGCGTGGTGTCGCCGCGGTGATCACCGATGACGGGCGGGCCCCGGTCGTCTCCCTCGGATCGAGTGACGACCCACACGGTCGGACGCGGTCGGACGCATCCGTGCGAGAGACGGCCTCGAACGTCGAGGGCGCGAGGGGAGCGAGCAGGCCTGGCGGCTAGTCTGCGCGATCCCTTCCACCCCCACCGACCTCGACCCGCAACGCGCGTGGCGTTCCGCGCGCGAGGAGCCCGACGTGAGCGTGCAGACCGGCGATGTAGCGCCAGACTTCGAACTCAAGGACCAGACCAATCAGCCTGTCAGGCTCTCGGACTACCGCGACAAGAAACACGTGGTGGTCGTCTTCTACCCGCTGTCGTTCACCGGGGTGTGCGAGAGCGAGATGTGTCAGATCCGCGACTCGATCGAGGCCTTCAGCAACGACGAGGTGGAGACGCTCGCCATCTCCTGCGACGCACCGCCGACCCACGCTCGGTGGGCCCACGAGCAGGGCTTCGAGTTCCCACTGCTGTCGGATTTCTGGCCGCACGGCGAGGTGGCGCGGGCCTACGGGGTGTTCGACGAGCGGATCGGGCTGGCGCTGCGCGGCACCTTCATCGTGGGCAAGGACGGCAAGGTCGTCTACACCGATCGCAACCCGATCCCCGAGGCCCGCGACCAGCAGGCCTGGAAGTCGGCGTTGAAGGAGATCGGCGCGATCTGATACCTCGCTTCCATCGCTCGCTTCGTTGCCCCAGGTGGCGAGGTGGCGAGGCGTTGGGGTCGGTGGGCGGTCAGGGATGACCGGCTGGTTCGCCCGGTGCGGCTCGCGGGAAG
>CAYXJD010000144.1:0-6688 GCA_964465225.1 uncultured Actinomycetota bacterium
TCTACACGTACTGACACACTCTTTCCCTACACGACGCTCTTCCGATCTTTGCCGACCCCGGTGATCAGCCCGGCACCGGGCGCCGCGTCGTCGTAGAGCCCGTGCGCCGCCAACGGCGACAGCTCCAGGAACGGGGTCCCCGGGTCCAGCAACGCCTCGACCCGCTGCCGGGGGAGGAGCTTGCCGCGCTCGAGGTGACGCTGACGGGCCTCGGCGGAGCCCCCGGCGGCCGCGCGCGTGAGCTGGGCCCGGAGGTCGTCGCGCAGCGCCAGGTGGTGCTCCCGGTTGGCCACGAAGGTGGCGCTGGAGGTGTCGAGGGTGGTCGGCAGGATCGGCATGGGATGATGCTAGGTCGACCGTCGGCGACGTTCGCGATCCGTGCCTCAGCCTCTCAGGCGCTCCTGCACGAGCGCGGAGACCCTGGCGCCCTCGGCCCGGCCCGCCACCTCGGCCATCGTGGCCTTCATGACCTGGCCCATCGCCTGCGGCCCCTCAGCTCCGAGCCGTTCGATGACCGAGCTCACGATGGCAGTGAGCTCCTCGTCGTCGAGTTGGGCGGGGAGGTAGCCCGCGTAGAGCTCGGCCTCGGCCCGCTCGGCCTCGGCGGACTCGGGGCGTCCACCGGCCTCGAAGGAGCTGGCGGCCTCCCGGCGCCGCTTGACCTCGGTGGACAGCACCTGCTGCACGACCGCATCGTCGAGGCGTCCCTGCGGGCCCAGACCTTCCTCGACCGCGCGGTTCTTCAGCGCGGCCACGACCATCCGCAGCGCCGAGGTGCGCTGCTTGTCACGGGCCTTCATGGCGGTGTGGAGATCGGTCTCGATCCGCTCGTGCAGGCTCACGTGGTCCCTCGGGTCTCGGTGGTGGCGAGCCTACTGGCCAGCACCGTGGGCGAGGTGGCGGACGTGGCGAAGCCCGCCCCGGCGGATCAGCAGCGGGACGGGCCTCGCGATCTCATGGCGTCGCAACCGGTGCGCGACGCCGTGGTGGTTCACTGGGTGGTGGCGTCGGTGGCGGCATCGGTGGCGGCCTCAGCGGTCTTCCTGACCGAGGTCGTTGCGCCCTTGACCTGGCTCTTCGCCGTCTTGGCCTGGGGCTCGGTGGCCTCGACCGTCTCCTCGGCCGCATGCTTCGCAGCGGTCGCGGTGCCCTTGGCCTGCGACACGGTGGCATCGACGCCCTTGCGGGCGGTGGTGACGGTGCCCTTGGCGCGACTCACGGTGTCATCCACGGCCTTCTGCGCCGAGGTGGCGGTGGCCTTCGCCTGGGTGCTGACCCTGTCGGCCTGCTCGGTGGCGGTCTCGACGGCGACGTCAGCGGTCTTGGTCACGGAGGTCACAGCGCCGCGCAGCTGCGCACGAGCGTTGTCCGCCTGGTCGAGCAGCTTGCTGACACGGTCGTCCTTGCGGACCTCATCGGCCAGCTTGCGGCCCTCCTTGGCCTTGGAGTCGAACCGGCCCTCGAAGCTCTCGAGGTAGCGATCGGTGTCCTTGGCGAGGCGCTCACGCAGCTCACCGATGGTCTCTTCGACGCGTTCGGGCACGTCACGGACGCCCTTCAGCTTGGTCGGTGCCTCGCCGGCCTCCGTACGCAGGTGCTCCAGACGGCCCGGCAGATCCCTGGCCAACTCGACGACGTCACCCACGAGCCCGGCCGTCGCGTAGCCGGCGTCCTCCAGGATCGTACGGAGCTCGCGCTCGCGCAGCCGAGGGGCGGGAGCCTTGGGGGCCCGCTTCGGAGCGGCCTTCTTCGCGGTCGCCTTCTTGGCCGCCGTCTTCTTCGTGGTCTTCTTGGCGGTCGCCTTGGCGGCGGTCTTCTTGGTGGTCTTCTTCGCGGTGGTGGTCTCGGCCATGGTGGCCTCCTGGGTGTCGGTGGTCGGTGTCCCGTGGTGACGTCCGAGGAGGGGACCGCGCGGGAGCCGGACGGATCCGCCATCGGGGCGCACCTGCCGAGGGCGCCGTCCCCTCGCCGGACGTCATCTCCGGGTCTGCTTGCGATAGTACGCGATAATGCTAACTATGGCAAGCGTTGCTCGTCCGGAAGACCACGACCTCTTGCGTGTCCCGTCGTAGCGAGCGTGCGTGCGGCTCAGCGCTCCTGCGGCAGCGGGACCGCCGAGGATCCGCTTGCTCAGCGCTGCAGCGCCTCGACGTGGAGTGCGAGCTCGGCGGACAGGACCTGCTGGACCGGGCCGAGCCGTAGGTCGAAGACCCGGGACGCGCGCCGCAGCAGCGCCTCCCACCACTCGGGTGCCGCCTCACGCAGGGCGGCCGTGACCAGCAGGTCCACGACCGAGCCCAAGGGCCGGGACTCGCTGGCCGCACCGACGATGCGGTAGCCGCGGACCTGGGCCGGACCCGGGTCGGTCGGGAGCAGATCCGGGCGTCCGAGTGTCACCGTCACCGGCCCGCCCCGGGGAACCTCCGGCAGCGTCGCAGGCCAACCCGCACCTTCCACCGGCAGACGCAGCAGCACGGCATCCGCGGGGAGCGTCGGGGGTCCGGCGGTCACGCGCACCTCGCAGCTGGGGATGACGACGGCCGCATCCTCGCACCCGTCCGCCCGGGAGTCACGCACCCTCGGCGTGCGCCGTAGGCTCCCGTGTGGATGGAGCGAGCGGCCAGCGACGCGGCCGTGTGACGGCGGATGGGGATCGGGATGCGGGTCGCGGTCCTCGGTGGTGGTGGCACCGTCGGGCAGGTGGTCGTGGAGCTCCTCGAGGCTCGTGGTATCCCCTGGGTCGGGCTCGCTCGCGATGCCTCGGCGGTCCCCGACGGGGCAACGGTGGTGCTGTCCGCCGCAGGTGGCGACCTCGACGTGACCCGACGGGTCGTCACTGCCGCCGTCCGCGACGGGATCGATGTCGTCGACGTCGATCACGAGGTCGGGTACCTGGACTGGCTGATGGCCCGGACCGGCCCCACGGGCCCGGACACGGGTGCGCGTCTCCTCGGTGGCGCCGGGCTGCGGTGGGCGCTCGGAGATCTGCTGGCGGCGTTGGCCGCCGAACCGGTCACGGAACCGCAGGAGGTCCACGTGGCCTACACCTCAGCAGGGTCGCGGCGGCATCTCACACCGGGGGAGCGGCGCGCCGCCGTCGCCGGGCTCGAGGGCCGGGGATCGGCGCTGGAGGCCGGTCGCGTCGTCCCCGAGCCACCGGGCGGCCGCAGGCGGCTGGCGTGGTTCCCCCGGCCGGTCGGACCAGCCCACGCCGCCGCGGTGCCCGGTGGTGAGTGGCTGACGGTGCCCCGACACCTCACGTCGGTGCGGACCGTCCACACCTACGAGGCCATGCCGGGATGGCGCGCCGAGTTGCTCCAGGCGCGGTCCTCGGTCGCCGGCTCGGCGGCCGGACGGCGGTGGTTGCAGCGGCGCCTCGCCCGTCCGGGCCCGCTGGGCGGCGCGGCCGCGTGGGCGGACGCCCGGTGGGGCTGTGTCGCGGAGGGCGCCGGCGAGCGGATGCTGGGACGGGCCTGGGCGTACGGCCGTGATCCCATCCGGATCAGCGCGGAGTTGGCCGTGGAACTGACGATGCGCTTGACCGCGGCCACACGCCAGGAGGTCAGCGGGGGTCCCAGGGCGCCGAGCGAGGTGGCCGCGCCGACAGCGGTGCTCGACGCGGTCGCGGACCGCGGCGGTCTGCGATGGTCGCGCTCCAGCACGATGCTCGACGAGCGCTGACGGCCAGGCGGGCTTGCCTCGACTACCGTCGTCGGTACGACGCGACCGGGCAGCGGTGATCCCCGCGCCCAGGAGTAGCTCGTGGCAGATCGGCAGGAGGCGGCGACGCCCACCGACGCGACCGCGTCGACCGGTGACGGCATCGACGAACTGGAGGACGGGCCCATGGCGGCAGCAGAGCAGGCAGCGGCGGAGCGACTCGACGAAGCGCGGGCGCTGCTCGCCGAGCGGGCGCAGGAGGCGCGGGAGGTGCTCGCCGAGCGTGCGCGGACCGGCGGCACGGAGGTGGCCAGCTGGGCTCGGGAGACCGGCACCGACCTCGCGGAGCGCGCCGGGCCGGTGATCGCCGAACGCACCGAGCAGGCCAAGGACGAGCTGCAACGCCGGTTGCAGGAGCTCGAGGAGAGCCTCCCGATCGACCGGGAGACCGCGGTGCCGCAGCTCGAACGGGGCCTCTGGCAGGCGATCCACGCCGCACTGGGTGTGCTGCTGCTCCTGCCGAAGCTGCTGGTGCGCGCGGTGGGTGGCCTGGGCACGGTCGCCGAGGACGTGAGCGAACGTGGGCTGGTCGTGGGCGAGCGCGCTCGCGAGGTCGCGGGCTCCATCCCGCCGTCCAAGCGTGAGCGCCGCCGCCGGCGCTGGCGGACCGCCGCCTGGACCGGTACCGGCTTCGGGGTCGGCCTGTTCGTCGGTTGGCTGGTCGGACGTCGCGAGCACGACATGGTGACCTACGAGCCGACCGAGCTCGGTGGCCACCTGGAGGTGGCACCGGTGCCGCCGGGGCCCGTGGCCTCCCCCCTCGAGGATGTCGACGAGCCGGGCGAGCCGGATGCACCCGACGCCCAGGACACCGACACCCCGGACGGCGACGACGAGCACGGGACCGGGGCGCAGGAGCAGCCGTGACCGACGAGCTGCTCGGTGACGAGCAGCTCAGCGGAGAGGTCATCGGGACCTACTTCGCCGACCCGGTCACCGGGTTCGGCGTGATCGAGTTGCAGCTGGCCAGCGGTGATGGCGTCCGCTGCGTCGGCCCGCTGTCCAGCTTGGTCGAGGGCGACGGCGTCCGCGTCGTCGGGCGCTGGACCACCCATCCTCGCCATGGGCCGACCTTCGACGTCCTGCTGTACGAGCACCTGGTACCCACCTCGGTCGCCGGCCTGACCACGTTGCTGTCGGGCGAGCGGTTCGCCGCGGTCTCCTCGGCGGCGCGTACCCGGGTGCTGACGACCTTCGGTGCCGGCGCGGGCCGCGTGCTCGATCACCAGCCCGAACGCCTGGTCGAGGAAGCGGGTCTGGATGAGGGTGACGCCGCGGAACTGACCCGGGCCTGGGCCAGCGGGCGCGCCCTTGCGGATCTCGTCCGGCTGGTGACCCCGGTCCGCTGGCCGCGCGACGTCGTCAGCAGCGTCCACGGGCGCTTCGGTCCCGATGCTGTCGAGCTGGCGCGGACCGACCCCTACCTGCTGCTGGGTGCCGAACGCGCTCGCTTCGCTCACGTCGACGCCCTGGCCCGTCACCTGGGGGTCGCGGCCAACGATCCCGCCCGTCTGGTCGCGGGAGCCCGCGCTGCGGTGGACGCCGCACGCCGACGGGACGGACACGAACACCTCAGCCGCGATGGGACCGTGGAGGCCACGTCCCAGCTCCTGGCGGTGGACCGGATCCTCGCGGCGGAGGGGCTGGCAGGCGCGGTGGCCGCCGGCACCCTGGTGACCGAGGAGCTCAGCGGCGAGGGCATCGTGACCACCCCGGCCGCCCGGCGGAGCGAGGTCGACCTGGCCGCCGACCTGCACCGTCTGTCCACCGCCGCAGCCCCGCGGCTGACGCGGCTGGCCGACGGGTTATCGCTCGCCGGGGAACTGACCGATGGTCAGCGGGCAGCGGTCCAGGCGGCGTTCACCTACCCGGTGTCGGTGCTGACCGGTGGACCAGGCACCGGCAAGACAAGAACCGTCGAGGAGATCGTCCGGATCGTCGAGTCCGCCGGCCACAGCGTCGCCCTGTGCGCTCCGACCGGGCGCGCCGCCAAGCGGCTCGAGGAACTGGTGGGTCGCCCCGCCTCCACCGTGCACCGCCTGTTGGAGGCGCGCCCCGACGGCCAGGGTGGGTTCGTGTTCCGCTACGGGTCCACCGAACAGCTGCCCTTCGATCTCATCGTGACCGACGAGGTGTCGATGTGTGACACCTGGCTGGCAGGTCGCCTGGTGGCTGCGATCGAGAGCGGGGCGCACCTGGTGTTGGTCGGCGACCCCGACCAACTGCCGTCGGTCGGTCCTGGCGACGTCCTGCGCGACCTCGTCGCCTCCGGGGTCGTGCACGTCACCGCGCTCACGGAGATCCACCGCCAGGCCACCGGTAGCCGCATCGTCAGCCTGGCGCGTGAGATCCTCGGCGGCACGGTCGCCGCGATCGCTCCGGCGGACGGGGACGTGTTCCTGGCCGAGGAGCGTGACCACCGACGGTTGGTGCCGAGGGTCGTCCAGGCGGTCGTGGAGCGCGTCCCGGCCCACCTCGGGATCGCTTCCACGGACGTGCAGGTCCTGGCTCCCGTCTACCGCGGGCCGGCCGGCGTCGACGCTCTCAACACGGGGCTCAAGGCGGCGCTCAATCCGGGTGACGGCCAGCAGGAGGTCGCCGGCTTCCACGCCGGTGACCGCGTGATGCAGACCCGCAACGACCTGGAGCTCGACGTGGCCAACGGTGACGTCGGCACCGTCGTGGACCTGGACCGCCGACGGGGTGAGTTGCGGGTCGCCTTCCCCCGCGGCGAGGTCACCGTGGACCGTCGCGGGGCCGCCAACCTGACGCCGGCATGGGCCGTCACCGTCCACAAGTCCCAGGGCGGGGAGTGGCCCGTGGTGCTGCTGGTCGTCGACCGGTCGCACCGGGGGATGCTGTGGCGCAACCTGGTCTACACCGGGGTCACCCGGGCACGCCAGGCACTGATCGTGGTCGGTCAGCTCGACGCCCGCGTTCAGCCAGTCGGGATAGTCGAAGCCTTCGA
>CAYXJD010000144.1:6698-8415 GCA_964465225.1 uncultured Actinomycetota bacterium
GCTCGACGCCCTGCGGGCAGCGGCGCACCAGGACCGTCCGCGTGAACGTCGCACCGGTCTGAGCGACCGGCTCATGGCCGCGGCCACGGGACCGCTGGCGCTGTCGGAGTGAGCGGTGTCAGCCCTCGGCTGGTCGTTCGCCCTCACGTTGCAACATGGGGGCCTCGGCGGTGTCGGGGCGCGCCGCCGTCGGTTGGACCGCCTCGTCGGGCACCATGGCCCAGGCCTGGCCGAACCGGCCCATGTACCCGAACAGGCCTCCGCCACTGTTCTCCACGATCTGGCCGTTCAACCACCGTGCTTCCGGCAGGCACATCAGAGCGAGGGCCTCGGAGGCGTCCTCGGGCGTCGCGGCGGTGCGCAGTGGGTGGGTCAACCGCTCGGCCGCCTGCAGCTTGTCGTGGTAGGGGCCAACGTTGAGCCGGAGGGACTCGGTGTCGATGTAGCCGGGCAGCACCCCGACCGCGGTCACCCCGAGCGGTCCGAGCTCGCAGGCGAGGTAGCGGACCAGCATCTCCATGGACGCCTTGGCGGCGGCCAGCAAGCCGTGTCCCGGCAGGTAGCCCACCGTGTCCGCGCCGCTGATCGCGACGATACGGCCGCTTCGTGGCTGCAGGAGTGGGAAGGCGAGCTGGGTCAGGAGTAGGAAGTGGCGGACCGTGATCGCGAACGTCTTGTCGATCTGGTGCAGCTTCAGCTCCATGAGGGGCTTGAAGGCGGTGGCGGCGGCGTTGGCGATGACGACATCGAGCTCATCACCTCGCTCCGTGAGCCGGCCGAACAGTTCCCGGACGCTGTCCTCCTCCAGCAGATCCAACCGCTCAGCTCGGGCCCCGGGTGTCAGTGCCGCGCAGGCGGCGGCGACCTCGGCGGCCTCCTCGGCACGTTGGCGGTAGGTGATGATCACCTCGGCGCCCATGGCGGCCAGCCGTCGAGCGGTCGCGGCACCGAGTCCCCGGGAGCCGCCGGTGATCAGGATGCGCTTGCCGGTCAGGAGGCCATCGTGTCCTGCATCCATGGTGTCCCGTTCCCCCGGCGGTCTCGGTCCAGCCGGCCGCAGCTAGCCTGCCACACGACCCCGGAGGTGGCGGCACCGGTGCGTGCATCGGCGGGGACGGGCCCGGCTCACCAGGCGTGCTGGCGGGAGGGCTCGAACGCGGCGAGTTCGCGCTCAGCTGCGACGATCACCGCGGTCCAGTCCGGGAACAGTCGGTGGAGCGCTGCGGCCGACACCCCGGCGCACAGCAGGCGGCGCACCACATCGGGACGGTGACGTCTCGGGTCGATGAGTTGCTCACTGCCGTCCGGCATCGGGACCGCCACCCGATCACGCTGCAGCTCGACCATGAGCACCATTCCCACCCTCTGGTCACCCCGTCAGCGCCCTGCCGGCGGTCCGTTGACCTCGTGCTCTGCATCGGCACCCCTCGCCTCCCTCTTGATACCACGCAGGGTGATTTTGTCGTCGCTCAGGGTGGCCAGAACTCATGGACAGCTGGCGCTGGTGGCAACCGGCGCGGTCCCCGTCGGCGCCCGCGCGAGAAGGGGCCGGGTCACCACGACCCGGCCCCTTGGACTCCCGCGTGCTCATCGGCTCGACCGTGATCCGACGGGCACTTCCGCGTCACTCGGCTGCTGGCCCGGTGACCTCTGCGTAGAGCTCGTCGATGTCGGCGAGTGCTTCGTCCAGGGACTGGTTGCCCTGGATCCAGTCGGT
>CAYXJD010000145.1:0-8246 GCA_964465225.1 uncultured Actinomycetota bacterium
AGCGCACCTGCTTTGGGAGCAGGGGGCCGCCGGTTCGAATCCGGCCACCCCGACCATCCGATCCGCTCTCCCCTCCCGACGACGCTGCTGTTGCTGCGCCGTCCGGAGGTCAACGGCGGCGTTCGGCCTCCTTGCGGGTGAGCCAGCGGTTGACCTGGCGACGCACGTCGTTGCGTACCTCCACGACCGCCTTGTCGAGGTCGGGCAGGGGCGAGGTGGAGGCGATCGTCGGCACCCCGACGATGCGGCAGACGAGCTCCGTGCGCTGCGCGTTGGTCTCCCGCCCGCTGACCGACAGCTCGAGCTCGACCTGTTCCGGCTGCCAACGCTTCAGACGCCGTTCCAGGTTGCCGAACACCAGCTCTCGGTAGCGGTCGTGCTCCTCGGGTCGGAACTCCGACCCGAGGAGCAGCCGGTCCTTCATCGTGGTCATCCTGGCTCCTGATCGGTGCGTCCCAGGGGCACACCGGGACGTGACGAGCCACGCTAGCGCTCGGCGACGTCCCCATCGCATCCCGGATCGATCCCGGAGCCGGCGACGTCCTCGCTACGCTGCCGCCTGCTCGCGGGTGTAGCTCAATGGTAGAGCCCCTGCCTTCCAAGCAGGAGGTGCCGGTTCGATCCCGGTCACCCGCTCCAACGGCCCAGCACCGTCACCGCCGACGACCAGGAGCCGGTCATGGCCAGCGTCTTCACGAGGATCATCGACGGTGAGCTGCCGGGCCGGTTCGTCTGGCGTGACGACCAGGTGGTCGCCTTCCTGTCGATCGGGCCCCTGGCTCCGGGTCACACGCTGGTGGTGCCCCGTGACGAGGTGGACCACTGGATCGACCTCGACCCCGCGACCTGGCAGCAGGTCAGCGAGGTGACCCGGATCGTCGGACGCGCGCTGCGGACCGCCTTCGAGCCACCCCGGATCGGGACCGCGATCGCCGGCTTCGAGGTCCCGCACTGCCACGTGCACGTGGTCCCGCTCCGCGAGCTGGCCGACCTGGACTTCGGGCGGGCGGACCCCGATCCCGATCCCGACGCGCTCGACGAGGCCGCCGAGCGGATCCGCGGCGCGCTGCGCGACCTCGGACACGGCGACCACGTGGGGTGACGACGCCGCCATCCCTGCCGCCGCCACCACCGTCTTCGGCCACGCAGGTCCCGCGACCCGTCCAGCCGCGTGACCGCGAACCCATCCTCGACCTACTGCGTGGGTTCGCCCTGCTCGGCATCCTGCTGATCAACATCGAGCTGCTGCGCGGTCCCGTGCTGTTCGACGCCCTCACCGCAGACCTGTCGGCCCCCGCCGATGACGCCGATCGGATCGCGAGCTTCCTGGTGGGTTGGCTCGCCGCCGGCAAGTTCGTCTCGAGCTTCGCGATCCTGTTCGGCGTGGGGGCGGCCCTGCTGACCGCCAAGGCGTGGCAGCGCGGCTGGTCCGCGCACCGCCTCCTGGCTCGGCGCTACAGCCTCCTGGCCGTCTTCGGACTGGCACACATGGTGCTGTTGTTCCCCGGTGACATCCTGTTCGTGTACGCCCTCACCGGCTTCGCGCTGCTGCCGTTCCTGGGAGTGCGCACGCGCACGGCGCTGTGGTGGTCGGGCGGCCTCGTGGCAGCGCTGACCGCAGTGGCCATCCTCGCGACGGCCTCCGGCGACCTCGCTGGCGATGGCAGCCAGGATCCCGTGAGTGGTGCGCTCGACAGCGTCTTCGACGAGCGACGCCAGGCCACCATCGCGGCCTACACCGAGGGTGGCCTCGGTGAGGTGCTGGCCGCCCGCTCCTTCGAGGCGCTCGTCCTCCAGACCGGCCAGCTGACCTCGATCCCGTGGTTGTTGGCACTGTTCCTCCTGGGTCTGGCCACCGCACGTGCCGGTGTGGCCACCGATCCGGCTGGCGCCCGTGCGCTGTTGCGGCGTCTGGCCCTCCTCGGCCTGGGCGTCGGCCTGCCGGCCAACCTCGTGCTCGGCCTGCTCGGGCCGGTGGGGACCGCCACCGGCACCGCCCCCGAGGGCACCTCGGCCTGGGTCGCGCTGGCGGCCGTGCCGGCACAGCTGGTCGCCGCCCCGCTGCTGGCCGTGGGCTACCTCGCCAGCCTCACGCTCCTGGCCCTGCGGTTCGGAACCTGGCGTCCTCTGGCGGCCGTCGGCCAGATGGCGCTGACCGCCTACCTGTCGCAGAGCCTCATCGCCACCGTGGTGTTCGTCGGCTGGAGCACCTACGACGCCTGGACGGCCACGAGCGCGCTGACCGTGGTCGCGGCGACCTGGGCCCTGCTGCTGGTGGTGTGCCCGCTGTGGCTGCGGCGCTACCGGTTCGGGCCGGTCGAGTGGCTGTGGCGGAGTTGGACCTACCGGGGCTGGCAGCCGCTGCGCCGGGCGCGGTAGACGGCCCGGCCGCACAGCCGTGTCCCGGTGGCGTCCGGTCAGGCCCGGATCGCGGCCAGCGTCTGCTCCGCGATCTCGCGCTCCTCGTCGGTGGCGACGACCAGGATCTCCACCTCGCTGTCCTCGGCGTGGACCGCGATGACCCCGTCGGCAGCGTTCGTCGCCCGCTGGCCCGCGTTGCGCGCCGGATCCAGCCGCAGCCCGAGGACGTCGAGGCCCGCGCAGATCCGCTCGCGCAGCGTGTCCGAGTTCTCCCCGACCCCGGCCGTGAACACGATGCCGTCCAGCCGTCCGAGTACCGCCGCGTAGGCCCCGAGGTACTTGCGGATGCGGTGCACGTAGACCTCCAGCGCCAGCTGTGCGGCCTCGTCGCCGGCGTCGGCCCGCTCCTCGATGGTGCGCAGGTCGTTGTCGCCACACAACCCGAGCAGACCGCTCTCGCGGTTGAGCAGCCGTTCCACCTGATCGGGCCGCAGCCCGGCCTCGCGGATCAGGTGGAAGATCACGGCCGGGTCCAGGTCACCCGAGCGGGTCCCCATCACCAGGCCCTCCAGCGGCGAGAGGCCCATGGAGGTCTCCACGCTGCGGCCTCCGTCCACGGCGGTGGCCGAAGCCCCGTTGCCGAGGTGGAGGGTGACGAGCTTGAGCTCCGTCGCCGGGCGGCCGAGCGCGGCGGCCGCACGCCGGGCCACGTAGGCGTGCGAGGTGCCGTGGAAGCCGTACCGGCGGATGCCCTGCTCCTCGAGGAGTCGGGTGGGGACGGCGTAGTGGTAGGCCGCAGGCGGCAGCGTCGCGTGGAACGCGGTGTCGAACACCGCGACGTTGGTCAGCTCCGGTCGCAGCTGGCGGGCCACCTCGATCCCGGTGAGGTTGGCCGGGTTGTGCAGCGGCGCCAGGGGCACCTGCGCCTCGATCCGGGCGATGACGGCCTCGTCGATCACCGTGGGTGCCGTGAACTCCGCGCCGCCGTGGACGACCCGGTGGCCGATCGCTCCGAGCTCATCGGCCAGCCCGGCGTCCTCGAGCCGGGACACGATCCAGCGGAAACCGGCCTCGTGGTCGGGGATGGGCGCATCCTCGGTGTCCTCGCTGCTCGAACCGTCCTCGCCGCTCACGACCTGCTCGGCGTGACCGGTGGTCTCGCCGATGCGCTCGACCAGCCCCCGGGCGTGCAGCGCCAGGCGGTCGTCGCGGTCGTCGTAGAGGCGGTACTTGATCGAGGAGCTGCCGGAGTTGAGGACGAGGACCTGCACGGGTGGACTCCTGGCCGGAACGGACGCGCCGCGGTGGTCGGGCTAGCGCTGAGCTTGGACCGCCGTGATCGTGACGGTGTTGACGATGTCGTCGACCAGGCAGCCACGTGAGAGGTCGTTGACCGGCTTGTTCAGCCCCTGCAGGACCGGACCGATCGCGACCGCACCGGAGGAACGTTGCACCGCCTTGTAGGTGTTGTTGCCGGTGTTGAGGTCGGGGAAGATGAACACGGTCGCGTGGCCAGCGACGCTGGAGCCCGGCAGTTTGGCCGCCCCGACGCCGGCATCGATCGCGGCGTCGTACTGGATCGGACCCTCCACCTCGAGGTCGGGACGGCGCTCGCGGACCAGGGCCGTGGCCTCACGCACACGCTCCACGGCACGCCCCTTGCCCGACTCGCCGGTCGAGTACGACAGCATCGCGATCTTCGGATCGATACCGAACGCCGCGGCGGTGGTCGCCGAGCTGATCGCGATGTCGGCCAGGCCCTCGGCATCGGGGTCGGGGTTGACCGCACAGTCGCCGTAGACCAGCACACGGTCGGCGAGCGCCATGAAGAACACCGAGGAGACGATCGACACACCCTCGGTGGTCTTGATGATCTCGAAGGCGGGACGGATCGTGTGCTGGGTGGTGTGGGCGGCCCCGGAGACCATGCCGTCGGCCAACCCCCGGTGGACCATCATGGTCCCGAAGTAGCTGACGTCCAGCATCGTCTCGAGGGCGAACTCCCTGGTCACACCCTTGTGGGCGCGGAGCTCGGTGTACTCGGCCGCGAAGTCCTCGAGCAGGTCGGACTCGGACGGCTCGATCACCTCGATGTCGCCGAGGTCGACACCCGCGGCGTCGGCCCTGGCGCGCACCTGATCGACCTCACCCAGCAGGATCAGGTCGACGACGTTGCGACGTCGCAGCACCTCGGTCGCACGCAGGATCCGCTCGTCCTCCCCCTCAGGCAGCACGATGCAGCGACGATCGGCCCGGGCCCGCTGGAGCAGCTCGTACTCGAACATCAACGGGGTGACCCGTTCGGTGTGCGCCACCTCGATGCGCTGCTCGAGCAGATGTGTGTCCACGTGCTCCTCGAAGACGCCGAGGGCCGTCTCGATCTTGCGCTCGTTGCTCGGGCGCATCACGGCCGGGACCCCGGCGACCCGACGGGCCGTGGTCCAGGTGTCGCCGGACACCGCCAGCAGGGGCAGGGCGACGTCACCGAGCCCATCGAGGAGCTGCTCGAGGTTGCGGTGCAGTGGGAACCCCCCGGTCAGCATCAGCGCTGCGATGTTGGGGAAGGTGCCAGCGGTACGCGCCAGCAGGGTGCCGGCGATGACATCCGGACGGTCCGCAGGGGTGATCAGCAGCGCCCCTTCGTCCATGTGGTCGAGGACGTTCGGGAGGCTCATGGCCGCGATCTTGATCACCGTGACCTCGCGGTCGAGGTCGGTGACCGACCCGGCGAGCTGGTCGGCGCCGAGTTCGTCCGAGATCTCGCGCACGGTCGGCTTGGCGAGCATCGGCACCTCGGGAAGGACCCACACGGGTTCCTCCCCGCCGCCCCCCTCGACCGCCTCGCGGACCTCGTCGATCACGCTGGCATCGACCCGGTTGATGACCAGGGCGGCGATCGTGCAGCCCTCGTTCGCCAGCGATTCCCGTGCGATGTGCAGCGCGTCGAGTACCTCACCGGGCAGCCGCTCCGCCCCGTTGACCACGGCGAGCACGGGAGCACCCAGGTGGTTGGCGATCTGGGCGTTGACGTCGAACTCGAGCGAAGCGGCCGCACCGGTGTAGTCGGAGCCGTCGTAGAGCACGAACGGGTAGCGCTGCTCCATCTCCTGAGCGACGTCGAGGATGCCCTTGAAGACCTCCTCCCCGCGGCCGTCACCGAACCGCTCCGCCACCTCGTCGGAGCCGAAGACGGCCATCTCGTCGGGATCGAGGTCGAGGTCGTAGCGCCGCCGCATCAGCTCGATCCGCTGGTCGGGTGCACGGCTCGAGGGCACGACCGGTCGGACGTAGCCCACCGATCCCAGCCGCCGGGTGAGCAGCTCCATGATCCCGAGCGTGACCAGGGAGCGGCCCGCCCGGGGCTCCAGTGATGCGAGGTAGAGACGGTTCGCCACGGTGGACCCCAGGATGGATGAACGACCTCGAGTCAAGCAGCCGGCCGGCTCGCACGCCGAGGGACTACGGTTGCGCCCCGACAGGGCCGAAAGGTGGGTGTCATCGATCCGATCCGGGCCAGCGTGCCCGTGCCCGAGCGGGCACCGCTGGTGGCACTCGCCCGGCGGATCACCATCGCCGTCGGGCTGCTGTTCGTCGTCGCGTTCGCCGTCCTGGCGACCCGGGGCGGGTACGTCGACGAGACGGGCCAACCGGTCGGCCTGCTCGATGCGCTGTACTACGCCTCGGTCACGGTGACCACCACCGGCTACGGCGACATCACCCCGGTCACGGCCGGTGCACGGCTCACCGCGATCCTGGTGATCACGCCTGCCAGGGTCGCCTTCCTCCTGGTCGTCGTCGGGACGACGGTGGAGCTGCTCACCGAGCGCTGGCGGGAGACGCTGAGACACGACCGATGGAGCAGACGGGTGCGCGATCATCACGTGATCTGTGGCTACGGCGTCAAGGGCCGCTCCGCGGCGCACGCGCTGGCCGAGGGCAACGCCGACAGCGACACCAGCGACATCGTGGTCGTTGAGCGCGATCCGGAGGCGGCGCAGGAGGCCTCGGGCGACGGCTACACGGTCGTCAACGGGGACGCCTCACGGACGCGGACCCTGCTGGAAGCGCACGTCGCACGGGCACGGTCGGTGATCGTCGCACCCGACCGCGACGACGCGGCGGTGCTGATCACGCTGACCGCCCGTGAGCTCGCGCCCGACGCCACGATCGTGGCGGCCGTGCGGGAGCAGGAGAACGCGCACCTGCTGCGCCAGTCCGGAGCCGATGCCGTGATCACCTCGGCGGAGACCACGGGACGACTGCTCGGGGTGACGAGCCACAACCCGCGCATCGCCGCGGTGGTCACCGACCTCCTGCACACCTCGCAGGGCCTGGTCCTGGTGGAGCGGGAGGCCGAACCCGATGAGATCGGACGCCCCCTCGGCGAGGCACACGGGGTGAACCTCGCGGTCGTGCGACACGGCACCTTGCTGCGCTACGACGACGCCGCGGTCGAGGAGCTCGTCGCCGGCGACCTGCTGCTCGGGCTGCCCGCGCCCTCGGACTGAGCCAGGCAGCCACGGCGAGGTCTGCCACCGCGGCCTGGTGTCCTAGGCTCCGCGGCCAGGCGACGTCGACCACCTCGGCGTCCGCGAACCACCGCCCAGGAGCGATGACCCCATGGCCACCATCTTCTACGACGACGACGCCGATCTCTCCCTGATCCAGGGCAGGAAGGTCGCTGTGCTCGGGTACGGCAGCCAGGGCCATGCCCACAGCCTCAACCTGCGCGATTCCGGGGTCGACGTGCGCGTCGGCCTGCGCGAGGGTTCGCCGTCGTGGACCAAGGCCGAGGAACAGGGCCTGCGCGTGCTGCCGACCAACGACGCCGCCGCCGAAGCGGACGTCATCGTGATCCTCGCGCCGGACACCGCACAGAAGGGCATGTGGGAGGCTGGCCTGCGCGAGGCCGTCGAACCGGGCAACGCGCTGGTCTTCGGCCACGGCTTCAACATCCACTACGGGCTGATCGCCCCACCTCAGGACGTCGACGTCTTCCTGGTGGCACCGAAGTCGCCTGGCCACATCGCCCGGCGCACCTACGAGCAGGGGCAGGGCGTGCCCGGACTCGTGGCCGTCGAGCAGGACGCCACCGGCGCGGCGCTGGAACTGGGGCGCTCCTACGCCAAGGGCATGGGACTGACCCGCGCCGGGGTGCTGGAGACCACGTTCGCCGAGGAGACCGAGACCGACCTGTTCGGCGAGCAGGCCGTGCTGTGCGGTGGCGTCAGCCACCTCGTGCAGGCCGGGTTCGAGACGCTCGTCGACGCCGGCTACCAGCCCGAGGCGGCGTACTTCGAGTGCCTCCACGAGCTGAAACTGATCGTCGACATGATGTACGAGGGCGGCATCTCGTGGATGCGCCACTCGATCTCGACCACCGCCGAGTACGGCGACTACGTGTCCGGGCCACGGGTCGTCAACGAGACCTCGCGCGCCGCGATGAAGGACATCCTCGCCGAGATCCGCGACGGGTCGTTCGCCCAGCGCTTCATGGACGAGATCGAGTCCGGCGGCGAGTTCTTCGAGCGCAAGCGCGCCGAGGGCCGGTCACACCCCGTCGAGGTGGTCGGCAAGGAACTGCGGGCGATGATGCCCTTCATCGACACGCCGAGCGAGGAGCACTGAGCGACCCCTCAGGGCCCCAACACCGAGTCGGGGGGCTCGGGCACGACCTCGGCGAACGCCCACCCGTCGAGCGCATCGCCGGGCGGCGTCCACCACCGGCCGGCTCGAAGCACGTGATGCAGCCGCTCGGCTCGGGCGTCGTCGAGCAATCGGCGTCCGACGAGCGATGTGCGACCCGTCGTGCCTGTGGGCGACGGGTCGAGGTAGTGCCCGACCGAGGTCCGCACCGGACCGTCGGCCGCGACGAGCAGGTGGCC
>CAYXJD010000146.1:0-8213 GCA_964465225.1 uncultured Actinomycetota bacterium
TCGCGCCGAGCGACCCCACCCGGCCCGAACCCGAGCCACGGCCACCGGAACTGGGCCAGCGCCCAGCTCCCGTCGGACCGAGCCTGGCAGCCGATTCAGGCAGAGCGACGGTTCTTGAACTTGGCCTTGCGGTAGTCCTTGTTCATCATCGCGATGAAGTCGATCGAGATGCCCTTGGGGCAGGCAGCCTCGCACTCCCCCATGTTGGTGCAGGACCCGAAGTGCTCCTCCATCACCTCGACCATGTGCTCCGCGCGGCCGTACCGTTCCGCCTGTCCCTGGGGCAGCATGTTGAGCTGCGCCACCTTGGCCGAGGTGAACAGCTGAGCGGCCCCGTTCGGACAGGCGGCGACACAGGCACCGCAGCCGATGCACGCCGCGGCGTCCATCGCCAGGTCGGAGGTGTCCTTGGGGATCTGGGTCAGGTTCGCGTCCGGCGCGGACCCGGTGTCGACGGTGATGTAGCCCCCGGCCTCGATGATCCGGTCGAAGGCCGAGCGATCGACCACCAGGTCCTTGATGATGGGGAAACCGGACACCCGCCAGGGCTCCAGCACGATCTCGTCGCCATCGCTGAAGGTGCGCATGTGCAGCTGGCAGGTGGCGGTCAGGGCCTGCGGGCCGTGGGCCTTGCCGTTGATCATCATCCCGCAGGTACCGCAGATGCCCTCACGGCAGTCGTGCATGAACTCGATCGGCACCTCGCCGGCGGCGATCAGCTCCTCGTTGACCAGGTCCAACATCTCCAGGAAGGAGGAGTCGGGGCTGACATCGGTCGCCTCGTAGGTCTCGAACCGGCCGGGCGCATCCGGTCCGGACTGCCGCCACACTCGAAGGGTCAGGTTCACGGTGTCGGGCTCCATGGGTGCGTGGGATTGCTGAGGGGCATCGGCCGTGGCGAGCACACGCCGACGCGGCGGGAGAAGGCCACGGTGATCGCGTGCACGGACGCCGTCACTTGTAGCTGCGGGTGGACAGCTGGACCCCCTCGTAGACCAGCGGCTCACGATGCTCGTTGGGGCTGGCCGAGTCACCGGTCCACTCCCAGGCGGTGACGTGGGCGAAGTTCTCGTCGTCGCGCTTGGCCTCGCCTTCCGCGGTCTGGTGCTCGACGCGGAAGTGCCCCCCGCAGGACTCCTCGCGTGTCAGCGCGTCGCGGCACATCAACTCGGCGAGCTCGAAGTTGTCGGCGACACGGCCGACCTTCTCCAGCGAGCTGTTCAGCGAGTCCGGTCCACCGAGCACGCGCACGTCCGATTCGAACTCCTCGCGCAGCGCCGGGATCTCGCTCAGCGCCTTCTCGAGGCCGGCCTGACTGCGTTCCATCCCGCAGTAGTCCCAGAGGATCTTGCCGAGCTCGCGGTGGAACCAGTCGACCGAGCGGGTGCCCTTGATGCCGAGGTAGTGGTCGATCCGTCCGCGGACGGCGTCTTCGGCCTCGTCGAACGCGGGTGCCGCGGTATCGACCTTCTCCTGCCCGAGCTGCGGCGCGAGGTAGTCGCCGATCGTGTAGGGCAGGACGAAGTAGCCGTCCGCGAGGCCCTGCATGAGCGCGGACGCCCCGAGGCGATTGGCCCCGTGGTCGGAGAAGTTGGCCTCGCCGATGGCGAACAACCCGGGGATCGTGGTCTGGAGGTGGTAGTCCACCCACAGCCCCCCCATGGTGTAGTGCGGCGCCGGGTAGATGCGCATCGGCACCTCGTAGGGGTTCTCCCCGGTGATGCGCTCGTACATCTCGAACAGGTTGCCGTACTTGTCAGCGACCGCCTGGCGGCCAAGTCGCGAGATCGCGTCGGCGAAGTCGAGGTAGACCCCGTTCTTGAGAGGACCGACACCGCGGCCCTCGTCGACGACGACCTTGGCGGCGCGCGAGGAGATGTCCCGGGGCGCGAGGTTGCCGAAGGAGGGGTACTTGCGCTCGAGGTAGTAGTCGCGGTCCTCCTCCGGGATGTCACCCGGGGGCCGCGATTCGTCCGGGTCCTTCGGCACCCAGATACGCCCGTCGTTGCGCAGCGACTCGGACATCAGGGTCAGCTTGGACTGGAACTCGTCCGAGGAGGGGATCGCGGTGGGGTGGATCTGCGTGTAGGAGGGGTTGGCGAAGAACGCGCCCTTGCGGTGGGCCCGCCAGATGGCGGTGGCGTTGCAGCTCATCGCCATGGTGGACAGGTAGAAGGCGTTGGAGTAGCCGCCCGTGCCGAGCACCACGGCGTGCGCGGAGTGGCGGGTGAGCTCGCCGGTGACCAGGTCGCGGGTCACGATGCCCACGGCCTTGCCGTCGACGACGACCAGTTCCAGCATCTCCTGGTTGGTGTGCAGCTCGACGGTGCCGGCCTTCACCTGCCGCGAGAGCGCCTGGTAGGCCCCGAGCAGCAGCTGCTGGCCCGTCTGTCCGCGGGCGTAGAAGGTGCGCGAGACCTGGGCCCCACCGAAGGACCGGTTGTCGAGCAGTCCGCCGTACTCCCGGGCGAAGGGCACCCCTTGCGCCACGCACTGATCGATGATGTTGTTCGACACCTCGGCGAGGCGGTGGACGTTGGCCTCACGGGAGCGGTAGTCGCCGCCCTTGACGGTGTCGTAGAACAGGCGGTGTACCGAGTCGCCGTCGCCGTGGTAGTTCTTGGCCGCGTTGATCCCGCCCTGGGCGGCGATCGAGTGGGCCCGCCGAGCGGAGTCGTGGTAGGTGAACGCCTTGACGCGGTAGCCGAGCTCCCCCATCGTCGCCGCCGTGGAGGCGCCGGCCAGCCCGGTGCCGACGACGATGACCTCGAACTTGCGCTTGTTGTTGGGGTTGACCAGCTTCATGTCGAACTTGTGGTCTTCCCACTTCGACGCGAGAGGCCCGTCGGGGACCCGGGAGTCGAGAACCGTCATCGTGTGCTCCGTCGATGGGTGTGCGGGGTTCGGAGGTGCCGAGGTCCTGGACGTCCACGAGCGCACCCGACGACAGGTGCCTTTCGCGGACCGGACATGCTCAGCTGATCACGCCGGTCAGTACGGCGATCGGGAAGGACAGGTTGCCGCCGATCACGACCACGGTGAAGCCGATCGCCAGGGTGCGCCGCCAGTGGTTGAACCGTCGGTTGTTCCACCCCATGGACTGGAACAGGCTCCACGTCCCGTGGTAGACGTGCAGCCCGAGCGCCAGGTTCGCCACCAGGTAGAACGCGGCGACGACCGGCACCGAGAAGCTGGCGATCACCTTCTCGTAGGGGGTCGAACCGGCCGGAGCCGGGTTGACCCAACCCCAGGTCAGATCCGCGAGGTGGTAGGCGAGGAACAGCAGCACGATCACGCCGGTCCAGCGCATCGTGCGCGCCGCGAAGTCCGCCGCCACGTAGTCGCGCTTCGAACGGTAACTCTGCGGACGAGCCCGGCGGTTCATCGCCGTGAGTTGCGCTGCGGCGACCACGTGCCCGATCAGTGCCAGGACCAGCACCGCACGCAGCAGGTTGAGGACCGCCTGCTCCGGAGCGATGGGGTAGAGCAGCTCACGCAGCGTCTCGGCGTAGAGGTTGAAGGACGCCGCGCTCTGGTAGAGCTTCAGGTTCCCGATCATGTGCGCCAGGATGTACCCGAGGCCGATGATCCCCGTGATCGCCATCACGTACTTCTTGCCCAACGCGGAGCGGTACAGCTCGACGATGAACGGGCTCCGCTTCGAGCGCTCGGTCTCGGTGGCTGCCATCTCGACTCCGTGTCCTGGTGGCGACCGAGGACGCGACGCCACGCGGTGCGGCGAGGATAGCAGCGGGCCCCCTCGGGACCTTCAGCCGGCGGGTAGCAGCCCGATCGCCTCTTTGGCCCGTTGCAGCGTCGGGACGGCCACCGCGCGGGCCCGCTCCGCCCCGTCGGCGAGCAGGCGTGCCACCTCACCGGGATCCTCGGCGAGCTCCACGTAGCGTGACTGGGTCGGACGCAGCAGCTCGATCACGGCCTCGGCGACGGCCGCCTTGAAGGCGCCGTACCCACCGCCGTCGTACTCGGCAGCCAGCTCCTCGACACCACGTCCGGTCGCCGCTGAGAGGATCTCGAGCAGGTTGGACACACCGGGCTTGGCATCCCGGTCGTGACGGATGTCCTCGGCCGAGTCCGTGACCGCGCTCTTGATCTTCTTCTCGATGCGCTTCGGGTCGTCGAGCACGTAGATGATGCCCTTGTCGCTGGCGGCCGACTTCGACATCTTGACCGTCGGATCCTGCAGGTCCATGACCCGGGCCGCGGCTGGAGGGTGGATCGCCTTCGGCAGGGTGAACACCGGGTCGTCGGCCGGAGCGAAGCGGTGGTTGAACCGCTGGCCGATGTCACGTGCCAGCTCGATGTGGTGGCGCTGGTCCTCACCGACCGGGACCTCGTCGGCGTGGTAGAGCAGGATGTCGGCGGCCTGCAGGACGGGGTAGTCGTACAGCCCCACACTGACCGACTCGCCCTGTCCCGAGGCCTTCTCCTTGAACTGCGGCATCTTGCGCAGCTCACCGAACCCGGTGACGCAGTTGAACAGCCAGGTGCACTCGGCGTGCTCGTGCAGGTGCGACTGCACGAACAGGATCGAACGCTCGGGGTCCACCCCGACCGCGAGCATCCCGGTGGCCAGCTCGATCGTCCGGTCACGCAGCGTCTTCGGGTCGTGTTCGGCCGGCGAGGTGATCGCGTGCAGATCGACGACGCAGTAGACGCAGTCGCGGTCCTGTTGCATCGCCACCCAGTTGACCCACGCGCCCAGCAGGTTGCCGAGGTGGGCGTCGCCCGAGGGCTGCATGCCGGAGAACACGCGGGTCACGGTCGGCCTCGCTTCACAGGCGGGAACGGGTTGCAGGAGGTGGCGGGAGCGCCCGCTGGCGTGCAGCGGGGCTGCAACAGCCCCCGCTGGCGTGCAGCGGGGCTGCAACGGTAGCGCTGCAGCTACCGGGGCCGGTCCCACGCCCTGGCCCGACCTCGCGCGCAGCCCGGCCGCCACGGCCCGGGCCCGACGGCCCGGGCCCAACGGTCACCCGCTCGGCCGCCCAGAACGGCCTCAGAGCATGTCGGCGACGGCCTCGCGCTCCTGCTCCAGCTCCGCGACCGTGGCCTCGAGCTTGCCCTGTGCGAAGTCCGAAAGCTCCAGCCCCTGGACGATCTCGTAGCTCCCGGCGCCGTCGGTGGTGACGGGGAACCCGGAGATCAGGCCCTCCGGTACCCCGTACGAGCCGTCCGAGGGCACGGCCATCGACACCCAGTCACCGGCGGCCGTCGGCGCGCCCCCGGCCCAGTTGCGGACGTGGTCGATCAGCGCGCTGGCCGCCGATGCGGCCGAGGAGGCACCCCGGGCGTCGATGATCGCCTTCCCCCGCTGCTGGACGGTGGAGAGGAACTCGCCCTCGAGCCAGCCGCGGTCGGTGATGACCTCGGTGACGGGCTTCCCACCGATGCGCGCGTTGTCGAAGTCGGGGACCATGGTCGGCGAGTGGTTGCCCCACACCGCCAGGTTCGACACCTCGGCGACCGGCACCCCGGCCTTGGCGGCGAGCTGGCTCTTGGCCCGGTTCTCGTCGAGACGCACCATCGCGGTGAATCGGTCGACCGGCACACCCTCGGCGTTCGCGGCGGCGATCAGGGCGTTGGTGTTGGCGGGGTTGCCCACCACCGCGATCTTCACGTCGTCGGCTCCACCAGAGATCGCGCGGCCCTGGCCGGTGAAGATCGCCCCGTTGTCCTTGAGCAGGTCGGCCCGCTCCATGCCCGGTCCACGGGGCTTCGCCCCCACCAGGCAGGCCATGTTCACGCCATCGAAGGCCTGCTCGGCGGAATCGGTCATCTCGATGCCTGCGAGCAACGGGAAGGCGCAGTCGTTCAGCTCCATGGCCACGCCCTCGAGGGCCGGCAGCGCGGGCGTGATCTCCAGTAGGCGCAGCTCGACGGGGGTGTCCGGTCCGAACATCTGCCCGGAGGCGATGCGGAAGACGAGCGCGTAGCCGATCTGGCCTGCGGCTCCGGTGACGGTGACGCGGACGGGTGAGCTCATTGGGCGGCTCCTGGAGAGTGGCGTTGCTGTCGGGTCGTCCGAGCCTAGCTACGGTGCCGGGCATCCGGTCGGTCCGCCTCTACGCGAGGAACCCCTCCGTGTCCCTGTTCCAGCAGCTGTTCGCCGCCGCCTACGACCCGGTCATGAGCGCACTGGAACGAGGGCGGCTCGGCGCGAAGCGGCGGGAGTTGCTGGCCGACCTCACCGGCGACATCGTGGAGGTCGGTGCCGGCACCGGGGCCAACCTGCGCCACCTGCCCGCCAGCGTCCGTCACATCACCGCCGTCGAACCCGATCCGGCGATGGCCGAGCGCCTGCGGGCACGCGCCGCCAGCCTCGGCCGGGACGTCGAGGTGGTGGAGGCATCGGCGGAGGACCTGCCGTTCCCCGACCGCTCCGTCCACGTGCTCGTGACCACCCTGGTGCTGTGCACGGTCCGAGATCCCGATGCCGTGGTCGCCGAACTCCGTCGCGTGCTCCGTGATGACGGACGGCTGTTCGTGCTCGAGCACGTCGTCGATCCGGTGGCTGCCCGAGCCCGGCTGCAGCGGCGGCTCACCCCCGCGTGGCGGGTCGTCGCGCGGGGTTGCCACCTCGACCGGGACACGCGTGCGGCGCTGGCACGCGGCGGCTTCGACGTCTCCGAGGTGACGCCGTGGCGGCTGAGCGCCCGGGGGCCGACCGTCGCCGCCGTCACCGGCGTCGCGCGCCCCCGCTGAACCTCACCGCCGCGGCAGTCCGCGCCGGACCCGCGCCGCTTCCAGCGTGTTCTGGAGCAGCATCGTCACCGTCATCGGCCCGACCCCGCCCGGCACGGGCGTGATCGCCCCGGCCACCTCGGCGACCTCGTCGAAGGCGACGTCACCGACGAGCTTGCCGTCCTCGTTGCGGTTGGTGCCCACGTCGATCACCACGGCACCCGGCCGGACCATGTCCGCCGTGATCAGCCCGATCCGGCCGGCAGCCGCCACGACCACGTCGGCCGCACGGCACACCCCGGCCAGGTCACGGGTCCGCGAGTGCGCCAGCGTCACCGTGGCATCGCGGCCCTTGAGGGTGAGCATCACCGACAATGGGCGCCCCACGAGGTTGGACCGGCCCACGATGACCACGTTCGCGCCGGCCAGCTCGACGCCGGCATGCTCGAGCAGTTCCATGACGCCGTAGGGCGTGCACGACAGGAAGGTCGGATCGCCGATCGCCAACCGTCCGGCGGTGTAGGGGTTGAGGGCGTCCACGTCCTTGGACGGGACGATCAGCTCCTGGACCGCCCGGGCGTCGAGGTGGTCGGGCAGGGGCAGTTGCACCAGGATGCCGTCGACCGCCTCGTCGGCGTTGAGCCGTTGCACGAGGGCCTCGAGGTCCTCCTGGGAGGTGTCCGAGGGCAGGATGTGCTGCTCGGAGCGCATGCCCGCCGCCTCGCTGGCGCGGTGCTTCATGCCGACGTAGACCTTCGAGGCCGGGTCGTCACCGACGATCACCGCGACCAGCCCCGGCTGGATCCCGTGGTCGGCGGCGAGCCGGGCGACGTCATCGGCGATGCGGGCGCGGACCTCGGTGGCCAGGGCCTTGCCGTCAAGGATGCGAGCGGACACCTCGGTGACCTCCTGGGGTCGGGGATGGAACGTCGTGGATCGGCGCCGGTGGTCGTCGCGGGTGTGGCGGTGCGGCAACGACGGCTGGCTGAACGGAACGCAAGCGATCTCTGGAAGTGGTTCGGCGGCGGCAACGACAGGTGCGGTGCCCGGGTACGGCGGGGTGGTCAGTGCCGGAAGTGCCGTCGGCCCGTGAAGACCATGGGCAGCCCGTGTTCATCCGCGGCCGCGAGGCACTGCTCTATCTGGTCGCCTAACTTCCGCATCGTCTCGGAGTGGTTCAGAATATCGCTCTTGTAATGGGCGTAGCCGTCGTTGAGCATGTTGGGGAAGACGGCGTTGATACCGTGCTTCGCGAGCAGGCGGCAGGTCCGCCCCCAGTCGCCGGGATAGAAGCCGACGCCGCGATGGTCCCAGACGCCGCGAAACTCGCCCGCGACATGCGGCTGGGAGAGCGCATACGCCGCCAGCAGCTGTGCTCTGATGGCCGTGGAGTAGCCGAGCGCCCTCAGGCTCTCCCCGTCGCCGAGAGCACTCTGGGCCAGACGATAGAGCGAATCCGCCCGGTTGATCCGCCCCAGGATTCCGGCGCTGTTGGAAGCCCCGGCGGCGCGCTC
>CAYXJD010000147.1:0-8155 GCA_964465225.1 uncultured Actinomycetota bacterium
CCGGGAGGTTACGAGCCCCGGGAGCGCTGTCCGACACGCACCACGCCCGCTAGCGTCACCGGTCAACGCACCCATGGAGGAACCCACGTGAGGATCGGCATCCTGACCGGCGGCGGCGACGTCCCCGGACTGAACCCGTGCATCAAGGCGGTCGTCGACCGCGTCATCGACGACGGCCACGAGGTGGTCGGGTTGCGGCGCGGTTGGGCCGGCTTGCTCGACTACGACCTCGACGACCCGGAAGGGTCACATGAGCGCTGCGTGATCGACCTCAGCCAGGACGTGGTCCGCAAGATCGACCGCACCGGGGGCACGTTCCTGCACACCTCCCGGACCAACCCCCAGCGGGTCCGGGACAAGGAGGTCCCGGCCTTCCTGCGCGATGACGCGCTCGGCGAGGGTCCGCACGACTTCACCGCGCACACCCTGCGGGTCCTCGACCACCTCGGCCTGGATGCGATGATCCCGATCGGTGGCGACGACACCCTCTCCTACGCCCTGCGCCTGCACGAGGAGGGCTTCCCGGTCATCGCGATCCCCAAGACGATGGACAACGACGTCCACGGGACCGACTACTGCATCGGCTTCTCGACCGCGGTGACCCGCTCGGTGGAGTTCATCCACCAGCTCAGGACCTCGACGGGCTCGCACGAGCGCATCGCGGTCGTCGAGCTGTTCGGCCGGTACTCCGGCGAGACGTCGCTGATCAGCGCCTACCTCGCGTCGGTCGACCGCGCGGTCATCTCCGAGGTGCCCTTCGACCCGGAGCGGCTCGCGGCCCTGCTCATGGAGGACAAGCGGCGCAGCCCCTCCCACTACTCGATGGTGACCGTCTCCGAGGGAGCCACCTACACCGGTGGGGACATCCACCTCACCGGCGAGGAGGACGCCTTCGGGCACCGCAAGCTCGGCGGTATCGGACAGACGACCGGTGAGATGATCAAGCAGCTGACCGGCGAGGACATCATCGTCCAGCAACTCGGCTACCTGATGCGCTCGGGGCGTCCGGATTCGCTCGACCTGATGGTCGCGACCAACTTCGCGGTGATGGCCGCCGACCTCGCCGTCGACGGGGAGAAGGGCCGCATGGTCGCGCTGCGCAGCGGGACCTACACCAACGTCCCCATCACCGTGACCGGGGCCGGTGCCCGTCGGGTCGACGTCGACGCGCTCTACGACGTCCAGGCCTACCGCCCGAAGGTCCGGCAGGTCGCCGGCAAGCCGATGTTCCTGTACTGAGCCGCAGCCGAGGTCGCCGGCACACACCCGCAGGTCGCCGGCACACACCCGCGGGTCGCCGGGCGGTGGGCGGGTCGCGGAGGGGACCCGCGGCCGTTCGACCGCGCATCCGAGGCGGTGCCCGCCTACGGTCGGTGCTGTCAGACCACCGATGAACGACGATCAGGGAGGACACCCACCGTGGGACTGAGCATCCAGGACCTGGCGATCTCCAGCCGGGAGTTCACACCGGGCGGCCCGCTCGAGGACCGGCACGCCAACGACCGTGAGAACGAGGCACCCTCGTTCCTCATCGACGGCGTCCCGGACGAGGCCGTGGAACTGGCCGTCATCTGCCACGATCCCGACGCACCGCTGCCGGACGGCTTCACGCACTGGACCTTGTACGGCATCCCACCGGAGACCACCGAGCTCCCCCCCGACGCGGACCGTCGCTTCCGACCCGGCCCCAACGACTTCGGCAGCACCGGGTACGGCGGGCCGCAGCCACCGGAGGGTCACGGGGTGCACCACTACTACTTCTGGGTCTACGCCCTGTCACGGAAGGTGGAGGGAACCCCGTCCCGGCGGGAGTTCCTGGACACCTACGCTGACGCCATCCTCGAGCAGAACCGGGTCATCGGCACCTACGAGCGGTGAGTCAGGGCATCGGGCGCTGCTGTCACGCAGCGGCGCCCGGTCTCGCCTGCTCACCCTGACGCGCCGGTACCACCGGGCCCCCATCGCTGTCTTCGGAGCCGCACCCTGATGGACAACGACACGCTGGAGAGCGACCCACGCTGGCTGTCGGAGGACAGCATCGCTGCCGTCCGCGGACAGGTCCCGATGGTCTACGTCGAGGCGGTTCCGGTCCGGGTCGATCACCTGGGACGGATCGTGAAGGTCGGGCTCCTGCTGCGCGCCCAGGCGGATGGCTCGATCTCCCGGGCCGTCGTCTCGGGTCGTGTGCTGTACGGCGAGACGTTGCGCGATGCGCTGTGGCGGCACCTGAGCAAGGACCTCGGCCCGGAGGCGGGACCGCAGCTGCCCGCGGGCGTCGCGCCGTTCACGGTCGCCGAGTACTTCCCGGACCCGGAGCGCACCGGCTTCCACGACCCGCGACAGCACGCGGTGGCGCTCGGCTACCTCGTGCCCTGTGATGGCGAGTGCGCCCCCGCGCAGGATGCACTCGACCTCGCCTGGGTGTCGCCGGCCGAAGCGGTCGATCCCTCGATCGCCGGTGAGCTGTCCTCGGGGCACGGGCGTCTGGTACGCCGCGCGCTGGCCTTCGCCGGCCAGTTGCCCTGAGCACACGCACGCGACCGCCGGGAGCCGCGCAGCACCGGCATCAGGTGAACAGCAGCAGCAGCAGGCCCGCGAGGGCGAGGACGACCACCCCCGCCACGCTGGCGCGGGCGGCCAGCGACAGCCCCGACAGCTCGTCGTCGTCCTCGAACCATCGACGTCGCGAGGCGCCCCCCGCGGAGCCCTCCATGAGTGCCCCCAACGAGACGACCGCCAGTCCGGCGCACAGTGCGGCCACCAGAGGGGCGTCGCGGACGACCGCGATGCGCACCATCGCGGCCGACGCGGTCGCGGCCGCCAGCCCCGTCCGCCGCCACGCCAGGCTGGTGCGCTCCGGCTGCAACCCCGGGTCGGGGCTCACGTGCCCACTCCCACCAGGGCGATGGCGCCGATCAGGGCGAGACCGACGATCGTCATGAGGACGACCACCGTGCCCACACCCGCCGGCAGCGGCTCGTGGCGACGCAGGGCCCGCTCGACCCGCTGCCACTGGACGTAGCCCAGTGTCGCCGCCAGCCCGCCGCCCAGGAAGGCGAGGCTGGCGGCCACGTCGACCAGCCAGGCCGGCGAGGTCAGCTCCGACAGGGCCACGATGGCCACCCCCGCGACGACCAGCGCCAACGCGGTCCGCAGCCACGCGAGCAGCGTCCGCTCGTTGGCGAGGGTGAACCGAGGATCTGGTTCGTCACCGACCCCGAAGACGCGGCGCGGACGGCGGGTCTCCACCTGTTGAGCTCCTGTTCGATGGGTGGCCGACGCTAGCCACGGATGCCACGTCAGCGCACGAACGCTCGGTCCCGACACCGTCCGGCGGTGGGGTCAACGGTGTTCGGCGCTGCACCGGGCAGCCGCCTCTCGGACCAGCCGCACAGCCCGCTCCACGGTGGCGGGTGTGGTGCGGTGCGAGAGGACGGCGAACCTGAGGGCGACACGGCCCTCGATCACCGTGCTGGAGAGCCGGACGTGCCCGTCGCTGTTGATCGCTGTGAGGGCGGCGTCCTGGGCGGCATCGTCCCCGGCGACACGGAAGGTCAGGATGGACAGTTCCGGCCGGGACACCACCTCGATGTTGCCGTCCTCCTCGAACCGCTCGGCTGCCCACCGCGCCAGGTCCAGCGCCTGGTCCAGTGCGGTGGCGAAGGCCGCGGTGCCGTGCAGCGTCAGCGGCAGCCACAGGCGCAGACCGCGCCACTCACGGGTGAGCTCCGGGCCGAGCGCGCTGAAGTCCGGGAGCGCGTCGGGGTCGTCGTCGTGATCACGCAGGTAGTCCGCGTCCTCCGCGAAGGTGCGCGCCAGGGCATCACGGTCGCGCACGAGCAGGGCCCCGGTCCCGAAGGGCAGGAACAGCGACTTGTGCGGGTCGAGGGTGATCGAGTCGGCCCGCTCGATCCCGGCCAGGCGCTGGCGACCGCGTGCGGTGAGCTGGAAGAACCCTCCGTAGGCCGCATCGACGTGGAACCACACCCCGACCTCCCCAGCCAGGTCCGCCAGCGCGTCCAGGGGGTCCACCGCACCGGCGTTGGTGGTGCCGGCGGCACCGACGATCGCCACGGGCAGCAGGCCGTCGGCCAGGTCCTGCTTGATCGCGATCCGGACCGCCTCGATGTCCAGGTGCAACCCGTCGGTGGAGTCGCAGACCCGCACGTGGTCACCACGCAGTCCAGCGATGCGGGCGGCCTTGCGGACCGAGGCGTGCGCGTGGTCGCCGACGTAGATGCAGGCGCGATCGGCCGCCCCGGGCGCGTGCTCCTCACGCGCAGTGGTGATCGCGGTCAGGTTCGCCGCCGAGCCACCCGACAGCAGCAGCCCCTGGGCGGTGGCGGGCAGCGAGAACAGTTCGGTCAGCCAGCGCAGGACGCCCTGCTCCAGCGCCACCGCCGCCGGGGTGAAACCGGCCAGGCCGGTGTAGCGGTTCGCGACGCCGGCCAGCAGGTCGGCGACCGAGGCGGCCAGCAGACCGGAACCGGGGATGTAGGCCAGCTCGCCCGGGGCGGCGTTGTCGGTCCCGGTGGCCAGGACGGAGCGCAGCGTCGCCAGCGCCTCATCGACCCCGGTGGGTCCCGCGGCGGGACGCGCGTCGAGCAGGGTCCGGGCGAGCGCCTCACCGCGGGGATGACCGAGGACGCGTCGCTCCGATGCCCCCGACACCAGTTCGATGACGAGGTCGTGCACGGCTTCGAGCACCGCCGAGGTCTCCACCTCGGGAGGATCGAACCCGGACAGCGTCGCCGGCGGCGCAGCATCGCACGATCGCTGCGACGTCATCTGGGCCTCCTCTCGCTCGCACCTGATCGCGCGCCGCCCGGGAGATGACGGGGCGCGGTCACCACGACCCGACGGTAGAGCACGGATAAAGAACGTCGTGTAACTGGACAGGATATGCGACACTTCGCTCGCTCGGTCCGGCTACTGCTGACAGAACGACGACACAACCGTGGCAGGAGGACGAACATGTCGGACACGACGGATGCCGTGGATCACGCGCTGCTCGCCGCGCTGCGCGACGATGGCCGGCGGTCCATCACCGCCCTGGCCGAGCACCTGCACCTGTCCCGCAGCGCCATCCACGCGCGGCTGGACCGGCTCGAGGAGATCGGTGCCCTCAAGGGGTTCGCCCCCGTCGTCGACCCCGCCAAGCTCGGCGGCGCCATCGCGGCGTTCGTGCTGCTGTCGGCCGGACCCGGCTCCCGGCTGGAGCTCGAGCCGTTGCGCGAGCAGCTGCTCGCGCTCCCCCACGTGGAGTACGCGGCGCTGGTCACCGGCGAGGCCGACGTGCTGCTGCTGATCCGCGCCGAGGGGCTGGACGAGCTCCGGAGCTTCCTGCTCGAGGACCTGCGCCGGGTGACCGGGCTGCGGGGCACGCTGACCCTGCTCGTGCTCGACGAGGTCATCCGTCGACCGTTCCTGCTGCCCGGCGAGTGAGCGGGGGCCACCGCGGGATCAGCCGCGCTGCGGGCTACGGGCGTCCACGCCTGCGGGCTACGGGACATCGCTCTCGGGCGGCAGCAGCACCCCGGGGTTGAGACGACCGTCGGGATCGAGCGTCCGCGCGAGCGCCCGCATCGCGGCGATGTCCGCTCGGGTGCCCACCCGCGTCACCCACCGACGTTTCTGCACCCCGACACCGTGCTCGCCGGCGGGCGTCCCACCGGCCTCGACCACCGCGGTCAGCACCGCGTCCTCCACCGTCGTCCCGCGGTCGTCGGGCACGCCCAGCAGGTTCAGGTGCAGGTCACCCACCCCGAGGTGACCGAAGACGACCACCTCGATGTCGGCGGCGGTCAGCATGCTCGTGAGTCGCTCGAGGAAGCCGCCGATGGCCTCCAGTGGTACGACGACGTCCAGCTTGTGCACCCGGCCACGGGTCGCCAGCACCTCGGTGTGGGACTCGCGCAGCTGCCAGAGCGAGGCCCGATCCGCGGCATCCAGCCCGAGGGCGACGTCGAGCACCCCGGGGAGGTCCGCGACCACCGCCTCGAGCACCGACGCCAGCCGCTCCCCGAGTGGACGGTCCGCTGCCGTTGCAGCCGGGCGACCAGCCGCCGGTGTGGCGGTATGCCCACCACCCGGAGCGTCACCGGCACCGGCGACCGGGCCGTCGGCGACCTCGAGCAACACGGCGTAGGGCGGGCTCGGGACGAAGGGGGCACGCTGCCCGGTGGTCGCGACGACCAGGTCGAGGCCCGTCGACGAGAGCAGCTCGCTGGCCTCCAGCCGCCCGAACGCCGACGCGACGGCCCGCTGGATGGCGATCGCGGTGTCCACGTCCGCGGTGCCGACCAGTGCCACCGCACGCTCGCTCGGCGGCGTGACCAACCGCAGTCGGGCGGCGGTGATCACCCCGAGGGTGCCCTCGCTGCCGACGAACAGCTCCAGCGGGTCATCGCCGACCCGGTCGTCGGTGCTGCCCCGGTCGAACACCGTCCCGTCGGCGAGCACGACCGTCAGCTCACGGACCTGGGCCCGCGTGCTGCCGTAGCGCACGACCCTGATGCCACCGGCGTCGGTGGCGATGGTGCCGCCGACCGTCGCGCTGTCGCGGGCTGCGAGGTCGACCCCGTACGCCAGCCCGGCCGCGGCGGCGTGGGCGTGCAGCGCGGCCAGCGTCACCCCTGCGCCGACGGCGACCTCCCCGGCGGCGACGTCGACCGGTCCGAGGTCGTCCAGCCGCGTCAGCGAGACCACCACCTCGCCGTTCCGGGGGACACTGCCACCGACCAGCCCCGTGTTGCCGCCCTGGGGCACGACCGCCGCACCGTGGGCAGCGCACACGCGCAGCACCCCCGAAACCTCAGCGGTGTCGGCGGGCCGGACCACCACCCGGGCGGGACCGGTCCAGCGGCCGGTCCAGTCCGTCACGTACGCCGCGCAGGTGGCGGTCTCGGTCAGCACGTGCTGCGGCCCGACGATGTGGGTGAGGGCGGCCACCAGCGGATCGCCGACCGTATCGGCACCACCGACCTCGTCGCGTCCGCCCACGCCCTGGCTTCCCACGGTCCCCCTCCTCAGGCCGTCAGGCGCTCGACCGCATCGTCGAGCAGGAACCAACCCTGCTGCGTGCACCGGAGCCGGCCACAGGCGATCTCCACGAGCCCCGCCGACAGCGCATCCTCCAGCGCCAACGGGTCGAGCGGTGGGAGATCGTTCGGGTGCAGTCCCTCGCGCACCCGCAGCCCCAGGAACAGCCGCTCCGCGGCGCGTTGCTCGTCGTCGAGCACCTCGCTACCGGCCAGCGGCGTGGGCCCCTCGCTCCACGGCGCGGCGCCGGCGGACTCGACGGCGTGGACGTAGCGAGGGGTGCTGCGGACACTCCACCACCGCCGGCCGGCGAGGTGTCCGTGGGCACCGGCCCCGACGCCGAGGTAGTCCCCGTGCCGCCAGTAGAGCAGGTTGTGCCGACTGCGGTGCCGGCTACCGCGGGCGAGGTTGGCGACCTCGTAGTGCTCGAACCCGCCGGCCCCGAGGACCCGTCCGAGGCTCGCGAACCGCTCGGCCTGCACGTCCTCGTCGACCATCGGGAGCTGCCCCCGTTCGACCCGGCGGCCGAACGGGGTCCCGGCGTGGATCGTGAGCGCGTAGGCCGATACGTGGTCCACCCCGGCCAGCAGCACCCGGGCGAGCGTCTCCTCCCACTGTGCGGCGGTCTCGCCCGGCGTGCCGTACATCAGGTCCAGGCTGAGCCGCTCGATGCCGGCGTCGCGGGCGAGCCGTACCGCCCGCAGCGGCCCCTCCGGGCCGTGCTCCCGCTCGAGCGTGGTGAGCACGTGTGGGGTGAAGGACTGCGCCCCGATGGACAGGCGGTCCACCCCGACCTCGTGCAAGGCCGTGAACAGTTCCGGTGAGGCCGTCTCTGGGTTGGCTTCGACCGTGATCTCGACCTCGGTGGCCAGATCGAGCTCACGGCCGACGGCGGCGATCACCGCCGCCAACTGCTCCGGTGCCAGCAGGGTCGGTGTCCCCCCGCCGACGAACACACTGGTGACCTCGGGCCAGCGGTCCTCGAGGTCATCGGTGCCAGCGGGGGCGTGCGCGCGACGACCCGCGGCGACCTGCCGCGCGAGGTCGGCGGTGAGCGCAGCCACGTACCGCCGCTCGAGGTCCTCGCGACGCCGATGGTCGAGGCCACCGACGG
>CAYXJD010000148.1:0-8145 GCA_964465225.1 uncultured Actinomycetota bacterium
GAGATTCTCCGGAGTGACTGGAGTTCAGACGTGTGCTCTTCCGATCTCCGGGTAGGAACATCGCGCCGATCAGCAGACCGGTCGCTGCGACGATCACGACGATGAGGACCAGCCGGCCCACGATCGCGCCGAGCCTCCCGGCGATGCGGAGCCCGAGCGGGGCCCTTCGACGTTCGTTCACCCTAGACCTCGGTCGGCCTCGACGACAGCGTGCTTGGCCGGTCTGACGTGTGGCTGGGGCGCTCGGTTCCCACCGACGGCCGTCGGGAAGCCTCACCGCGCCCGGCCCCAGGGTACCCAGGCAGCGACGTCGCGATCAGAGGCAGCCGCAGCTGTGCATCGGGGGTGGCCACCCCCACGTCCCGCGAGCCCCGTGCCGACGTGGGCTCATCGTGTCCTGCCGGTCAGCAGCGTCCCGGCGATGGCGTCGAGTCCCGCGAGATCGTGGACGTCGCCACCGAGCAGAGGGACCTCGACGAGGGCGGGCACCTCGACCCCGAACAGGCCTGCCGCCACATCGCGCCGCTGCCGCGCCGCCAGGTTGCGCACGTCGCCGAGCAGACGGAGGGCACCGGCGATGGCGGCATCGTCGGTGCCCTCGGGTCCGTCCTCCGTCCCGCTGTCGGCTCCTGACGCCGTCAGCGCCCTGACCGCACGGTCCAGCCCGGCGTCGGAGGGATCACGCGGCACCTCGGGCCGGATCCGGTTGACGATCACGCCCGCGGCGTGCAACCCCTCCTGCTCCAGCCGTTCCAGGAAGAACCGGGCCTCGCGCAGCGGCGGCGGTTCCGCCGAGGTGACGATGACGAAGCGCGATGACGGTGCCCGCAGCAGCGTCAGGACCTCCTCGGCTCGTTGCTTGAACCCGTCGTACATCCCCTCGAAGTCGCGGAAGAAGTCGGCCAGGTCCTGGAGCAGCTCCATGCCGGTGACCCGGCCGGCGACGCGCATGAAGGCGGTGGCCCCGGCGCCGACGACCTTGCCGACGCCGCGCCCCGCGGCCACGCCTGGCTTCAGCAGGAGCTTCAGCAGCCGTCCTTCGAGGAAGGAGGTCATGCGCTTGGGTGCGTCCAGGAAGTCCAGCGCGGACCGGGTCGGTGGGGTGTCGATCACGAGCAGATCGAAAGCTCCCTCCTCGTGCAGCTCGTGGAGGCGCTCCATCGCCATGTACTCCTGGGTACCCGACAGTGTCGAGGAGAGCTGGCGGTAGATCCGGTTCGAGGTGATCGACGCGGCCTCCTGCGGTGACGAGGCGTGCCGATCGATCAGCCGATCGAAGGTGGTCTGCATGTCGAGCATCATCGCCCACAGTTCCCCCGACCCGTCGCCGCGGTGGGCCTCGTCGAGGGGGACCTCGGTCGGTTCGTCACCGAGCGCATCCAGGCCCATCGCCTGCGCCAGCCGGCGTGCCGGGTCGATGGTGAGCACCAGGGTGCGCCGCCCCTGCTGCGCCGCCGCCAGCCCGATGGCCGCTGCAGAGGTCGTCTTGCCGACGCCCCCGGCACCCGTGGCGACGAGGATGTGCGCATGTGCGATGGCGTCTGCCAGGGTGTGTTCGCGGGCCCGCTCGAGCTCACCGGTCACGGCCGACCTCCGGTGATCGCAGCCAGCCCCTGCGTATCGAAGGCTTCCACGGCCCGTGGCCCGTCCTCGCCCACCTGCAGCCCCAGCACATCGGCGAGGACCTCGAGGTCCGCGACACCGAAGGTGGAGCCGGTCAGCAGCGGCAGGCCGAGCACCGGTCGTCCGGTGGCTGCCAGCTCTGAGCGCAGCCCCGTCTGGTACTGCTGCCGGGCGACGTGGGCGGCGGCGAGGTCCAGGGTCAGTTCGCTGGTCCGACCGGACATCCGGGCGCCGTGCTGCTCGGCTCGATCCCGCAGCGTCTCAGCGCCGAGCCCCGTCAGCCGGTCCAGCTCATCCGAGCGGAGTCGGGGCAGGGTGACCTGGTTGGCGAGGACGGGTCCGGTGGCGATGCCGGCGGTCCGCAAGGCGGCGATGCCCTCCGTGGTCTCGCGGACCGGCATCTCCTCCAGGAGGGTGACGATGATGGCCTGGACGCGTCGAGGGTCGGTCAGCATGTCCTTGATCTGGCCGGCCTGCCGCCGGATCGGACCGACCCGCACGATGTCGGTCACCGCCTCCGGCGCCTGGAGGAACGGCACGATCCGCCCCGTCGGCGGCGCATCCAGCACGATCAGGTCGTAGGAGCGGCGGCCGTCCGGTCGGCGCCGCGCTTCGATCTCGTAGAGCTTGCCGACCAGGAGCAGGTCGCGCAGACCGGGGGCTGCCGTGGTCACGAAGTCGAGCGCGTTGGAGCGTTCCATCACCCACTGGACCCGTTTCAGCCCGTAGAACAGCTCGAGGTACTCGTAGACCGACTCGGCCGGGTCGATCGCGGTGCCCCACAGCCCGGGCCGGAACTCGCGTTCGGTGTAGTCCCAGGGCTGCGTGCCGAACACCCGGCTGAACCCCTGACGTCCTTCCACCTCCACCAACAGGGTCCGGCGTCCGGAGGTGACTCCGGCCAGCGCCAACGCGGCCGCCGCGGTGGTCTTGCCGACCCCGCCCTTGCCCGTGACGATGGCGACATGCGGCCCGAGCAGGTCGTCGTAGCCGTGCAGGGCGGTCGGGCCGTCGAGGGCAGGTGGCTGACCGCTCATCGGTGGTGTGTCCCTCCCGGATCCGCTCGGGCGGTCGCTGCTGCCCGACGCTGCTGCCCGACGCTGCTGCCGCCGTCGAGGAGCCTAACGGCCGAGCCATGGCACGCCATGCCCCCGGGATGCCCGGGGGGTCGTGTCGCCGGATCGGCGACCGCCAGCGTCAGCGCCGGGACGACCGCAGTGTCTGGGTATCCTCCCACGCATGGTGTGCTCCCCGGCGGCATCCGGCCGCGCTCTCGTCCTGGCTGCGCTGATCGCGCTGCTCCTCGCCGTGCCGCTCACGTCCGCGCCAGCTGCGGCCGCGGACGAGCCATCCGGCGAGGTCGCCGACCCCGTCACCTCGGTGGAGGTCCTGCCCTTGCGTGGAGGGTTCCTCGACCCTCCGGTCGTGGCCCAGATCCGCGACGTGCTCGAGCTCGCCGAGGTGGAGGCTTCCGATCTCGTGGTGCTCCAGTACACCTCCACGGGTGGTGTGTCGCTCGACCTCGACGATCTGCTGCGGACGATCGAGACGAGCCCGGTGCCCGTCGCGGCACTCATCGGGCCACTCGGGACCGGCGCGGAGGCGGTCGGCGCCGCCGGGTTGCTGTGGCTGGCTGCTGACGTTCGCGCCATCTCGAGCGATGCCTCGGTTGGCCCCCTGGACCCGGCTGATCTCACGAACGTGGACGGCAGCTACCCGATCGGCACACGGGCGGAGGCGTTGGTGACCGCGGCCGGCGCCGACGTGGCGATCGCCGAGCGGTTGGTCACCGAACGGGTCGCCGCGGACGACCTGGTCGCTGCTGGAGCCGTGACGCTGACCGCGCAGGGGATCGAGCCATTGCTCGTGGAACTCGACGGGGTCACCATCGGCGACACCCAGCTCAGCCTCCGGCCCGACGAGGTCGAGGTGCGGTTCCACTCCCTCGGGTTGGTGCGGCGACTCCTCCACGCCGCGACGACCGGGCCGTTCATCTACCTGCTGCTGGTCGTCGGTCTCGGGATGCTCCTGTTCGAGGTGTTCCAGCCCGGGTTCGGCGTCGCGGGCTTGGCCGGGATCATCACCGCGGCCATCGGCGCGTTCGGGTTGACGGTGCTCCCGGTGACCTGGTGGGCGGTCGCACTGGTGGTGCTCGGGCTGCTGCTCTACGCGGTCGATACCGCGATCGCCGGATTCGGGCCCGTCACGCTGGCGGCCACCCTCGCCTTCGTCATCGGCTCCGCCAACTTCTACGCGGCCGATCCCTTGGCGCTGCAGTGGTGGTTGATCGCCGCGACCACCGCCACCGCCCTGGGCTTCTTCGTGTTCGTGATGACCAGCGTGCTCCGTGCCCAGGCCGGTCCCGAGGGTGTCACCGTGGACGACCTGGTCGGACGTCCGGGCATCGTGCGTTCGGTCCTGAACCCCGAGGGGCACGTCTACATCGATGGTGCCCTGTGGCGGGCACGGTGGACGGGAGAGGCCAAACGAGCCAAGGTCGGCACACCGGTCCAGGTGCATGGCGTGGACGGCGCGGTGGTCCTGGTCGCGCCCTACGACCCCGACGCATCGGCACCCTCAGCGGCGTCCCCGGGACAGGCGGCGCTGGCGACGAGCGGTGAGTCGGAGGCCGGCGCCGACGACCAGCCATCCTGACCGAGGCCCCGATCGCAGGTGCTGCGCCCGCTCGGGGCGCGGACCCAGGTCCGCTTGCGTGCGGCAGCGACCGCTTGCTACTGGCGAGCGGTTGGGGGGTGGTGCGTTGGCCGCACAGGCCGTACTGTGCCGCTCACGACGACCGGGGTTGCGGGAGCCGAGCTCGGTCGCAGGGGGAGGCTGGTGCAACGGGAACCGGACGAAGCGCGGCGAACCCTCCGCTTGGCGTTGGTCACCGAAGCGGTGGAGGTCGGCGGATCATGGGAGGAGGACGCGCTGTGCCGCGGCTCGGCGGGGGCGCTGTTCTTCGGGCCCCACGGTTTCGAGCCGAAACGTGACCGTACGGCCCGTGAGGAGGCCGCCAAGGCGATCTGCGCACGGTGTCCGGCCCTCGACGCATGCCGGGAGCACGCCCTGCGACACGAGGAGCTCTACGGTGTGTGGGGTGGGCTCGGGGAGGCGGAGCGTCGCGCCGTGCTCGAGCGGGACGCTCGGATCGCCAGAGCCGGCTGACGGGGACCGCGAGGTTGCACGGCCCACGGTCGCTCGGGTACGAAGCGTCCCCATCTCGAGTCGACGGCCAGTCGGTGTCGGCCGAGCCCGACCGACCGACCGCGCGACGATCGCTTCGACCACCGCCAGGAGACTGCCGTGACCCGATGGGAGTACGCCACCGCCCCGCTGATCAGCCACGCGCTGCAGCAGATCCTGAACCAGTGGGGCGACGACGGATGGGAGCTGGTGGCCGTGGCGGAGAACGTCGCCTACTTCAAGCGGCCGAAGAGCTCATGAGCGACTCGGCGGCCGCGCGGCTGTCCGCCCTCGGTCTGACGCTGCCCGCGGTGCCAGCCCCGGCGGCCGCCTACCAGCCCTTCGCGAGCAGCGGCGAGGTGGTCCACACGGCGGGGCAGCTCCCCCTGATCGACGGTGCCCTGCCGCGCACCGGGCGGCTGGGCGCTGCCCTCAGTACCGCCGAAGGCGCTGCGGAAGCCCGCACCGCCGGGCTCAACGTGTTGGCCGTCGGCGCCGCGGCCTTCGGATCCCTGGAGGCCTTCCGGGTCGTCAAGCTCGTCGTCTTCGTTGCCTCGGCGGAGGGGTTCCAGGAGCAGCACCTGGTCGCCAACGGGGCCTCCGAACTGCTCGGGACGGTGCTCGGTGACGCCGGCGTCCACGCGCGTTCCGCCGTGGGTGTCGCGGAGCTGCCGCTCGGCGCGCCGGTCGAGGTGGAGGCGATCCTGCGGCGGCGTTCGCCGTGAGCGGCGGCGGAGCCGGCACGGGGGAGGTCGTCCCACAGGACGCGGTCACGGTCATCGTGGTCCGCGATGCTCACGGACCGTCCGACGACGATGGCTCGCTGGAGGTCCTGCTGCTCGAACGGCACGGTGGGAGCGCGTTCGCGCCCGGCGCGCTGGTGTTCCCGGGCGGCAAGATCGATCCGAGCGACGCGTTGGTGGACCGCTCCCGGGTGCGCTGTAGCGATGCCAGCCGGTGGGCAGGGTGTCTGGGGGTCGACGACCCGGATGCGGCGATCACGCTCCTGGTCGCCGCGGTCCGCGAGACCTTCGAGGAATCCGGGGTCCTGCTGGCGATCCGTGCTGACGGCGCCGATCTGGCGACGCGGCCGTTGCCCGAGGCGGAGCTGGCTGCCACGCGGGCGCGCATGGCGGCACGGGACGCGGCCTACGACTGGCGCGGCTGGCTCGAGCGCCACGACCTGGTCCTCGACCTCGATGCCATGTGCATGTGGTCATGGTGGCTCACGCCGAAGACCGAGCCGCGCCGCTACGACACGCGCTTCCTGGTGGCCGCCATGCCAGCGGGCCAGCGAGCGACCCATGACGAGGTCGAGACCACCTCCCTGCGCTGGATCCGGCCTGTCGACGCGCTGGCCGAGCACGCGGCCGGCCGCCTCCACATGATCTATCCGACCAGGTGCACGCTCGAGCAGCTGTCGGCGCACCCGGGTAGCCACAGCGCGCTCCGTGCGGCCCGCGACGGGGCGGTGGATCTGCGCCGCATCGAACCTGAGATCGTGCGTGTCGACGACCAGCCGATGGTCCAGCACCCCGACGGCGGCCCACCCGCCCAGGTCTGATCGCCGGAGGTCATCCGGGGTCGGTGGCGAGCTCGGGTCCGAACCACGGACGCACGGGGGGGTTCGCTCGGCGCGCGTGCTGGACGCACCACAGGGCGACCACCATCCGGTCGCCCTGCAGACGCGAAGCTCCCGTGTACGCCCGCACCACAGACGGTGGCGGCGCACCGCGCGCTCCTCATGAGGGGCCGCCCTCCACGAGGGACGCGACCTCCGCCGGTGCGTCGTCGCCACCGGTCGCTTCCCCCAGCGGCCGGCGCCGGGCCCTGGGAACCCGCACCTCCCAGGGCCCGGCACTCCCTCGTCGCGGGACGGTGACCAGAGGGGTCGAGGTGTGCGAGTAGCCTGGCCCCATGATCGATCCACGACGTCTCACCGACGACTTCGACACCACCGCCGCGGCGCTGGCCCGACGGGGTTACGACCGGTCCGACCTCGAGGAACTGCGAGAGCTCGACGCGCGTCGGCGCTCCCTGACCTCCGAGGTCGATCGCGCCCGAGCCGAGCAAGGCGCAGCATCCCGGGGCATCGGTCGGGCCGCCCCGGACGACCGCGCCCGGCTCATCGAGGCGGCACAGAGCCTCAAGGACGAGGTCAGCCGGCGGGAAGCCGAGCTCGCCGACCTGCAGGCGGCACACACCGCCGCCTTCGCGCGGGTGCCCAACCTGCCCCACCCACACGCCCCGGACGGCGTCGAGGGTGATGGGGTCGTGCTGCGCACCATCGGCCCACCGCGCCCCCAGCTCGACGAGCCCCGCGACCACGTCGACCTGCTCGAGGCGGCCGATGCGCTGGACCTGACACGCGGCGCCAAGATCTCCGGGGCGCGGTTCGCCTACCTGAAGGGCGAGGGAGCACTGCTCGAGTTCGCCCTCGTGCGCTACGCGATCGAGGTCGCCATGCGCCACGGACACACGCCCGTGATCCCCCCCGTGCTGGTGCGCGAGGAAGCCATGTACGGCACGGGGTTCCTCCCCACCGACGAGCAGCAGCTGTTCGCCACCCGCGATGACGAGCTCTACCTCGTCGGGACCTCCGAGGTCCCGTTGGCCGGGCTCCACCTCGGCGAGCTCCTCGACCCGGCTGATCTTCCGGTGCGCTACGCGGGCTACTCGCCCTGCTTCCGCCGGGAGGCGGGCGCCCACGGCAAGGACACCCGCGGCATCCTCAGGGTCCACCAGTTCGAGAAGGTGGAGCTGTTCTCCTTCGTGCCGCCGGAGGACTCCGATACCGAGCACGAGCGGATCCTCGCCATCCAGGAGGAGATCTTCACGGGCCTTCAGATCCACGCGCAGGTCGTCGACATCCCCGTCGGTGACCTCGGCGCCTCGGCTGCGCGGAAGTTCGACCTGGAAGCCTGGCTGCCGGGTCAGGGCGCCTACCGCGAGGTCACCTCCTGCTCGAACACCACGGACTACCAGGCGCGTCGGCTGCGCACGCGCATCAGGGTCCCGGATGGTGACAACGTCCTGGTCCACACCCTCAACGGCACAGCGCTGGCGGTGCAGCGCGCCATCATCGCGCTCGTCGAGCAGCACCAGCGCCCCGATGGCAGTGTCGCGGTACCCACGGCCCTGCGTCCGCATCTCGGCCGAGAGGTGCTCTTCGCCAGCTGAGGGCGTGCAGGCGCGTTGGCAGCCGTCCGCGCTAGCCGGAGCGCCGCGCCGCCGCAGCGCCCACCGGTAGCCTGCGGCCGTCCCCGCGCACCGTGGGGTTCGGAGGGTTGGCCGAGCGGACGAAGGCAGCGGTCTTGAAAACCGCCGTGCGGCGTG
>CAYXJD010000149.1:0-7979 GCA_964465225.1 uncultured Actinomycetota bacterium
TCGACGACGTCAAGGGCAACGTCCAGGACAACGTCATCTGGAAGTCGATCTTCCGTCCGGGATCGATCTACCGGAAGGGCTACCGGGACACCTCGCGTGACCGGGCGCTCGCCTCGATGAACAACGTGCTGTACCACCTGCACCCGGTGAAGGTGAAGCGGCACGGCCTCAAGCTCACCTACACCTACTGCCTCGGTGGCCTGAGCTTCTTCATGTTCATCCTGCTGACCATCACGGGCATCTTCCTGATGTTCTTCTACACGCCGGCAGCCGGTGCGGGCACCGAGGTCGCCTACCTGAACATGCGGGAGCTCTCGGCGTCGGTGACCTTCGGCCAGCTCGTGCGCAACCTCCACCGATGGGGCGCGCACGCGATGGTCTTCACCGTGTTCCTCCACATGGCGCGGGTCTTCTACCACGGCGCCTACAAACCACCTCGGGAGTTCAACTGGGTCGTCGGCGTGATCCTGCTGCTGCTGACGCTGCTGCTCTCCTTCACCGGGTACCTGCTGCCCTGGGACCAGCTCGCCCTGTGGGCGGTCACGGTCGGGACCAACATGATGGGCTTCACGCCCGTGTTCGGCGATCAGGTCCAGTTCGTGCTCCTCGGCGGGATCGAGATCGGGCCCGAGACCCTGCTGCGTTGGTACGTCCTGCACGTGCTGTTCATCCCCTTCGTCACGGTCATCTTCCTCGCGGTCCACTTCTGGCGGATCCGCAAGGACGGTGGCATCTCCGGTCCGCTGTAGGCCGCCGCCCGGGCACCGCAACGCGGGGAGCTGTCCCGCACCGCTGAGAGAGGCGCACCGATGAGCGAGGAGATCACGCCGGACCAGGCGGTCTACGACCGTCTGCTGGCCGAGGGCAAGAGCGAGCGGATCGCCCGTGCCAAGGCCAAGGCGGCCGCTGTCCGTGCCAACAAGATCGCCGAGGGAGCCACGCTCGGCCCGAAATCCGCGGAGGAGGCCGAGAAGGCCCTCGAAGCCGCCCGTGCCTCGGGCGGTGGCGGCGGTGTCGCCACGAAGACCGCTGCGCCCGCCGAGGGCGACGCCGGTGGCGGCGGTCGACTGACGCCCGAGGAGCGTGCGGCCCGGGTCGCCGCGTCGCTCGGCAACGGTGGCGGGCAGACGGCCTCCATGGGTGTCCCGACCTCCTCGACCCACACCCACCGGCTGCTCGCGCTCGTGCCCCCCGCCGGTATCCAGCAGGTGCAGTCCAAGCAGATGGACAAGGTCTACACCTGGCCGCACCTGCTGCTGGTGGAGTTCGTCGCGCTGCTCGCGGCCGGGTCGCTGCTGCTGATCGCCTCCTTCTTCCTCGACGCGCCGCTCGGGTCGCTGGCCAACCCCCAGGAGGTCCCGGCGATCAACAAGGCGCCCTGGTACTTCATGGGACTGCAGGAGCTCCTGGCGTACTTCCACCCGATGATCGCCGGCGTCACCCTGCCGGGCGTGTTCGTCGTCATGCTGATGGCGGCGCCCTACATGGACAAGAACCCCTCCGCCAAGCCGGAGAACCGCAAGGTCGCGAACCTGGCGTTCACCTTCTTCCTGACGTTCTGGGGACTGCTCGTGATCATCGGCTCCTTCATCCGCGGCGCCGGCTACGCCTGGGTCTGGCCCTGGGTCCAAGGGCTCGGGTTCACGCTGTAGCCGGGCGAGCTCACCACGCCCCCGCGAGCCGGGTCGGCGCACACCACCAAGGACGAGACCATGGCAGATGACGGCAAGGGCCGTGCAACGCTCAAGCCGGTCGAACGGCGTACCTTCCTGCGGTACGGCCTCATCGGCTCCGTCGGCGCGGGCCTGGCGGCGTTCGGCGTGGGGACCCTCGGCATGCTCTGGCCCCGGATGGGCGACGGGCTGTTCGGTGAGGTCGTGCTCGGTGATGCCAGAGAGATCGCCGACAGCGTGCAGAACGATCGGGCGCCGCTGCGGATCCCCGATGGTGGGATCTCGATCCTGGTGTGGGACGCGACCTCCTCGGCTGCCATGCGCTCCTACGGCGACGACCACGCCATCCTCCCCGACGGTGAGACCGGCTTGATGGCCGTCAACTCCCAGTCCTGCCCGCACCTCGGTTGCGGCGTGCCCTGGTGCCAGTCCTCGCAGTGGTTCGAGTGCCCCTGCCACGGCTCGCGCTACAACCGCTACGGCGAGTGGCAGGGTGGGCCGGCGCCACGGGGCCTGGACCGCTACTCATCGTTCGTCGACGAGGACGGTCAGTTCGTCGTCGATCTCGGCAACCCCCTGACCGGCCCGGCACGGACCGCGAACGCCCTCGAGCAGCCGCCCGAGGGTCCGTCGTGCGTCGATGCCTGAGCCCGGGAGATTCGCGATGATCCATCCCTTCCTCGCTGCCGAGGCCGGCGGCTCCGGCACCGTGCCGCTGCTGATCCTGATCGTGGCGCTCGCCGGCTTCGCGGCCGCGTACTTCGTCGTCGGTCCGGGCAAGCGTTCCGGACCCAAGCGCCATGCCGACATCCCCTTGGCCATGCGTCCCTACCACTCCGACGAGGAACTCGAGACCACCGGTATGGAGCGGGCGATGTCCTGGGGCGTCGCCCTGGCGGTCTTCGCCTCGCTGTTCATCCCCCTGTACTGGCTGATCGAGCCGACGCGGATCAACAGCGCGGTCGACGACTTCTACGAGGCCGACGTCGCTGCCGGGCGTGCCGAGTACCAGAACGCCTGCGCCGCCTGTCACGGGGTCAACCTCGAGGGTGGTTCGGCACCGCACCCCAACCCGGAGGTCGAGGCGGCCTGGCCGGCCCCGGCCCTCAACAACATCGTGGCCCGGTACGCCGACACCGAGGTGGTCACCGATGTCCGGGAGTTCATCCTGCTCACGCTGGTCCACGGACGCGCGGGGACCCCGATGAACGCCTTCAGCGTCGCCAACGGCGGGGTGTACTCCGACAACCAGCTCGAGCAGATCGCGTCCTACATCCTGTCGGTCCAGACCGGGGAGATCCCCGAGGCGCAGGCCTTCGTCGGCCGCAGTGGTGAGGACGTGTTCGCGGCCAACTGCGCCCGGTGCCATGGGCCGAACGCGGAGGGCTACGTCGGTCCGCAGCTCGTCAACGTGTTCGAGCGGTACGGCTGGTCCGGTGAGGACGACGCCTCGCTGGAGCAGGCCAGGGCCGTGGTCCGCGATGTGCTCTACAACGGGCGCAACCTGCCCGGCAACGCGCCGATGCCGGCCTTCGACCTCGAGCTCACCGACGACGCGATCGAGGCGGTCATCGACCACATCGAGTCCTTCCAGGAGCTCGGTGGCCCACGCAGCGCCCAGATCGGCGGACAACCCGCGCCGCCCGACGCGGACGAGGGAGAGCAATGATGATGGAGCTCGTGACCTTCCTCGCGGTCGAGGAGGCCATCCCGGCCGATCACCCGGTCGCGATCCTCGCGATCCCGCTCGGGCTGCTGTTCCTGTCCGGTTCGGTGTACGTGCTGCTGTGGTCCAACTACGGGGCCAAGAAGGCCGCGGCCATCTACGGCGTGGCGTTCTTCGGCTTCGCGTTCCTGCTCGGCGTGTTCTGGTGGTTCGGGGGTCCGGGCATCCCGTCCAACCGGGGCATCGACCACCTTCCGGGGCAGTCGCCCGACCACTACAGCCCCGAATGGTTCGCCTTCGAGCAGGGCTCCCCCCGCGCCGAGTTCTTCCCCGATGGCACCGAACCCGACCAGTTCCAGACGGTGGCTCAGTACCTCGGGTTCGGCGACCTCGACGAGGAGCAGCTGCAGTCCCGCCCCGCCTTCGGACAGCTCGCCGGTTCCGTCGGACAGGCCGCTGACAACATGCAGGACCAGTTCCTGCCCACCGACGAGAACAACGTCGCGCAGATCGGCGTCACGCGCCGCGCGGAGTTCGAGGAGGACGCGGCCGCCCAGCAGCCCGAGGGTGCGGTCGGTCGCGCGCAACCCTTCTTCAACGCGCAGCGCCTCGGTGAGACCATGGTCTACGAGCACCCGGAGACCGGGGTGCTGCTCGCGACCCAGCAGTTCCAGGCCACGGCCACCTTCACCGACGCCGACGGCGTGCCGTTCGAGCCGGTGCCGGTCGGTGATCCGGTGTACTGGTTCGCCTTCTTCGACCCGGGTGCCGAGTGGGTGCCCTCCGCGATCTGGACGATCATCGCCCTGGTCATGTTCGCCGGGAGCCTGTTCTGGCTCGACCGGCTGGAGATGCGCGACAAGCGCCTCCAGACCGCCGAGGCCGAGGAGCCGGAGCGGATCGCCGAGCCGATCGCGCAGTAGGGCTCGACCACCACCGGTCGTCCGGGGTCGATGTCCGGCTCTGTGGTCCGGGGGGCATCGCCGACGCTCGAGAGCGTTGCCGAGCCGATCGGCCGGTGGCGCCCGCCGGGCGCGGGTCGGACACCCGCCGCCTGGGTTCGCGTCCTGGCGGGACACGGGGCACCCTCACGACCAGCCGGCACCGGCGTTCGCCGCTGCTGCTGTCTCTCGCGGTTCTCCCGACCCATCACACCGTCCCCCGGAGGGATCGATGCGCCTGCTCGGCCCGCTGCTGGCGGCCGGTGCGTTGCTGCTCGTTGCCTGTAGCGGCGGAGCCTCGGCGGCCAGTGGCTGTGAGCAGCTGCCCGGGGTCCGACCCGGCCTGTGCCCGATCCCCGTTGAGGAGCGGGTGCCGGCACCCGTCGATCGCCTGCCCGTCGTGGATGGGGAGGATGAGCTCGGTCTGGAGGCGTTCGCGGGACAGGTGGTCATCGTGAACTTCTGGGCCTCGTGGTGCGGTCCCTGCCGGGTCGAGCAGCCGGATCTCAACGCGGCCCACGAACTCCTGCCGCCGGACGAGGTCGCGTTCCTCGGGGTCAACATCGAGGACGCCGAGGCCAACGCCCTGGCACATATCCGCGAGTTCGCGATCCCCTATCCCTCGCTGTTCGACCCGGCCAACGACTACGCCTCCCGCTTCTCTGGGGTGGGCCCCCGCAACATCCCGTCCACGCTGTTCATCGACCGCGAGGGTCGGGTGGCCGTCCGGGTCTTCGGGGTGATCGGCACGCGTGAGACCACCTCGCTGGCGGCGCTGCTCGCCGACGAGGGCTGAGCCATGGCCGAGACCGTCCAGGCGCTCATCGTCGACGCGAACCTGCTGGTGGCGGCGGTGATCGCGCTGGCGGCCGGGCTGGTGTCCTTCGCCTCTCCCTGTGTGCTGCCGCTGGTGCCCGGGTACCTGTCCTACGTCACCGGCCTGTCGGGTCAGGATCTCGCCGAGGCGGATGCCCGGGCCCGAGGACGGGTGCTGGTCGGGTCCCTGCTGTTCGTGCTCGGGTTCGCCGTGCCGTTCACGATGCTCGGCTTCGCCGTCGGCACGGTCAACACCCTGGCACGTTCCACCACCGCGCAGGTGGTGATGGGGAGCGTCGTCGCTCTGCTCGGGTTGCTGATGGCGCTCGGCCGGCTCAACCGCGAGTACCGGCTGATGGACCGCGCCCCACGCGGTGGACTCGCGACGGCGCCCGTACTCGGGTTCGTGTTCGGGGTCGGGTGGACGCCGTGCATCGGACCGGCCGCCGGGGCGATCCTGACGCTGTCACTGAACGTGAGCACCGGCGTCTCGGCACGGGGCGCCGCGCTCGGGTTCGTCTACGCGCTCGGGCTCGGTCTGCCGTTCGTGCTGTTCGGCGTGCTCTTCCGGCGGATGTCGGGCACGCTGGAGTTCCTCAAGCGCAACGCCCGCACGCTCCAGGTCGTCGGGGGCAGTCTCCTCGTCGCCGTGGGGCTCTCGATCGCCACCGGCCTGTGGGACAAGCTGATGTTCCTGCTGCGTCCCATGATCCAGGGCTTCGAGCCCCCGATCTGATCCTGGACCCGTGGCCCCGTCCACCGTCGCACCAGCGTCGGAGAGGATGCCCGCACCGTGACCGACTCCGCCCCACCTCCGCAGCAGAACCCCCCCGTCCGGCGTGGACGGGGAGCGCCGACGGGCCCGGTCGCCTTCGTCGTGGATGCCGTGCTGATGGGCTGGCGCTGGCTCGCCCGGATGCGCACGGCCCTGTACCTCCTGCTGGCGCTGGCGGTGCTCAGCATCGTCGCCACCGGGGTACCGCAGGAGCCGAACGTGCCCTCCACCGTGGCGGCGTGGCGGGCCGGGGAGTCCGGTCCCGGGGTGGTGGTCAGCCGGGTCCTCGACACGGTCGGAGCCTTCGATGTGTACGGCTCGGCCATCTTCCTCGCGGTCCTGCTCGCGCTGTACATCAGCCTGACCGCCTGCCTGATCCCACGTGCCAAGGCCTGGGTCCGTCTCGTCCGCCGTAGCCAGCCACCCATCGTCCGGAACCTCGGCACGCAGGACCAGCAGGCCAGCTTCACCAGCGACCGCTCGTCCGAGGAGGTACGCACGGCGGCGGTCGAGGTGCTCACGCGCCGCCGCTGGCGGGTGCGCCGTCACGACGGCGACGGCGAGGACCGTCGTCCGTCCCAGGTCGCGGCCGAGAAGGGCCTGTGGGCCAGGGAAGGTGGCAGCCTGGTCTTCCACCTCTCCTTCTACGTGCTGCTGGCGGCGATCGTCGTCGGTCAGCTGGTCACGTTCGAGGGCCAGCGAGGTGTCGTCGAGGGCGATCCGGGTTTCCGGGACACCGCCGTCTCCTACTGGTCGTACAGCCCCGGCCGGTGGTTCGGGGAGGGCGATCACGGCGGTTGGCGGATGGAGCTCGAGGACTTCCACGTCGACTGGGTCCGTGATCCGCTGGCACCCGGTGCGGGCCAACCGACCGTGTTCCGCTCCGACGTGCGGATCACGCCGGTCGACGGGGAGCCCTTCGCCGCCGTCGTCGACAGCAACCAGCCGCTGAACCTGGACGGCACCCGCATCACGCAGCTGGACTGGGGCTATGCCCCACGCGTCGTCGTGGAGGTCGACGGCGAGGTGGTACACGACACGTTCCTCACCCCGGTGCTGGCCGACGGCGGGTTCTACCGGGGTGCTGCCAAGGCGCCGGCCACCGAGCCCGACGTCGGGCTCGACGTGTTCCTCTACCCCTACGCCCCGGATGGTGAGGACGGGCGACCGGTCCCCACGGGCGCGCCCTGGGCCGATGCGCCGCTGCTGGTGTTCGAGCAGTACCGCGGCGACCTGCGACTCGGCGCCACCCAGCAGACGATCAACGAGCTGGACGTGGCGGCGCTGACCTCCGATGGCTTCGGAGCGCTCAGGCTCGGCCAGTCCATCGAGGTGGAAGGGGTCACGATCTCCTTCCCCGAGTTGCGCCGCTGGGTCGGCTTCCAGGTGAGCTCACGACCGCAGGTGCCCTACCTGCTGCTGGGCTCGGGTCTGCTGGTGCTGGGCTTGCTGGGGTCGCTGTACGCCTACCGCCGCCGCCTGTGGGTCGTGACGGTGGAGGATCCGGCCACCGCACGTACCCTGGTGACCGTCGCGGGTCGGACCTTCCAGCGTCCCGAGGCCTTCGAGCAGGAGTTCGAGGACCTCGTCGCAGAACTGACGGCGGCGACCAGCGGTACCCCCCCGGCGGCCACCGACCCCGGTGGCAGCACACCGAACGCCCCGCGCACGGCCGAGACCTCGAGGTGGAGTGACCATGGGCCCCGATCAGCTCGCGGAGCTGTCCCGACTGCTGTACTTCCCGATCACGCTGATGCTGTACCTGACGGCGGCGTTCATCTCCCTGTACGCGCTGACGACGACCGTGGGACGCACCGACGCACGTGACCGCGGCCGTCTGGCCCGGCGCGTGGCGGCGGTGCTGGCCGTGCTCGGCATCGTGACGCACGTGGCACACGAGATCGTGCGCGGTCTGGCGCAGGCACGCCTACCACTGGGGAACATGTTCGAGGTCACCTCGCTCATGGCGCTGGTGGGGGTCGTGGCGGGACTCAGCTACCTGCAGTTCGTCCGGCGGCGTCCGGAGTTCCACGGGTTCGTCCTGCTCGGCGGCGCCCTGGTGATGGGCATGGCGATGCTCATGTACGCCGAGCCGGGACCGCTGATGC
>CAYXJD010000150.1:0-7881 GCA_964465225.1 uncultured Actinomycetota bacterium
ACGGCTCTGAACACTCTTTCCCTACACGACGCTCTTCCGATCTCCACGCCGGCCGGATTGGTGGCTCGGTAGACACCGGTCTCGACGCGCTCGAGGGTGACGTGCCGGTGATCGCTGTCGGACATCTCGTCGCCTGTCGTGGGTCGGCCGGGATCGGCACCGGCGTGGCCGGGGGAGCGCGGTGCTGACCCGAACCGGGCCGCACGACGCCCCGCGGCGACTCTACCGGTGGGCTCAACGGGTCGGCATCGCGACCCGGTCGGCCTCGGCGATCTCGCGGAGGATCCTGGCCGGCGAGCCGACCGCGACCACGCCGGCGGGCAGATCGCGGGTCACGACCGCGCCCGCACCGACCACGGTGTCGGCACCGATGGTCACGCCCGGCAGGACGATGGCGCCCCCGCCGAGCCAGACGTTGTCGCCGAGCTCGATCGGGGCGCCGGACTCCCATCCGGCGCGGCGGACGACCGGGTCGATGGGATGGCTGGCGGTCAGCAGCTGCACACGGGTCGCGATCTGGCAGTCCTCACCGATGGTGATGGGTGCCACGTCGAGCAGGACGCAGTCGTAGTTGACGAAGGTGCCGGCGCCGATCCGCACGTGGCAGCCGTAGTCGAGGCGCAGCGACGGCTGCACCACCACGTCCTCCCCGACGGCCCCGAGCAGTTCGTGCAGTAGTTCGGTGCGGCGCGCCCACTCGCCCGGCCCCGTGGCGTTGAAGGCCGCCAGCACCTGTTGCGCCCGGGCGTAGCGGGCCTGCAGCTCCCGGTCGTCGGCGTGGTAGAGCTCGCCGGCCAGCATGCGTTCCAGCATCGACATGGTCGCGTCTCCGTCGGGATCGTGCGCGTCAGGCGTCAGGCGTCATCCGGCAGCAGGGTGAGCCGATCGACCGCGGCTGTCTCGACCGCGTCGGGCGTGAAGTGGATCGGCAGGGTGTCGCCCCGTGCCCAGGCCTCGGCCTGGTCGGCGTAGTGCTGGTGGAAGGGCCGACCCGACTGTCCCGTGAGGTGGATCCACCGCCCTGCATCGAGGTCGCCGAGGTCGACCAGGTAGCGCATCGACGGCACCCAGTTGACCGCGTAGCCCTCGGTGGCCGACCAGCCGGTGGCGTTGACGATGTCGGAGCCGCCGGCCAGCTGCAGCGGACCGCGGTTGAACAGCGCCTCCAGAGGTGCGATCCCCGAGGAGCCGAACGTCGCGTGGGTCAGTGTCAGGGTGTGCATCGCCCCCCACCGCCAGTCGGTCGGGTCGGGGGAGAAGCGGTCGGTGAGCTCCGCGTGGGCGTCGGCCATCGCCCGGCGTAGGACCTGGTCGCGGGTCTCGCGCTCGGGCGTGCTGCGGTCGTCCCACCAGGCGGCATCGGGCTGGGCGATCAGGCCCCGTACGACCTCCCACCACCGGCCGGTCCCGCTCGGCCAGGCCCACTCGGGCAGTTCGTCGTGGAAGGTCCCTGCCAACAGGTGACGCCAGGTGGCGTTGAATGCCGCGGCGCCGGCGCTGTCGGCAGCATCCTGCAGGTCCCACGCCGCCAGTACCTCCTGGATCGCGGCGATGTCCGCGGCGGCACCGTCGCCGCCCCCCGCGCCCGCATCACCGCTGTCGGCCGGTACGGCGAGCAGGGTCGGCACCAGGTTGGCGGCGTTGCCGTTGTGGGCATCGAGCTGGATCGCCAGCAGATCGTCGAGCGAGAGGTCGTCGCGGCCGTCGAGCAGTTCGGTGATGCGCGCCGCCCGGTACCCGATGTTGAAGTCGCGGGACAGGAAGGGCTCGCTGCCGGGGGCCAGGACGGGCTGGTTCGCCGTCGCCAGCACGCCGGTGGGCGGATCGAACGTCCATGGCAGCTCCTCGAAGTCGAGGAAGCGTTCCCAGGTGGCCTCGCCGGTCCAGCCCGGCTGGGGCAGGGTGCCGTCGCCGCTGCGGCGTACCGGGATCCGGCCAGGGGCCTGGTAGCCGATGTGGCCGTCGACGTCGGCGTAGACCAGGCTCTGCGAGGGGACCTCGAAGCGACGGGCGGCGGCCCGGAAGCCGTCCCAGTCCTGCGCCTGCATGAACAACGGCACGGCGTCCGCGGTGGCGACCGGGTCGAGGGCCACCCATCGCAGCGCGACCGCGTGCTCCACCTCGCCGTCGCCGTCTTCGGCCGCAGCGGCGTTGTCGTCTCCGGTGGCCAGGGGTCCCTCGGCGATCTCTGCCCCGGCGCCGGAGACGTCCGAGAACAGCGGACCGTTCGGACCGATGCGGATGCTGAGCTCGACGTCGTCCCCGCCGGCGACACCGATCGTCTCGGTGAGGACCTCGAGCGGCTCCCAGCCGTCCTCGGTCTGCACCCGGTCGCCGTCGATGCGTTCGATGGCCAGGTCGGCGACGTCAGGTCCGAGGTTGGTGAACCCCCACGCGACCCGATCGGTCTGGCCGATGACGATGCCGGGCATGCCGGCGAAGGAGTAGCCGAGGACGTGGTAGGGACACGCGTCACCGACGGGCTCGCAGCGCAGCCCGACCTGGTACCACAGCGAGGGCTGGGCAGGACCCAGGTGGGGGTCGTTGGCCAGCAGGGCCGAGCCGGTGGCGGAGCGCTCCGGCGCGACCACCCACGAGTTGGACCCGATGCCGTCCTCGCGGCCATCGCCGAGCAGCATCGGTGCGCCCGCCAGCGCGTGCTGCGCCGCGGCCAGTGCGGTGTCGACGGCCGGGTCGGTCAGGTCGAGGGCGCTGTCCGGCGCCTTCACCGGGCTCGCCACGGGCGCATCCTCGGGGTCGTCCAGCCCGGTGCCCGGGACGAAGCGGCCATCGACCACCTCACCGCCGTCGGGCAGGATCGGCGGGTGGCGGTCGGCCGGGAACGCGGGGAACAGATCCTGCCAGCCTCGGCCCTCGCCGAGGTCGGCACCGAGCAGGCGGGCACGCAGCAACTCGTCCTCGAGGTTCGAGCGGAGGTCCCACGCCATGGCCTTCAACCACGCCACCGAGTCCGCCGGTGTCCAGGGTTCGGGGACGTAGCCGCTCGGGCCCGAGAGCGGCAGCAGCGCGTGCTCGAGCGAGAGCTGTGAGCCGGTACGGCCCTCGGTCCAGGCGTTGACCCCCTCGGCGTAGGCCTGCAGCATCCGGGTCGTCTCCGGGGCGAGCAGCTCCAGTTCCGCCTCGGCGACCCGTCGCCAGCCGAGGGTCCGGACGAAGCGGTCGGTGTCCAACTGGCTCTCGCCGAAGAGCTCGGAGAGGCGGCCGGCCGTGACGTGACGGCGGAAGTCCATCTCCCAGAACCGGTCCTGCGCGTGGACGAAGCCCTGGGCGCGGAAGAGATCGTCGCTCGAGCTCGCGACGATCGTCGGGACGCCGTGCTCGTCGCGCAGCACCTCGACCGGCGCGTCGAGACCGGGCAGGGCCAGCTCCCCGCCGGTGGTGGGCACGCTGCGGCGCGCGAAGATCGCGCCCGTGGCCGTGGTGGCGAGCAGGGCGAGCACCAGCAGGCCGGCGATGCCGGCGAGGCCACGCTTGATCCAGACCATCGACCTGCTCCCCCTGCTCCCTTACCCGTTGCGCGCACGACGCCACGCCCATCGTCCCATGGGCTCGCGAGGCTCGCACGGCTCGCCACCGCGTGCCCGACCCAACGCTACCGCTCGTCGGCCACTCGATCGGTGCCCGCAGCGCCCGGGCGGCGCAGGTCGGTAGCTTGCCCCCTCAGTTACCGGTCGCGCCGTCGCGACCGACCCCGCCCGTCACGGTGACCCAGGGAGCCGAACGCGTGATCCTGAGACTGTCCGAGATGTTCGTCCGCACGCTCCGCGACGATCCCGCCGACGCGGAGCTGCCGGGACACACCGCCATGGTGCGGGCCGGCTACATCCGTCGGGCCGGGGCGGGGATGCACACCTGGCTGCCGCTCGGCCACCGTGTCTACCGCAACGTCGAGCGCATCGTCCGCGAGGAGATGGATCGGATGGGGGCCCAGGAGGTCCACTTCCCGGCGCTGCTGCCGCGTGAACCCTACGAGCTGTCCGGTCGGTGGGAGGAGTACGGGGAGACGCTGTTCCGGCTCAAGGACCGGCGGGGCAACGACCACCTGCTCGCTCCGACCCACGAGGAGATGTTCACGCTGCTGGTCAAGGATCTCTACTCCTCCTACAAGGACCTGCCGCTCAGCCTCTACCAGATCCAGATCAAGTACCGGGACGAAGCCCGGCCCCGCGCCGGGCTGCTCCGCGCCCGCGAGTTCGTGATGAAGGACTCCTACTCCTTCGACGTGGACGATGCGGGCCTGGAGGCCTCTTACCTGCGGCACCGTGCTGCCTACATCGCCACCTTCGATCGGCTCGGTCTGGAGTACGTCATCGTCTCCGCCATGTCGGGCGCGATGGGGGGGTCGCGGTCCGAGGAGTTCCTGTGCCCGACCCCGGTCGGTGAGGACACCTTCGTGCGCTCGCCGGCCGGGTACGCCGCCAACGTCGAGGCGGTCCGCACCCCCGTCCCGGCGCCGCTGCCCTATGACCGCGTCCCGGCCGCCCACGTCGAGGACACCCCCGACACGCCGACGATCGAGACCCTGGTCGCCTTCGCCAACGAGCACTTCCCCCGCGAGGACCGCGCGTGGGAGGCTGGTGACACGCTCAAGAACGTGGTCGTGCTGCTCCGACACCTGGAGGGTCCACGGACACCGCTGGTGGTCGGGGTCCCCGGCGACCGGGATGTCGATACCAAGCGGCTGCAGGCGCAGGTCGAACCAGCCGTGGTGGAGCCCTTCACGGACGAGGACTTCGCCGACCACCCGGCGCTCGTCAAGGGCTACATCGGTCCCCAGGCGCTGGGGGAGGACTCGGCCAGCGGTATCCGCTATCTCGTCGACCCCCGGGTCGTGGAGGGCACCCGCTGGGTCACCGGCGCCAACCAGCACGGCCACCACGCGTTCGACCTGGTCTGCGGCCGGGACTTCACCCCCGACGGCACCGTCGAGGCGGCAGAGGTCCTGGCCGGCGATCCCGCGCCCGACGGCTCCGGACCGCTGGAGCTCGCCCGCGGGATCGAGATCGGCCACATCTTCCAGCTCGGCCGCAAGTACGCCGAGGCGCTCGGTCTCCAGGTGCTGGACCAGCACGGCAAGCTCGTCACCGTGACCATGGGCTCCTACGGCATCGGCGTGTCGCGTGCGGTCGCGGCGATCGCCGAGACCACCGTCGACGAACTCGGGTTGTGCTGGCCCCGCCAGATCGCCCCCGCCGACGTCCACGTGGTCAACGCCGGCAAGGGCGAGGACACCACCACCGTGGTCGAGCAGCTGGCGACCGACCTGGAGGCCGCGGGGCTCGACGTCCTGCTCGACGACCGGCCGAAGCTCAGCCCCGGGGTGCGCTTCAAGGACGCCGAGCTGCTCGGGGTCCCGACCATCGTGATCGTCGGCAAGCGCCTGGCCGACGGCATCGTCGAGGTCAAGGATCGCCGCACCGGCGAGCGGGTGGACGTCGCCGTCGCCGAGGTGGTCGACCACCTCGTCGCCGTCTGCAAGGACTGAACTGCGGGCCGTCCGGAACGCGCACAGCAGCACGAGGGAGCCCGGGTCGATCGCGAGTCGATCGCGAGTCGATCCCGGGGTCGCCCGTGGCTGCTCGGGGTCACTCGACCTCGAAGGTCCGTGGTCCGTCGGGTAGCTCCACGACGACCGAGGTGACCCGGTAACCATCGCCGTCGTCATCGAGCTCCACGGTACGGCGGCCCAGCACGTAGTCCTCGGTCAGGGCGAAGGTCTCATCGCCCCGGCGGGCGATCCGCACGTCCTCGGGGAGATCCTCCTCGGGCATCCCGAGCAGGGCACGAGCGTCCTCGATCGCCGTTTCGACGTCGAGGTCGTCACCGAAGTCGTCGTCCGTCGCGTTGTCGCCGTCGTCGTCCGTCGCGTGGTCGCCGTCGTCGCCGGGAGAGGAGGTGACGGGCGCGTCCGGATCGCTGGTATCGATCGCGTCGCCGCAGCCGGCCAGGGTCAGCGCGAGCACGGCCAACGTGGCGAGCGAGGTCGCGAGGGTGGTGCGTCGCATGGCAACTCCTGTGCTCGGGCCGGGTAGCGGGGGGCACATCTGCCCCAGGATGGGACGACGGCGAGGCCGGCGCGGTTGCGCACCGGCCTCGGTTGCGGAGCAGGGATCAGGGCAGCAGGGTCAGCGGGGTGGACCGCTCGGACTGGACCGAGCCGTCCCGGGCGGAGTACTCGAAGACGGTGAGCGTGCCGTCCTGGCGGCTGTCGACGTCGAAGCGGATCGTGATGTCGAGATCGCCCCAGCCGACGCCGTTGTCGGTCATCGCGAAGCCCTCGGTCAGCACGGTGCCGTCCGCCGCCTCGAGCCGGTACTGGAAGGTGGCTTCGAAGACGGCCGCCCTGCCGGTGATCCTGAGCGGCGAACTGACCTCGGCGCCCGCAGGCGGGGTGTCCACGAACACCCCGGGCAGCAGGTCGAGGTAATCGTCGCGCGACACCGGCGCATCCAGCACGATGCCCTCACCCGAGAACACCGTCACCGGTTGGCCGTCGAGCTGGAACCGGACCGCATCCACCGTCGGGAACTGCGTCACGGTGTAGACGACCTGGGCCAGGCGGGAGAACATCGAGAAGGAGCCGCCGCCGGACTCGAACTCGCGGGAGAGATCGACCGTGGCGACGCGGTCCTCGATCGTGACGCCGAGCAGGAGGCTCTCCTGCGGCACGGCGGTCGACACGTCGTCGACGAGGTCCCGGTCCGCGGCGGAGGGACCGTCGATCAGCGCCCGCAGCGTCGCGTGGGCGATCTGTGGTGTCGAGGGAAGCTCGCGCTCGATGGACACCAGGAACGGCTCCGCCCGACCTTCGTTGCCACCTCCGGGGGCGATGAAGTAGATGCGGACCTTCGAGACCTCAGGTCCGTCGCTGTCGTCGCCTGGCTCGGGGTCCGACGCATCGTCGTCGGTGTCCCCAGCCGTGTCGTCGGACGCCTCGTCCGAGGTGTCGTCGGAGGTGTCGTCGGCGGGATCGTCCGCGGGCTCGGGGTCCGGGTCGCTGTCCGCTGGGTCCTGCACGGGGTCCTCGGTGTCCGTTTCGGTGTCCGTTTCGGTGTCGTCGGAGGCGAGGGGACCACCGTCGACGACCTCCCCGCCGCAGCTCAACAGCAGCAGCGAGAGCACGGCGAGGACGAAGAACGGGAGCGAGAAGCGCTTCATGGTGAGCCTCCGGCTGGTGGGTGGGGGACCGCTCGGTGCTGGATCCGGCGCTGTCGGAGCGCCCAGTGCCAGCATCCCCCGCGCGGGTCATGGTGGTGTCCGCGGCGCGTCACAGATCGGCAACAACCTCGACCGGGACCCGTACCTGGACCTCGAGCCCGCCACCATCGCGGTTGCGCGCCGTGACCTCCGCTCCGAGCAGACGAGCGTGCTCGCGCACGATCGCGAGCCCGAGGCCGCTCCCGCCACCGCCCCGGGAGAGATCGGCCTTGGTGAAGCGGTCGAAGATCCGCTCGAGCTGGTCCTCGGGTACGCCCGGCCCGCGGTCGGCGACCTCGATGACCAACGTGGCCGCCTCCCGCCGGGCAGTGACGGTCACCCGGCCCCGGCCGTCGTCGCTGTCGATGGCGTTGCCGCCGTCCGCTCCACGGGTGGTGCCGCTGGGGTCCGTCCCGCTGCCGCCTGCTCCAGCCCCATGGGCGCGGGCGTTGTCCACCAGGTTGGCGACGATCCGTTCCAGGCGGCGTCGGTCGGTACGGACCCTCAGCTCCGCTGGCACCACCACCTCGGCCTGTGGCAGCCGCCGCGCGACGATGGCGGCCAGGAGCCGGTGCACGTCCACCTCGGACACCTCGATGTCGGCCGTGGCGTCGGTGCGGTCGAGACGGGACAGCTCGAGCAGCTCCTCGACCAGGTCGCGCA
>CAYXJD010000151.1:0-3257 GCA_964465225.1 uncultured Actinomycetota bacterium
GACCGTGCGTCCCGACCGCAACGCCTGAACCCGTGGCCGGATCCGACGGCAGCCTCGGTGGAAGGATCCGACGGCGCCCGGGGTTCCCCCCACCACGACACCACGACACCACGACACCACGACACCACGACACCACACCACTGCACCCACGACCAGCGAGGCCTCATGCCCCGGATGCTCCTGCTCTCCCTCGTCACCGGACTCACGCTCGCCGCCTGCACCAGCGCAGGGGGCGAGACCCTGGCGGATCAGGCAGCGGCGATCGACGACGATCTCGGACCAGCGTGGGACGCACAGGTCGTCGAGGACGATCGTGACGGCAGCTTCGTGCTGGCGAGCCCGACCGACGCCGAGGTCTGGACGGTCGGCTCGCCGACCGCGACGCTGGCTGAGGTGACGGCGGGGACCGCCTGGTCTGACTTCTGGCTACCCGCCATCGAGGCAGCGACCGCCGATCGCAGCAACGTCAGAGCGGTGGTCGCCGACACCAGCTCGGTCCCGGGCACCGTCATCTCGTGGCAGGTCAACGTCAACGAAGACGACCCCGGTCTGGAGCTCGATGCCGAGGAACTGGCGGAGGACCTCCGGACACGGTTCGCCGACCAGGGCCTGGAGGTCGTCGAGTCAGGCCTGACGTCCTGGAACGGGCGGGACATCGCGCTCGTGGCCTTCGAGGTCCCGGCGGAGGTGTTCGGCGGCGAGGCCCGCTACGTGCGCCAGTGGTTCATCGCCGACCAACAACCGGCTGCGATGTGGTCGTTCAGTTGCGACGCCCCCGCCGATCCCGAGCTCTCCGCCGAGCTGTGCCGCACCGGCCTCGATGGCTTCCGGGTGGCGGATGCCGCGGGCGGCAGCGACGACAGCGCCGCCTGAGCCCGGCCCCCCGGCGGCTGACGCACCTGGTCCGCGACCGGGGCTGCGGGGGCAGCCGGTCGGCAGGTGCACCGGGGCTGCGGGGGCACCCGGTCGGCTCATCCGGTCACTCGCGGGTGTCGGTTCCCTCGCGTTCGAGTTCGTCGATGAAGCCCGTGAGCCGAGCGATCGGTGCGGGATCGAGATCCGGCCGCTGCCGCCGGATCACGCTGATGACCTTGCTGACGGTCGCCGACTCGATCTCGCAGCGCTGGCAGTGCTCGAGGTGCGCGGCGACGATCCCGGCGTCATCCGGGCCGAGCTCGCCGTCCAGGTAGGACTGGAGCACAGCGCCGACCTGCTGACAGTCCGGTTCGGGTGGCAGCGGGAGCTGCGGTCGACGGCGCATCAGTTCACGTCCTCCACGAGGCGGCCCTCCAACTGGGCTCGCACCTTGCCGCGGGCACGGTGCAGGCGACTCATCACGGTGCCGACCGGCACGGCCAGCACCTCGGCGGCTTCACGGTAGGTCAGGCCATCGAGGTCGACGAGTGCGACGACCGCCCGGTGTTTGGTGGACAGCGAGGCCAGTGCGGCGCGGACAGCGGGGTCGAAGTCGTCACGGAAGGCACGCTCATCGACCCCGTCCACGCGCGCGTCGTGGCCGCGGCCGGGAAGTCGCTGCGCGACCTCGTCCTCCAGCAGATCCGGTCGACGTTTGCGGAGCTGGTTGCGATGGTGGTTGCGCATGATCGTCAACAGCCACGCCCGCAGGTAGCGACCGTCGAACCGGTCGAAGGCGCGGTAGGCCTTGACCAGCGTGTCCTGGACGAGGTCCTCGGCGTCCGCGTCGGCGCCCGTCAGACGTCGCGCCACGCGGTAGAGCACCGGTAGTTCCGGGAGCACCTGCTCCCGGAACCGTGCATCGGTGCGGTCCTCGGCCACGACCCTGACGCTAGCGGTCATGATCGGCACCGTCGCGACGGGGCGATCGGGATGGTCATGATGGTCATGATGGTCATGTGGGATGAACACACCAACCGCCGATGCTGTTCCCCCTTCCCTTTCCCCTTCCCTGGAGGGCGTCCGGAGCCCGCCCGGGCGCTGGGTAGCGTCACAGCATCCCGGACGAGGAGCGAGATGTGAGCACGCAGGATCTGCAGTTCCCCGGGAGCACCGGCGCGAGCCTCTCGGGCGTCTTGCACGTACCCGAGGGCCAGGAGGCTCGCGGCAGCGTGCTGCTGGCCCACTGCTTCACCTGCTCCAAGGACATCCACACCATGACCCGGGCGGCCCGGGGGCTCGAGGAAGCCGGCTTCGCCGTGCTCCGCTTCGACTTCACCGGGTTGGGCGAGAGCGAAGGGGCCTTCGACGAGACGACCGTGGCCCACAGCGTCCGGGACCTGACGGCCGCCGCATCGGCGCTGATCTCACGTGGCTTCGGTCCCTGCGGCCTGTTCGGTCACAGCCTGGGTGGGGCGGCGAGCCTGCTCGCGGCACCGCGTCTACACACCGTCCGCTCCGTAGTCACCCTCGGCGCGCCGTCCACGCCGACCCACCTCCGCCACCTGTTCACCGACGCCGACGACCTGCCCGGTGACCGTGTCGGGGTGCGGATAGGAGGGCGGCAGATCGCGGTCTCGCAACGGTTCCTCGACGAACTCGACGAGTTCGACCAGAGCGGCGCGGTGGCCGAGCTCGATCGCCCGCTGCTGGTGGTCCACGCCCCCGACGACCGTGTCGTCGGGGTCGAGGAGGGCGAACGGATCTTCGCCGCCGCCCGTCAGCCGAAGGCGTTCCACCCGTTGATCGGCGCGGATCACCTCGTCAGCGACCGCCGGGCAGCGGAACGGCTGCTGGAGCTCGTGCGAGCCTGGTTCGAGGCGACCCTGTGATGCCGGCCGTCGACAGCGGCCGCCCGCCGGTCGGTCTCCGGTAGCGACTGCTACTGCCGTCGGCCGTGGCGGACGACCCGTCGGTACCTGGGTCGCGGGTGCTCGCGTTCGGGCGCGCGCCGGGGCAACCTGCGGACGGCTGCCGCCGGTGATCCCGGTGATCGCCGCCCGGTGTTCTCGCGTGTCGTTGGCGCGGGGCGCTTCCAGGGTCGTTCGCCGTCCGTACCTCCGGCCACTTCGAAGGCACACCATGGGCGTCCACACCTCCTACCGACCCCGCGAGCAGCGGCGCGCTGCCGCCATCCTGGCAGGGCTGGTGCTCGGCGTGCTCGTCATCTGGCTCCTCGCCATGGCGACCACCGGCTCGCAGACCGCCCGCCCCGAGGTGTTCGGTGTCGCCGACCTCGAGGCGGCAGCACCGACCAGCGATGGCGCTGGCGCCGAGGGCGGTGCCAGCGCGGACGACGGTGCCAGCGCGGACGGGGGCGCCGGCGCGGACGACGGTGCCAG
>CAYXJD010000151.1:3357-7819 GCA_964465225.1 uncultured Actinomycetota bacterium
GCCGGCGCGGACGACGGTGCCAGCGCGGACGGGGGCGCCGGCGCGGACGACGGTGCCAGCGCGGACGGGGATGCACCGGACGAGGCCGGCCCGGACACCGGCACCGACGCCGACCGCGACGAGGAAGCGGCCTCCGCAGAGGAGGACGACCCGATCCGCGCCAGCGACGTCGAGGCCGGTCGGATCACTTGGGTCGCCATCGTGGCCTCGCTGTCCGGCGCCGAGTTCACCGAGGATGAGGCCCTCGACCGCCTCGACACCGGCCAGCTCCTGCTGTGGTCGTCCGAGTACCCCTCGCTGAACCCCGGCCTGTGGGTCATCGTCGAGGGCCCCTTCGAGACGGAGGCCGAGGCGGGACGCGCAGCACGGCGGATCGGGAACGGGGCCTACCCCCGGGCCCTGACCGACGACACCGACGACCGCTACTGCGCGTTGGCCAGGGGGTGTGCCGGCGGTGCGGGACCGTGACCCGCTGATCGCGCCGTGACACACCGCTACGGTGGCCGCATGGGTGTCCGTGGCGAACCGCTGACCGAGCCGCAGGTCCGGATCCTCGGGGTGCTCGTCGAGAAGCAACTGGCGACCCCGCAGGCGTACCCGTTGACCGAGAAGGCACTCCTGGCCGCCTGCAACCAGACGACCAACCGGGAGCCGGTCGTCAGTTACGACACCGCGGAGCTACGCCCTGCGCTGATCCGGCTCCGTGAGCGGGGGATGACCCGTCGTATCCGCCGACCCGGGGAACGCGCCGAGAAGCACGCCCACCGGTTGGAGGAACACCTCGGCCTGTCATCGATGGCGCCCTTGGCCGTGCTGGCGATCCTGATGCTGCGCGGGGAACAGACCCCGGGCGAGCTACGCACACGAACCCAACGGCTCCAGCCACTGCCCGACGTGACCGCGTTGGATGCGGCGCTCACGGAGCTCGCCGACCGCGGGTTCGCGATGGAACTGCCGCGACGCCCCGGTGAGAAGCAGGCACGCTGGCGCCACCGCCTGGACGGGAGCACGCAGGAACCAGCAGCGACCTCGACCGACCCGGCCCCACCGGCGGCGGCCTCGGCAGCGCCATCAGCGCACCCACCCGACCATGAGCCGGCCCTCTCCGAGCTCGCCGCCATCGTCGTGTCGTTGCAGCAGCGCGTGAGCGCACTCGAACACGAACTGGAGCGCAGAGGCAGGGGGACGGACCCCGCCGCCGACTGAAGCGCAGGCCTCGTCGCCGAGCCGGCTGACAGCGACGCCACCTCGACGTGCTCGCGAGCGACGGGACCGGGCCGTTGCGGGCGGCGAGACCACCTCGACGGCGGCAGATCGGCCCGGTGGACCACGTCAGCGGCGGTCGGCGACCTCGGCCAGGATCTCACCGATCGCTGGCTTGTGCGCACCCGGCCAGTAGACCTGATGGCAGGAGGTGCACTGCACGAAGGTGTCGAACGACTGCCGCGTCCGCGGTGGCAACTCATCCAGCACGTCGGCCTTGTCCACCGGCCGGAGCTCGCCGTTGCAGCGCACGCACCGCGTCAGCGGTACCGCCCGATCCGCGAGACCGTAGCGCACCACGACCTCCGCAAGCTGCTCCTCGGGAGCATCAGCGCGCGGGCAGTAGCCGTGCACCACGGTGCGACGCATCAGCAGCTGACGATCGCGGCTGAGCAGGATGCGCTGCTGCGCCTCGGCGACCGCGGCGAGTTCGTCGTCATCGGCATGCGTGCCGTACCAGCTGTCGAACCCCAGCAGCCGCAGCCGTCGCGCCAGCGTGCCCAGGTGCACGTCGAGTACGAACCGCCGGGGCTCGGGCGGCTCGGGCCACAGCGAGGTGGCCGCGTCGAGAGCGAGCTGGTGGAAGGGCGGGTAGGCGGCGACGCGCTCTCCGCCCTTCAGCAGACGGTCGAGGGTGACCGCCTCCCCGTCCACCAGGACGAGCCCGAGCTCGCAGCGCGGGATGCCGATCGACGACAGGAGGTCCTTGACGGACCGCGGCCGACCGAACGGCACCGCTGATTCCGGCTGGTCCACGAGATCCACGAGTTCGGCGTAGGCGCGTACCTGGATCTCCACGCGGCCAGGCTACCCCGGTCGGAGCACGCCTCGACCCGGGCCGACCCGTGCAGCGGGCCGGCACCACCCGGCAGGTTCAGCGGGCCGGCACCACCCGGCCCGTTCAGCGGGCCGGCTCAAGATGACGGTGCAGCGGTCGATGCATCAGCGAGAGCCCGTTCCGCCGAACACCAGGACCCGCATCCCGCGTGAGCGCCACCCGACCCCACAGACAGCTCCCGGCTCCGGTCGCGGTGAGCCGGGCTCTGGCGGTCCTGCTGGCCATCGCGGCCGTGGCGATCGGGATGGACGAGATCGCCGTCGCCGACCCGGCCCAGGACCTCGAGGGGTTGGCGGGACGGATCGCTGTGGTCGACGACGAACTCGCCGAACTCGCCGAGGCCTTCGCCGTCCTCGACGACCGCGAAGCCGAGGTGCGCCGCCGTCTCGAACGTGCCAACAGCCAGGTCGAACGGCTCACTGAACGGTTCGCAGCCACGAAGGCACTCCACCGGACCCACCTCGACCTGTCGCACCGGCGCACGACCGTCGAGCAGGTCGACGGGGCTCTGGACGCCCTGGCGGTGCGCTCCGGCGTGCTCGTGCCGGATCCGGAGCGGGGCGTCACGTGGCCCGAGGAGGCCAGCACCGTCGACGTCGCGGTCGACGTCACCGAGGACGTCACCGGGGACGTCGCGGTCGACGTCGCGGTCGCCGACGGCGCGGCACCCGCCGCCACCTCGGCGTCGCTACGGACGTCCTCGCCGACGACACCCCCCGCGGGGCATCTGCGGCTGCGTTACGCCGTGCGAAGCTCCCGGCTGTTCACGACCCTGCACCTGCAGCGCGAGGAGGCCGAGCAGTCGGCCGGAGTTCCCCGCCACGAACTCGACACCGAGGTGGCACCGGCACGGGACCGGCTGCAGGACCGTCTCCAGGAGCTCCTCGCCGAGCGGACGAAGCTGGCAGATTCGCTCGCGTTCGAGCGATCCCTGCTCGAGCGCGCCGACCACCTGCGGTCACCCGTGACGGCGGCGCACCGGGTCTCCTCGCGGTTCGGGATGCGCCGCCACCCGGTCCACGGCGACGTCCGGATGCACACCGGGCTGGATCTGGCGGCCCCGATCGGCACTCCGGTGGCGGCCGCGGCAGCTGGACGTGTGGTAGCGGCCGGTAGCCGGGGCGGGTACGGGCTGACGGTGGACATCGAGCACGGCGAGGGGCTGCTCACCCGCTACGCCCACCTCGACCGTATCGACGTGGCCCGCGGCGATCGCCTCGTCGCGGGGCAGCAGCTGGGCACGGTGGGGATGACCGGGACCGTGACCGGCCCGCACCTCCACCTCGAGGTCCGCGAGCACGGCCAGGCGGTCGATCCGGCCGACTGGCTGCAGGAGACCGGCCTCGGTTCGTGACCTCACGCTGGGACCCCGGGTCGACGGCTGACCCCGACCTCGTCCACCGAGGATGACCCGCGAGCCCACCGACGGATGACCTCGGACACCTCGCGTGTTGACGACGACGGCAACCCGGCGCATCGTGCGCGCCCGCCCTGACGTCCAAGGACACCTCGATGCCGACTGGCCTGACCGATCGCGACCGCGCGCTGTGCGAGGACGCTCCCGCCTCCTACGACGACCTGACGGCGCTGTTCGTCAACTGCACGCTCAAGCGCTCGCCGGAGCTCTCGCACACGCAGGCCCTGGCGGACCGTTCGATCGCGCTGCTGGAGACGCTCGGCGTGACCGTCGACCAGATCCGGGCCGTCGACCACGACATCGCCCCCGGCGTCTACCCCGACATGACCGAGCACGGCGCCGACAGCGACGAGTGGCCGCAGCTGTTCGAGCGGGTGATGGCCGCCGACATCCTGGTGCTGATGACGCCGATCTGGCTCGGCGAGAAGTCGAGCGTGGCGACCCGGGTCGTCGAGCGGCTGTACGGCAACTCGGGGCAGCTGAACGCGGACGGGCAGTACGCCTACTACGGCCGCACGGGCGGGGTGATCGTCACCGGCAACGAGGACGGCGCCAAGCACTGCGCGATGAACCTGCTCTACAGCCTCCAGCATCTCGGCTACGTCATCCCGCCGCAGGCCGACGCGGCATGGCTCGGCGAGGCAGGCCCCGGCCCGTCCTACGCCGACGAGGGCTCAGGGGGACCGGAGAACGACTTCACCAACCGCAACACCACCTTCATGACCTGGAACCTGCTGCACACGGCGAGGTGGCTGAAGGACACCGGCGGCTTCCCGGCGCACGGCAACCAGCGCACGAAGTGGGATGCCGGCTGCCGCTTCGACGCCCCCAACCCGGAGTACCGCTAGACAGTCTCCGCTGCCCCACCGCCCCGAGGCGCGTCCCCCTCCCCGGAACTGGGCCACAGCCCAGTTTCCGCACGTCACGGACCGCCGGACCACCAC
>CAYXJD010000152.1:0-7767 GCA_964465225.1 uncultured Actinomycetota bacterium
CAAGCGGGTGGTGCCGGCTGCGACCCCGGGCAGGAGCTTCGCCCGTTGCGCCTCGTCGGCCCCGCCGAGGACGGCCTCGGTGCCGAGCACCGCCGAGGACAGCAGCGGCACGGGTGCCAGGCGACGACCCGCCTCCTCCAGCACGACGGCGAGCTCCGCGAAGCTGGCACCGGCGCCGCCGTCGGACTCCGGGATCGTCAGGCCGAGCAGGCCGTAGCCCGCCAGCTCCTGCCACAGCTGCTCGTCGTAACCGGGTGCCTCGGCCAGCATGACCTCGCGCACGCGTTCGGAGCTGGCGCGCTCGGTCATCAGGTCACGGGCCATCTCCTGCAGCTGCCGTTGCTCGTCGGTCAGGACGTAGCTGAGGGAGGGCGGGGGTGCGGCGCTGACGCTCATGGCTGGTCCTTCGGGCTCGGCTCCGGGGAGCGGCCGTGGTCGGTGACGGTCGGCGGGGCGGCGATCGCGGCGGGTGGGCCGGTCAGCCGCGGGGCACCTCGCGCCACGGCTGGTCCTTGTCGACGCGCGGTTCGCCGGGCAGGCCCAGCACCCGCTCGCCGAGGATGTTCTTCATGATCTCGCTCGTGCCGCCCTCGATCGAGTTCGCCCGGGCCCTGAGGAACCGCTTTTGGGGCGCCCCGGCCACGTCCGCGCTGCCCTCGGGACGGATGAAGCGGTAGCCGCCCGGGTAGGTCAGCCCCTCCAGCCCGAGCAGGTCCACCGTGAAACTCGTGATGCGCTTGTTGAGCTCGGCCCACTGGAGCTTGGCGGTGGAGCCCTCCGGGCCCGGTGTGCCCGAGGTGGCGGCCTCCTTGGCACGGACGGTGGTCAGCCGCATCGCCTCGACCTCGGTCCACAGCTGCAGCAGCTGGTCGCGGGTGACCGGATCGCCGTCGTCGCCGTGCCGCTCCCGCCAGACGTGGACGGCCTCGCCGATCGCCCCCGACTCACGGGGTTGGACGGTGCCGCCGATCGCCACCCGCTCGTTCATCAAGGTGGTCATCGCCACCGTCCAGCCCTGGCCCACCTCGCCGAGCCTGCGGTCGTCGTCGATGACCACGTCGGTGAAGTAGACCTCGTTGAACTCCGCCTCACCGGTGATCTGGTAGAGCGGGCGGACGTCGACGCCCTCGGTCTCCATGTCCACGATGAAGTAGGTCATCCCGGCGTGCTTGGGCTGGTCGGGGTCGGTGCGCGTGACGAGCAACCCCCACCTGGCGAGGTGGCCGAGGGTGGTCCACACCTTCTGCCCGTTGACGATCCAGTGGTCGTCCTCGCGCACCGCCGAGGTCGCCAGCGCGGCGACGTCCGAGCCGGCACCGGGCTCGGAGAACATCTGACACCAGATCTCCTCCGTGGTGAACATCGGGCGCAGGAACCGCTGTTGGTGCTCCTGGCTGCCGTGGGCCACGATCGTGGCGGCACCCATGCCGATGCCGATCACGTTGTTCACGCGGTTGCGGGTCGACCCACCGGCATCGTTGATGCGCTGATCGACCACGGCCTGCCAGCGTGGGCTCACCCCGGAGCCACCGAGGCCTTCCGGGAACTGGACCCAGGCCAGACCGGCATCGAACTGGGCACCCCAGAAGGTGCGCTCATCCGTCTCGGCCGGCGGATGGGAGGCGAACAGCGCCTCGATCCGCTCCTCGATCAACGCCTGCTCGTCCCTGCCCACAACGCTCTCCTCGTCGCCCGTCCAGGCTGCCGCGGTCGGGGCCGTCGGCGCCGTTAGTGAACGCTCACTCACACCGTAGCAGCCGAGCTGGCGTCTTCCACACGGTCGCGCAGCCGCCGCAGCTGCACGAGTTCCATCACCAGGTGCCCGGCCTCGAGCAGCGGGAGCAGCGGGCGCATCCACCCCGCCCGCGCCCCGGTGCGGCAGCGCACGATCAGGCGCGTGTGCGTCCCTGGGTCGAGCGACCCGTGGAGGTTGAACGACCACACCCACGCCAGCGGGCCCCCGGGCAGGACCAGCACCAGCGATCGGGGGGCGTCCAGGTGCGCGACCACCAGGTGAGCCCGCTCGTTCAGCGCGATCCGGTCACCGACGGCCAGGTCCTGCAGCTCCGGCACGATCCGTGTCGCCGAGGTGCCGGTGAGGAAGTCCCCGGCCCCGATCAGCCGCTCGAGGGCATCGATCGCGTACCAGCCGCCCCGGTGGTAGCCCATCTGGACCAACCACGGCCACACCTCGCCCGGCGGTGCCGCGATCTCGATTGCGCGCGTGGTCACCGCCGTCGCCGCGGGATCGAACCCGTCACCCGGCAGCCGGGAGGCCACCTCGCTCGGCGTAGCACCGAGGTGCCGCCCGGCGCGCACAAGCACTGCCGCCAGCAGCAGCCCACCGGTACCGATCGCCGGAAACGTCCCGCCGCGCGCCATCGCCGCCCTACCCGCCGTGTGCGTCCATCGCTGCTCCCCGCACGCTAGGGCATCGGTCCGGGGCAGCGCCGCGGCCCGAACAGCGGACATGACCTCGCCCACCGACCCACCGCTGTCCGGCCGACTGCCCCGGCCACCGGCCCACGACGTCGCGGGAGCGGCGGCGTTCGTCACCCGTCACCTCGGCGACCTCGTGGACGGCGAGGTGGTCGCCAGCCCCCGCTTCCGGGGTGGCCAGGTGGCCGCTGACGGGGCGCTGGCCGCGCTGGAGCTCACCGGCTACGCCGCCCGCCGCAACGAGGTGTGGCCCGAGGACCGCCGCGGCGCCACCGCCCTCTCCCCCTACGTCCGGCACGGCCTGCTCCCGCTGCCGCTGCTGTGGGAGGTGGCCGCCGATGCTCCGGGCAGGGACCGTGACCGGTTCCGCGACGAGCTGCTCTGGCAGGAGTACTCCCGCCACCTCTACGCCCGGCTCGGGCCCGATCTCGGGGATGGCCTGCGACGGAAGCTGGCCGGGGACCGCCTCGGCGTCGGCACGCCCGAGCAGGTGTGGGATCGGCGGATGGCCTGTCTGGATGCAGCGACCGAGGAGCTCACGACCGACGGCTACCTGGTCAACCAGACCCGGATGTGGCTGGCCTCCCACTGGGCGGTGCGCGCCGGGGTCGACTGGCGCGACGGCGAGGACGTGTTCTTCCGGCACCTGCTCGACGGCTCCCGGGCCGCCAACCGCACCGGCTGGCAGTGGACGGTCGGGACCGGGACCGGTCGCCCCTACGGCTTCTCCCGCTACCAGGTCGAGAAGCGGGCACCGGGGCGCTGCGACACCTGCCCTCTCCAGGCGCGCTGTCCGATCGAGGACTGGCCTGCGGACCCTGCGTTGACCGACACCGAGGAGCCGCCCCGGCTGCGGGCCGACGGCGAGGTGGAGGTGACGGCCGGGCCACAGCAGCCGGTGGTCCACGGTGCCCCGGAGCTCGTCTGGCTGACCGCGGAGTCGCTCGGCGACGATGATCCCGCCCTGGCCGCCCACCCGGAGCTGCCCGCGGTGTTCGTCTTCGACGCGCCGCTGCTGGCGCGGCTACGGCTGTCCGGCAAGCGGCTGGTGTTCCTCGTGGAGACGCTCGCCGACCTCGCCGAGCGTCGTGAGGTGCACCTGGTACGCGGCGCCCCCGTCGAGGTCCTGGCAGGCCGGGCGCTGGCGACCACCTTCGCACCGGTCCCGGGCTGGCACCGCCGCTCGGCGGCTCTCGACCTCGCGGCGCTGCACCCCTGGCCCTGGCTGCGCCGACCGCACGGCGGCTCCGCAGCCTCGTTCAGCGCCTGGCGTCGCGCAGGGGACCGTGCGGGACGGTGAGCGACCCCGACCCGGACCACCTCGGTGACGGGCCGCCGTCCGGCCGTCACGCCGTCACGCCGTCACGCCACACCGTGGCACCGTCACGCCGGCCGCTGGCCGCACCGCGCGCACCGCGACCGGCGACGGAGCCATACCCTCGGTGCTCACGTCTGAAGGCGTCCAGGGGCCCCGCGGCCCCGGATCATGTCCTGACCGCTCCGTCGTGCGAGGTTCCCATGCAGGGCAACACCACCTTCCGTCACCAGGGTGCCGCCATCCTGTCCGTCGAAGCGGTCGAGGCCCCCATCGTGGTGCCCTCGTCGCAGTTCGACGAGGCGCTCTCGGCGACCTACGAGCGGCTGGGCCTGCGCGCCGGGCTCCTCGAGGAGGTCGCGGGCATCATCGAGCGACGCTGGTGGCCCGAGGACGTGACCTACGCGGACGCCGCCGCCATGGCCGGTGAGCGTGCCATCGCGTCGTCCGGCATCGACCGCTCACAGATCGGGTTGCTGATCGACACCTCCGTGTGCCGCGCGCACCTGGAGCCCTCCGCGGCGGTGGACGTGCACCGCCAGCTGGGGCTGTCGAGCGCCTGCCTGAACTTCGACCTCGCCAACGCCTGTCTCGGTTTCGTCAACGCGATGCACCTGGCGGCCACGATGATCGATACCGGGCAGATCCGCTACGCGCTGATCGTCGACGGTGAGGGCAGCCGCGAACTGCAGGAGACCACCCTGGCCCGGCTCGCCGGCGAGGAGACCACGGTCGCCGACGTCTTCGCCGAGTTCGCCTCCCTGACGCTGGGCTCCGGTGGGGCCGCGATGGTCATGGGCGCGAGCGAGGACCACCCCGAAGGCCACCGGTTGGTCGGCGGTGAGTCCCGCGCGGGGACCGGCTTCAACGACCTGTGCATCGGCACGATCGACCACATGCGCACCGACACCAAGGCGCTGTTGGAGGCCGGGCTGGAGGTCGCGGACGCCACCTGGATCACCGCCCGCGACAACGGCTGGGACTGGGTCAACGCCGAGCACTACATCCTGCACCAGATCTCCTCGGTGCACACCCAGCTGATGTGCAAGCAGATCGGCATCGACCCGGAGCGGGTGCCGTTGACCTTCCCCTACCTCGGCAACATCGGTCCGGCATCGATCCCGACCACCCTCGCCCGGCACCAGGAGCACATCCGTGCCGGTGACACGGTGATCATCGGTGGCATCGGCTCCGGCATCAACACCCTGGCCAGCGAGATCCTGTGGTGATCGCGGCCACCCTGCCCCCACCGGGGCTGCCGGGTCTGGACCCCGGCTGGTCCCGCCTGGTGACCACGGCCGATGCCGACGGCGAGCAGCGGACGTGGCACGTGCTGGATACGGGCACCCGGCACGTGCTGGACACCGGCACCGACCCCACCGACGTCACGCGCGGCACGATCCTGTGCGTCCACGGCAACCCGACCTGGTCCTACGCCTTCCGTCAGGTGCTGGCGGCGCCTCCGACCGGCTGGCGGGTGCTCGCCGCCGACCACCTCGACATGGGGTACTCGCAGCGCACGGGCACACAGCGTCCGCTGGCGCGCAGGATCGACGACCTCGGACGGCTGACGGCGGCGCTCGAGCTGGACGGACCCGTCGTCCTGCTCGCCCACGACTGGGGTGGGCCGATCGCGCTCGGCTGGGCGCTGGCCCACCGCGAGCAGCTGGCGGGGATGGTGCTCACCAACACCGCGGTCCACCAGCCCGAGGACGCGCCGGCACCGGGCCTGATCCGCAGCGCCCGCCTCCCGGCGATGCTCGAGGGCGTCACGGTCCGCACACCGACCTTCCTGCGCGGCGCGACGGCGCTGGCCCGGCCGCGACTGCCCGCAGCCGTGCGCGACGCCTACGCTGCCCCGTACGCCAGTGCTGAGCGGCGGGCGGCGATCGGTGGGTTCGTCCGCGACATCCCGCTGGAGGACGGACACCCCACCACAGCGACCCTCGGCGCGATCGCCGACGGGCTCGAAACGCTCGGGGAGGTGCCCGCCCTGCTGCTGTGGGGCTCGCGTGACCCGGTGTTCTCCGAGCGGTACCGGCACGATCTGGAGGCCCGGCTCCCCCACGCCGACGTCCACCGCGTCGAGGACGCCGGCCACCTCACCCCCGAGGACATCGACCTGGCCGCCGCGCTGCGCCGGTGGGTGCCGGCCCGTGTCGGCGTTGACCGGGCCCAAGCCGAGGCCGCCGCGACCGCACTGGGGAGTACAGCCGCGGAGGAAACCGCCAGCGCGGAGGAGACCGCCACCGCGGAGCAAACCGCCAGCGCGGAGGAGACCACCACCGCGGAGGACGGGCGGCCGCGCATGCCGCTGTGGGCCGCGTTGGCCGATCCGGCCCGCGGCGCCACGGACGCGATCGTCGAGCCGGTGGCCGAGGGGACCGGACCGACCCAGGTGCGCCGGCTCACCTTCGCCGCCCTGGCCGACGACGTGCACGCCCTGGCCGCCGGCCTGCACGCCAACGGGGTGCACCCCGGGGACCGGGTCGCGTCGCTGGTGCCGCCAGGGCGGGAGTTGGCCACGCTGCTGTACGCGTGCTGGCGGCTCGGGGCCGTGGTGGTGGTGGCCGATGCTGGGCTCGGGGCGAAGGGACTGAGTCGCGCCCTGCGCAGCGCGGACCCGTCGCACCTGGTCGGGATCCCCCGGGCACTGGCGGCCGCTGCGGCGCTGCGCTGGCCCGGCCGCCGCATCGCCGCCGGCGCCCCATCGCGGGCGCTGCGGCGCAGCGCCGGTGTCGAGGCGTCGCTCGACCAACTGCTCGAGCAGGGTCGACGGCTCGTCGCCCGCGGGCCCGGCCCACTGCTCCACGGTCAGGACCTGGCCGGCACCGGCCCGGACCCCCGGCTGGGCGGCGAGCCCGACGCGGTCCTCCCACCGCCGCCATCCGCCGATGCCGAGGCGGCGATCGCCTTCACCTCCGGCTCGACCGGCCCGGCCAAGGGGGTCGTCTACCGCCACCGGCAGCTCGAGGCCCAACGCGACGCGCTGCGACGCACCTACGCGATCACCGACGAGGACCGGCTGGTGGCGGCCTTCGCCCCCTTCGCCCTGTACGGCCCGGCGCTCGGGATCACCTCGATGGTCCCGGACATGGACGTGACCGCTCCGGCCTCGCTGACCGCCACCTCGCTGGCCGATGCGGTGGCCGCGGTCGGGGCGACGCTGGTCTTCGCCTCGCCGGCCGCGCTGGCCAACGTGGCCCGCACCGACGTGGCGCTGCGTGCCGAACACCACAGCGCGCTCGCGGGCGTACGCACCCTGCTCTCGGCCGGCGCCCCGGTGCCGGCCTCGCTGCTGCGCCGTCTGGCGGCGGTGGTCCCCAACGCGGCCGCGCACACCCCCTACGGCATGACGGAGTGTCTGCCGGTGGCCGATATCGACCTCGCCACGATCGAAGCGGTCGGCCCCGGCAACGGCGTCTGCGTCGGTCACCCGGTCCCCGGGGTCGAGGTCGCCATCAGCCCGCTGGGCGCCGACGGCACCGCGACCGGGACCCTGACCCGCACACCCGAGGTCACGGGCGAGGTGTGCGTCGCCGCCCCCCACGTCAAGGACCGCTACGACCGGCTGGCGCTGACGGAGCTGACCTCCTCGCGCGACCTCGGCTGGCACCGCTCCGGGGACGTCGGCCACCTCGATGCGCAGGGCCGGATCTGGATCGAGGGGCGGCTGGCCCACCTGATCACGACGGCCGCCGGGGCGATCACCCCGGTCGGTATCGAGCAGCGGGTCGAGACGATCGAGCACATCGAACTCGCGGCAGCGGTCGGGGTGGGGCCACCGGGGACCCAGCACGTGGTCGTGGTGGTCGCGACCGATCCGGCCCCCACCAGCTGGCAGTTGGCGCCAGCGACCCTGATCGACCGGGTCCGGGCGGCGGTGCCCACCGTCGATGTCGCCGCGGTCCTGGTGGCCCCGGAGCTCCCGGTCGACATCCGTCACCAGTCCAAGATCGATCGGGCCCTGCTCGCGCGCGAGGCAGCGACGATGCTGGCCGGTCGCGGTCTCG
>CAYXJD010000153.1:0-7756 GCA_964465225.1 uncultured Actinomycetota bacterium
GCGATGACCAGCAGCACCGGGAGTTCCCTGAGGAAGGACCCCGAGGAGGACCGCGACGACGCTGCCGGTGATCGGGGCGCCGGCGCGCTCGGTGCGACACCAGGCGGCTCGGCGGCAGGCCCGGAAGGTGACCCGGGTGTCGCACCCGACCCGGGTGTCGCACCCGACGCGGGTGCCGGACCCGACGGAGGGACCGCGCCGGTGGGTGGCACCACGCCGGGCGGCGGGGCCAGACCAGGGGGTGGCACCACGCCGGGCGGCGGGGCCAGATCAGGGGGTGGCGCCATGCCGGGCGGCCCAGGCGGCGCCACGCCCGGCGGTGGCACGGGATGCGCCTCCTCGGCTTCCTCGCGGCCCGCGGCGTCGTCGTCCGCCTCGTGTGGCGCGGAGGAACCGGGCGAGCGCGCCGTCCACGGTGCCGATCCGAACAAGGACTCCCCACGTCCGGCACCGGTGCCACGATCGGTGCGGCGGTCTGACATGACACCCACCTCTCGGGGACCGGGACCACGACCGGCGGGTCGTCGCCCGGTCAAGGCGCGCAGGGAGACCGGCGGCCTCAGCCAGCCAGGTCGCGCTTCTCCTTGATGCGCGCCGCCTTGCCGACGCGGTCGCGCAGGTAGTACAGCTTCGCTCGCCGCACCTTGCCGCGACGGGCGACCTCGATCGACTCGATGACGGGGCTGTGCACCGGGAAGGTCCGCTCGACGCCGACACCGAAGCTGATCTTGCGCACCGTGAAGGTCTCCCGGAGCCCGCCGCCCTTGCGGGCGATCACCACGCCTTCGAAGACCTGGATACGCGAGCGTGTCCCCTCGACGACCCGGACGTTGACCTTGACGGTGTCGCCGGGACGGAAGTCCGGGATGTCGTCGCGTAGACGCGACTGCTCGACGATGTCGACCTTGTTCATCGGGCTGCCTTCGGGGCGTCGGGGAGGGAACGGGGGGTGTTCGGGGGGACATGGCACGGTCGGGGCAGGCGTGCCGAACAGGCAGCTTCGATCGCGCGGCGCATCGAGAGGGACGGACACGGTGCCCGGCCTGCTGTCGTCGGGACGACCGGGCTGGGACCGGATCGAGCGCGCCGGCGCACGACCCGCCACATGGCGAGCGCTGAGGATACGGCCCACGCAGGAGGCTGGTCAACCTGCGCACCGCCCGCACGCCACGCCTGGCCGCGCTCAACGGTCCTCGGCGCGACGGCCCTCGCGCTCGCCAGAGCCGTCGAGGCCCTCCACCTCGGCGCTGGACGCCCCGGCGCCGGTGCCGGCCACGCCACCGAGCAGATCCGGCCGGCGCGCCCGGGTCAGTTCGAGCGAGCGCTCATCGCGCCATCGCCCGACCGCACCGTGGTCGCCCGAGGTCAGGACGTCGGGGACCCGGTGCCCGCGGACCTCGGCAGGACGGGTGTAGTGGGGGTACTCGAGGACCCCGGAGGTGAAGGACTCATCCGCCGGGGACGCCTCGTTGCCCACGACCCCCGGGACCAGCCGGGTGACCGCCTCGATCAGCACCGCCGCTGCGACCTCGCCGCCGAACAGCACGTAGTCCCCGACGGACACCTCGTCGGTGGCGACCAGGTCGTGGACCCGTTCGTCGATGCCCTCGTAGCGGCCGCAGAGCAGCACCAGTCGGTCCTCGGCCGCCAGCTCGGCAGCGAGCGCCTGGGTCAGCGGACGGCCTCGCGGCGTCAGGAGCACGGTGCGAGGACGTGTCCCACCGGCAGCGAACGCCTCGGTCGGGACCTGACCGCGCCCCGCGCGACCCCGGGTCACCTCGGCGTCCAGGTCGTTCCAGACCGCCTCACTGGCGTCGATCCACACGTCGGCGCGCATCACCATGCCCGCGCCGCCGCCGTACGGGGCGTCGTCGACGCTGCGGTGCCGGTCCGTGGCCCAGTCCCTGAGGTCGTGGACACGCACGTCCAGGACACCATCGGCGATCGCGCGGCCCAGCAGCGAGGTGCTCAGGGGACCGTCGAACCACCCGGGGAAGATCGTGAGGACGTCCAGACGCATGTGGCTCACCCCGCTTCCGGGTCGTCGGGACCGTCGGGCCGCGCCACCTCCGGCTCGCCGTCGAGCAGGCCGTCAGGCGGATCGACCACGAGCACGGGCACGCCGTCGTCCTCGATCACCTCGACGAACTCCTCGGCAGCCGGCAACAGCCAGGTGGTGCCGTCACGCAGCACCTCGAGGAGGTCGTACCCAGCGGCCTCCGGCAACTCGATCAACGCCGACACCGATCCCAGCTCCCGGCCGTCGACGTGGCGGACGGCCATGCCCACCAGCTCGTGGGCGAAGTAGGTCTCGCTGTCCTCGACCTCGATGCCCGGACCCCGGACCTCACGTCCGCGGAGACCTTCCGCTGCGTTGCGATCGGCCACGCCTTCCAACGCCAGCAGCAGCCGTCCCTGGTGAGCACGGCTGCCGGTGATGACGCGCGGCGTGTCGCCCACCGTCACCTCGGTACCGACGTCGAAGCGCCCGGGCACATCGGACAGGGGGTGGACCACGACCTCGCCACGGATGCCATGGGCCTTGACGACGCGCCCGATCACCACGGCGTCGTCGTCACCAGCAGGCTCCACGTGTCCCTCGCGGTGCTGCGCGGTACTCAGTCGACGATCTCGACGGTGACGTTCTCGTCATCGAGCGATCCGGCGGCCTTCACCAGGGTGCGGATCGCCTTGGCCGTGCGACCACGCTTGCCGATCACCTTGCCGAGGTCGTCCTCGTGGACGTGCAGTTCCAGCACGGTCTCACGATCTTCCTCGTCCACCTCGATGCGGACGTCGTCGGGATGATCGACCAACTGCTTGGCGACGAACTCCAGCACGTCCTCCGACCTCACTGGGCACCTCCGGCCTCGGCGGCCTCGGCGGCCTTGGCCTTCGCCTTCTTGGAGAGCTTCGCCTTCGGCTCGCCGGCCGCGCGGTCCCGCTCGGGGGCATCGCCGGGCTTGAACTCCTCCCAGGCGCCGGAGATGCGGAGGAGCTTCTGCACCGGATCGGTCGGCTGCGCCCCGTGCTGCAACCAGTGCAGGGCACGTTCGTTGTCGACCTCGATCCGCGAGGGGTTCTCGAGGGGGTGGTACTGCCCGATCACCTCGATGAAACGGCCATCCCGGGGCGAGCGGGCGTCCGCGACGACGATGCGGTAGTGGGGACGCTTGACGGTGCCCTCCCTGCGGAGGCGCAGCTTGACAGCCATGCTGGTTCCTGACGGTGTGCGGGCACGCGCGCTGGCGTCCCGCTGGTGGTGACGACCGGTACCCGGCACGGGCTGGGGGTCCGCGTGTGGTGGCGGACAGCCGGTGGGGCGGGGATCGTCCTGGACGTGGTCGCACGCCGAGGGGGCGGACCCCGGGACGTGCTGGTGGGAAGGCTACCGCACCGCTCGGCCGTGCTGCTGCGGGACCTCGCCCGGTGACGGTTCAGCGGTGCTTGCTGCGTTTGGGTGCCGGCTGCAGGCCCTGGAAGCCGCCCATCCCCGCCGGTCCGCCGCCACCCATCTGCTGCTGGAGCTGGCGCATGGCGGCTGCCTGGCCCTTGGCCCCGCGGGCCCCCTTCGGCTTCGCGCCCTGCTGACCGGACATCTTCGCCGCCGACTTCATCACCTTCTGGACCTCGGCGAACTGCTTGACCAGGCGGTTGACCTCGGTCACGGTCGTGCCGGACCCGGCGGCGATGCGCTTGCGCCGACGACCGTTGAGCACGCCCTTGGGATCACGCCGCTCCTTGGGGGTCATGGAGCGGATGATCGCCTCGACCCGACCGAACTGCTTGTCGTCGATGTCGACGTCCTTGAGCTGCTTGCTCATGCCCGGCATCATCCCGAGCAGCCCCTGCAGCGGGCCCATGCGCTTGAGCATCTGCAGTTGCTCGAGGAAGTCCTCGAGGGTGAAATCCCCGGAGAGGATGGCCTGCTCGGCCTTGTCGGCCTCCTCCTCGGTGTAGGTGGCCTCCGCCTTCTCGATCAACGACATGACGTCGCCCATGCCGAGGATGCGGCCGGACATGCGGTCGGGGTGGAAGGCCTCGAAGTCCTCCATGCCCTCACCGACCGAGGCGTACATGATCGGTGTCCCGGTCACCTCGCGCACCGACAGCGCAGCGCCGCCACGGGCGTCACCGTCGAGCTTCGACAGGATCACACCGTCGAAGCCGACCTGGTCCTGGAACGCCTTGGCGACGTTGACGGCCTCCTGGCCGATCATGGCATCGATCACGAACAGGGTGCGCACCACGCCCCCGTGGTCCCCGACGACGCGCTTGATGTCCGCAGCCTGCTCGAGCAGCACCTCGTCGACGTGGAGACGGCCGGCCGTGTCCACGATGACGGTGTCACAGCCCGTCTCCCGCGCCTTGACGATGCCGTCGCGTGCGACCGGGACCGGATCGCCCGAGGTCGCCGGGGCGTAGACGTGGGCGCCGACCCGCTTGGCGTTGACCTTGAGCTGCTCGACCGCCGCCGGACGCTGGAGATCGCAGGCGACCAGCATCGGGTTGCGGCCCTTGCTCTGCAGCAGCTTGGCCAGCTTGCCGGCGGCGGTCGTCTTCCCGGACCCCTGGAGCCCGGCCAGGACGATGACCGACGGTGGCGGACCCTTCAGGTCCAGGGTCGCCGACTCCCCGCCGAGCGCCCGGGTCAACTCCGCGTCGACCGCCTTGATCACGGTCTGGGAGGGGTTCAGCGCCTTGGCGACCTCCTCGCCGACCAGCTGCTCACGGAGCCGCGCGAGGATCCCCTTGACGACCTTGAAGTTGACGTCGGCCTCGAGCAGGGCGAGCCGGATCTCCTTCAGCGTGGCGTCGACGGTCTTCTCGTCGAGCCGGCCGCGGCCCTTGACCTTGTCGAGGGCCGCCTCGAGTTTGGTGCTGAGGGTGTCGAACACGTCTGGCTCCGGCGGTCGGGGTCGATCGGTGCGGTCGGACGGCGAGGTGGTGACCGGCGAGGGTAGCGGTCAACCTCCGGAGGCCCGGGGGGGCGGTGACCGCGTGTGACGTCCAGGCGACGCGGTCACAGTTCGGAGAACAGTCCCTCCACGAACAGCTGCGGCTCGAAGGGGGCCAGGTCGTCGATCTCCTCGCCGAGCCCGACGAGCTTGACCGGCAGACCGAGCTCGCGCTGCACCGCGACCACGATCCCTCCCTTGGACGAGCCGTCCAGCTTGGTCAGGGCGATCCCCGTCACCTCGACCGCCTCGAGGAAGGCTTTCGCCTGCGCGATGCCGTTCTGGCCGGTGGTCGCGTCCAGGACCAGCAGGACCTCCTCCAGCGGCCCGGCCTGCTTCTCCAGGACGCGTTTGACCTTGCCGAGCTCGTCCATCAACTGCCGCTTGTTGTGCAGCCGACCGGCGGTGTCGACGATCAGCAGGTCACTGTCCCTGGCGTGTGCCGCGTCGTACGACTCGTAGGCCACCGAGGCCGGGTCGGCGCCCTCCTCCTTGCGGACGAGCTGGGCACCGGTGCGCTCGGCCCAGATACCCAGCTGTTCGGCGGCGGCGGCGCGGAAGGTGTCGGCGGCAGCCAGCGTCACGCTGTGGCCAGCTCGCGCCTCCACCGCCGCCAGTTTGCCGATGGTGGTGGTCTTGCCCGTCCCGTTGACGCCGGTGACCAGCCACACCGTGGGACCCTCGTCGGTCGCCCGAGCCAGGGACCGATCGGGGGTACCGAGCGCGGTGCGCAGCTCCTCCTGGAGTAGCGCGAGCACCTCATCACCGTCGGTCACGCCCTCCTCGCGGGCACGGCGTCGCAGCTCCTCCACGATCTCCATCGTCGCGGTCACACCGACATCAGCGGTGATCAGCGCCTCCTCCAGGCCCTCCCAGGCCTCCTCGGTGACACCGCCACCGAACAGTTCCACGACGGAGGCACCCAGGACGTTGCGGGTCCGCGTGAGACGACGACGGAAGCGCTCCCTGAGCGTGATCGGTTCAGCCGGGACCTCCGGCTCGACACGCTCGCGCTCGAGCAGCTCCGCAGGGGTGTCCGGTACCTCGACCTCCGGGAGCTCCAGCTCCTCGGTGACCGCGCCACCCGCCCGGTCGTCACCAGCCCCGGCATCCTCGGGCTCCCGCTCGAGGAGTCCGGTCCCGGCGCGGCCACCGCCGTCGCCCCCGCTCTCACCCCGGCCCGCACCACGGGACCGGCGGACGCCGCGTGCGACCGCCGCTCCCCCGCCGCCGAGCAGCAGCAGGCCGAGCACGGCGAGCAGCGCCGGATCGGCGTCGAGGACCCCGGAGACCGCCAGAGCGGTCAGCAGGATGGGAACGACTGTCATGGTGACCTCCTACAGGGTGGTGCGGTCCTCACAGCTGGCGGCGACCCCGGGGTGGGCGCCGAGGTACCAGACGCCAGGGACGAGGGACAGGGACAGGGTGCCGGGCGGACACCGACGTGGTCAGGCGGGGGTCGGCGCATCGTCCAGCACGGCCTCGGTCGGCGCATCGCTGGCACGGTGCTCGAGCGCAGCAGCGGGGGGCGAGGTCGCACGGAGCCGCTCAGCGACCACCTTCGTCACCGCGTCCGGCCCCATGGTGATGCCGTAGAGCAGGTCGGCGATCTCCATCGACCGCTTCTGGTGGGTGACCATGATGATCTGGGCGTGGCCGCGGAACGAGCGGACGATCTTCAGGAGCCGTTGCAGGTTCACGTCGTCGAGGGCGGCATCGACCTCGTCGAGCACGTAGAACGGCGAGGGACGGGCCCGGAAGATGGCGAAGACGAAGGCGAGCACGGTCAGGGACCGCTCGCCGCCGGACAGCAGGGACAACCGGGTGACCTTCTTGCCCGGGGGCCGGGCCTCCACCTCGATGCCCGTGGTCAGCAGGTCGTCCGGATCGGTCAGCACCAGCCGTCCGTGGCCGCCAGGGAACACGGTGGTGAACGTCAGCTCGAACTCCCGGGCGACGTCGTCGAAGGCGGTGCGGAACACCTCGCGGATCCGGTCGTCGACCGCGACCACGACCTCCTGGAGGTCGCGCTTGGACCGCCGGAGGTCGTCGAGCTGATCGGACAGGAACGCGTGCCGTTCCTCGAGCGCCTTGAACTCCTCCAACGCCAGCGGGTTGACGCGGCCGAGCAGGCCGATCTTGCGGACCAGCTCGTCCTCCCGGGCGGTCAGGGCATCGTGATCGCTGCCGGTGGCGTCGGGGTGCTCGGCACGCAGCTCCTCGGGGCCGAGCGACAGCTCCGTGCGGATCCGCTGGATCAGATGATCCAGGCGGGTGGCGACATCGTGACGTCGCAGGTCGGCGGCGTGGCGCTGCTCGGTCACCTCGGCGAGCTCGTGCTGGATGGTGGTGGCGGCGTCGCGCTCGGTGGCCAGGGTGGCCGCTGCGTCCCGCACCTGGGCCTGCAGCCGATCCCGCTCCGCAGCAGCGGCGGCCAGCGATCCCTCGACGCGTTCCAGTGCCGCCCGGGCGACGACGGCGAGCTCCCCACACCGCTGGATCCCGTGCCGGCGCAGTTCTCGGCGACGGGCCGCTTCGGCCAGAGCCGTCTCGATCTCCGCGGCCTCACGCCGCAGCGCCGCCGTCTGTTCCTCGAGGTGCCGGACCTGTTCGGAGGTCCGTTCCAGGGTCAGGCGCGCGTCGAGTTCGCGCTCACGTGCGACCTCGACCGCCTCGTCGAGGTCGGCCGCTGCCTCGTCCGGCCCCGTGTCCGGTTCCTCGTCGGGGACGTCGGGACCGCGACTGTTGAGTTCGGAGAGCGCGACCCGATCCCGTTCGAGGACCTGCTCCAACTCGTG
>CAYXJD010000154.1:0-7738 GCA_964465225.1 uncultured Actinomycetota bacterium
CCTCGGTGGTGCCCGGGTAGGTCGTCGACTCGAGCGAGATCAGCTGTCCAGGGCGCGCGATCTCCGCCACCGTCTGCGCGGCCGACTCGATGTAGGACATGTCGGGCTGACGGTTGCGCCCCAGCGGGCTCGGCACGGCGATGAAGATCGCGTCGGCCCGGGAGAGGTCGGCCGCCTGCGTGGTGAAGTGCGCCCCCTTCGCCACGGCTGAGGCCAGCTCCGCATCGGAGACGTCCCCGACGTGGGAGCGGCCCTCGTTGAGCGCGGCGACCCGGTCCGCGGAGATGTCGAAACCGACCACCTCCAGCCCACGCGTTGCTGCCGTCACGGCGAGCGGGAGGCCCACGTAGCCGAGGCCGACCACGCCAGCCGTCCACTGGCCGTTGGCGAACTGGTCTGGCTCCACGCATCGACTCCGATCATCCCGGCCGCACCCTGCGGCAATCTAGTGCGCCCGCTCCCCTGGCGAGGAGCGGTCGGCGGCGCCGCGGTGCCGCGATCAGCGAGCGAAGGCCGCGGCTCGCAACGCACCGAGGAAGCTCTCGGATTCACGCTGCCAGGACAGTTGCCGGGCCAGTTCGAGCGCTTCGGTCGCCAGCCGCGCACGATAGGCGATATCGCTGCGCAACCGCTCCACCGCCGACACCACCGACGCGACGTCGCCGAACCCGACGACGATGCCGCCACCATGCCGATCGAGCATCGTCGCGGCCTCGGGCAGCGGGGTCGTGATGATCGGCACCCCCAGGGAGGCGTACTCGAGGAGCTTCGTCGGGAGCGATACCCGGTAGTTCGGCGTGTCGTGCAGCAGGCTCAAACCTGCCAGAGCGCCGCGGACGCGCTCGAGCGCCAGGTCGTTCGGCACGAAACCCGCCCAACGGATCGACCCGCGGGTGTCGGCCTCACGGAGCTCGTTCTCGACGTCGGCGTCGGCCGCACCGATCAGTTCGACGACGGGCCCTCCCTGAGCGGCGAACCGACGGCCGAGCTCCAGCAGTTCGGCGACGCCGCGAGCGCGGGAGAGCCGCCCGAGGTAGACCACGGTGTCACGGGGCGCGCCAGCCACCGACACCCCGACCGTGTCGACCCATGGCAGGTTACGGATCACGGGGTGCGAGCGACGGAAGCGGTCCTGGTAGCGCGTCTCGGCGAGCAACAAGGCGACGTGCTCCTCGGCCCACCGCTCCGACCTCGCCACGAGGCCGGCCACCGGACGCCGCAACCAGGGGGGCAGGTAGTCACGTTCACCGATGCTGGCCGCGAGGTCCTCGTGGACGTCGAGCACGACCGGGTGACGGCTGGCGATGCTTCGGACCGCCAGGAGGAGCTCGGGATCGTGGAGCAGGACGAGATCGTGGTCCCCCGCCTCATCGGCGAGCAACCGCCGCGCGGCCCGGAGGGCGGCGACGCGCCGCCGCCCTGATGCCCGGGGCAGATCGCGCACCGCGGTGCCCGCGACGACCGCGGCCGGGTCGGTCCCGGTCGCCGTGAAGGGTGCCGCGTAGGTCACCGACCAGCCCGCCAACCGCATCGCCCGGATCTGCCGGTGGTGGATCCGCGCATCGAGTGGGGTGTGCACGACGGTGACGACGAGCACCCGCAAAGGGGAGACAGCCAGGGTGCCTACTCCTCCTCGATGCTCGCCCGATACTGCTCGACGACCGCCTCGGGGTCGCCGTCCGCCCGCATCTCCCCCTTGTGGAGCCAGATGCACCGGCTGCACGTGTCGATGATCGATTCCATGCTGTGGCTGACCAGGAAGATCGTCCCGGCCCGACGGCGCAGTTCGTTGATACGGCGGCCGCTGCGACGACGGAACGACTCGTCGCCGACGCTGAGCGCCTCGTCGATGAGCAGGATCTCCGGTTCCACCGACGTCGCGATGGCGAAGTGCAGACGCGCACGCATCCCGGAGGAGTAGGTGCGCAGGGGCAGATCGATCGAGTCCTTGAGGCCGGTGAACCGGATGACCTCGGGCATGCGCTCGTCGATCTCCGCACGGGTCAGGCCGAGCGCGAGCCCACCGAGGACGATGTTGCGCCGACCCGACGCGTTCGGCTGCAGGGCGGCCGACACGCCGAGCAGCGACGGCTGGCTGGAGGCGTACACCGCGCCGGCGGTGACCGGGAGCAGCCCGGCGACAGCCTGCATCAGCGTCGACTTGCCCGAGCCGTTGTGGCCGATCAAGCCGATCGACTCGCCCTGTCGCGCCACCAGGTCGACGCCGCGCACCGCCTTGATCTCGCGGTAGGAGGGACGGTGGCCGCGCTGCGCCACGATCTCACGCAACCGCGGACGACGGTCCTCGTACACGCGGTAGGTGACGTGCACGCCATCGAGCACGACCGTGGCGTCGTCCAGCGCATGGGTGTCGATCCTCGGATCCACGGTGTCGGTCAACTCCTCAGCCACGGCCGTACTCGTGTTCACCACCGCGGAACACCAGCAGGCCGACGATGAGGCCTCCGACGGCCCAGGCGGTGCCCGAGAGCCACATCCACCCGATCGCATCCTGCTCGAGGGAGGTCATCAGGTACTCGCGCGGCAGGCTGACGTACACGTAGAAGGGGTTGGCGAGCATGATCCGCATGATCACGGGGTCGTCGAGGAACGCCTCCACCAGGTACAGCACGCCGGAGAGGTAGAAGGCGATACGGAACAGGAACGGCAGCACGTTCAGCAGGTCGCGGAACTTGTCCGCGAGCCTTGCGGCGATGAAGGCGAAACCCAGCGAGAACACGGCCGCAAGCGCGAAGGCCGGCAGGACGAGGACCCACCGCCACGTGATCGGCTCACCCGTGATGAGCACGACGGCGATCATCACCACCGCAGCCGAGGAGAAGGCCATCGTCTCCCTGAGCACCGACGACATCGGCAGCAGGGCCCGCGGGAACTGCAGGGAACGGATCAGCCCGACGTTGCTCGCCAGGGTCCGGCCACCGCTCAGGACCGCCTTCTGGGTGTAGTTGAAGGTGAAGATGCCGATGCCGAGGAAGGCCAGGAAGTTGGTCACCCCTCGATTCGTTTCGAGGATGACACCGAAGACGAGGTAGTAGACACCGATCAGCAGCAGCGGGTTGATCAGGTGCCACAGGTTGCCGAGCGCGGTGTCGAGGTGCTGGGTCCGGATCTCGCCACGGGCCACGGACCACGCGAAGTGGCGGCGGCCCCAGATCGCAGCGAGGTAGTCACGGAGCGAGGGCGTGCCACCCAGCCGCCGTAGGTGCGGCGGGAGGTCCGTCATCTGAGCCACGGGCGCTGGTGCTCCCTCGGGCGAGCCGGTCGGAGACGGGGGCAGGTGGAGGTCACGGGATGCAGGTCAAGCGAGGATAGTGTTGCCGTGCCGCTGCGACGTGACGCCGATACCGGCGGGAGCCCATCGTGACCACCGCCCACGACGACGAGCGTGCTGCGGGCCGCGCCGCGTACGCGGCTGCCCGCCTGACGCAGCGCCGTAGTGTACGGCTGGCGCTGGCGCTCGGGCAGGGCCTCTCGCACGGGCCCCGGGCCGCCAAGGAGTTGCTCGGGCCATCCGGCGCGGCGGCCCTCGACCTCCCCGGGCCCGAGGTCCCGCAGCGACCGCGCTACCCCCACCTCAGGGTCGGGCACCTGAGCGCCGATCCGGTCACCCGCGGGGTGATCCCGGGCACCCGTCTGACACCGACGACGTGGCGTACGGTGCTGCGCCGTGACCGACCGGAGCTCCTCCTGCTGGATGCGGCGGCCGGGTGGGAGGCCCCGGAGCTGCGGTCACTGGTAGCGGGCACCTCGGCCGCCGTCTACTGCCCGCCGGCGATGCTCGAGCCGGTCCTGGCGGCCGGGATCGCGCGCGATCGACTGGCTGTGCTCGCGCCCGACGACGAGGTGGTGTGGTTCGACAGCCAGGGCCACAGCCCGGTCGGGCTCCCCCCCGCGCCCGACGGCCGGGTCCTGACTCTGGCCACAGGCCCGCCCCTGGACCGGGAGGCCGACCGCGGGACGGTGCTGCTCGTCGATCCGGCGGCACCGGACGCCGACCTGACCGACCGAATCGTCAGCTGGCTGGCGCGCGGCACACCCGTCGTCGTGTCCGATGACGGTCCGCTCGGCAGCCGTCTGCGACGGCTGCTCGGGCCGATCGCCGACGAGATCATCCTGCCCCCGTCGGACATCGCCGAGAGGGCTCGGCAGCTCTGCGAACCGGAGCGCTGGGAGCGGACGTCGGTCCGCGTCCGCCGACACCTGCACCGACACCATGCCCGGGAGGCGCACGTCGATCTCATCCTGGAGCGCTGCGGCCTCGACACCGCGCCGCCCCCGCGCATCTCGGTGCTGCTGAGCACGCGCCGCTCCGCACACCTGGCCCACGCGCTCGGGCAGATCGGCGGACAGGATCACCCGGACGTCGAGGTCGTGCTCGTGCTGCACGGGATCCCCCGACCCGACGACCGCAGCCTCGAAGCCGGACGGCATCCGCTGACGACCGTCGAGGTACCGGCCGACCGGCCGCTGGGTGCCGCGCTGGATGCCGGGCTCGACCGAGCGAGCGGATCGCTCGTGGCGAAGATGGACGACGACGACCACTACGGACGCGGTCACCTCTCCGACCTGGTCGTCGCCCTGCGGTACAGCGGCGCCGACATCGTCGGGCGCTGGGCCAACGCCGTCTACCTCGAACAGCAGGACATCACGGTCCACGGCGGTCTGGACCGCCAGGAGCGCTGGGCCACCCACCTGCCCGGGGCGACGATGCTGGTCCGGGGCGGGGTGCTGCGGCGGTTGCGGTGGCGACACGTACCCAACGCCGTGGACACCGAGCTGGTCCGGTCGGTGATCTCCGATGGTGGCGGCGTCTACAGCACGCACCGTTTCGGGTTCATCCGCAGCCGGCACGAGGACCACACCTTCGCGCGCTCGAACCGCAGCTTCCGCCACGGACGTGTCCACGAGGGCCTGGACGCCGCCACGCTGGACGTCTAGCGCCCACCGGGGAGTAGCCTCCCGCTGCCAAGGAGGCCCCGGTGACCGCTACCCGCTACGACGTGATCATCGCGACCGATGCCCGGTTGCCCGGCGGTACGACCGCCAGCGTCGCGGAGGAGATCGTCGCCCAGCACGCCGCCGGCTACCGCACGGCGCTCGTGCACCTGCCGAGCACGCTGAGTGCCACCGCACGACCGTTCTCCCCGCGACTGCAGGAACTGGTCCTCAGCGGACGTTGTGACCTGGTGCGGCGAGGCCCGCTCCGCGCCGACGCCCTGATCGTCCGGCACCCCCGGGTGGCAGCGGAACTGGATCCGGATGCCCTGCCGGAGGTCGACGTCGGTGCGGTACTCATGATCGCGAACCAGGCACCGGGCGCGGTCGACGGCGCCGGAGCTGCTCACTACGACCCGCACGTGGCCAACGAGCGCCTCGCGGCCTGGTCAGGACACGAGCCCCGGTGGGTGCCGATCGGCCCCCTGGTCCGCCGTAACCTGACGATGGTCGCACCGGAGCTCCCACTGGCCGAGCAGGACTGGGTGAACGTCCTGGACGTCGATCGGTGGCGCGTCCCGCGCACCGGCCCCCGATCCCCGGTCCGGATCGGTCGCCACTCGCGCGACCACGAGCTCAAGTGGCCGGCGGACGGGGACAGCCTGCTGGCGGCCTACCCGGCAGGGTTCGACGTCCGCATCCTCGGTGGAGCACGTTCGGCCCGTGCGCTGCTGGGCGGGCGGCTCCCGTCCTGGTGGACCGTCTACGGCTTCGACGAGCTCCCGGTCCGCAGGTTCCTGGCCTCGCTGGACGTCTTCGTCTACCACCATCACCCCGCGTGGGTGGAGGCCTTCGGACGCACGATCATCGAAGCGCTGGCGGCCGGGCTGCCCACGGTGCTGCCGCACCACTTCACCGAGCTGTTCGGCGACGTCGCCCACTACACCGAACCCGCCGGCACGGCGACGGTCATCTCGGCGCTGGCTGCCGACGATCGGTCCTACCTCGAGGTCTCAGCGCGCGGCGAGGCCTTCGTCGCCGACCGGTTCTCCCACACCACCCACGTGCGTCGCATCTCCTCCCTGGTCGGACGCTCCCCCACCGCCACGCGCTCGGCGACCACACCACCCCCCGCCATCGGTACCCGGCGGCGGGTGCTGTTGGTCAGCAGCAACGGTGCGGGCGTCGGCCACCTCATGCGGCTGCTGGCGATCGCACGGCGCCTCCCCGATGACGTCGAGCCGGTCGTGCTGACCCTGTCACGGGCGGTGGGTGTGGTGCGCGACCTCGGCTTCCCCGTGGAGTACCTGCCGTCCCGGGCCGCGCTGGACGCCCCCCACGCCATCTGGCACGGCCTGCTCGAGCGCCGTGTCCTGGCGCTGATCGACGAGTACGACATCGAGGTGGTCGTCTTCGACGGCACCTGGCCCTACAACGGGCTCGTCGACGCGCTGGCGAAGCGGCCCGACGTCCGCTCGGTCTGGTCCCGACGCGGACTGTGGCGTGAGGACGTGCAACGGCACCGGCTGGACCTCTCGGACCGCTTCACCGCCATCGTGGAGCCCGGGGAACTGGCTGCCGAGGCGGACCGTGGTCCGACCAGCCGACGACGCGCGGAGGCCGAGCAGGTCGGGCCGATCACCTTCCTGCGGGAGACGGAGACCCTGGATCGAGCAGCGGCCCGCGCCGCTCTCGGGCTGGCACCCGACGGCCGCGTCGCGCTGGTCCAGCTCGGCGCCGGCAACATCAACGACACGACGTCGGTCCTCGGTGCCGTCACACGGATCCTGCGCGAACTGGACCCCGCGCTGACGGTGTGCGTGATCCGATCGGCGATCGCCGCGGCCAGCGACCTCCCCGACGGCGTCCGGGCCGTCTCCTACTACCCGCTGGCACGGGTGTTCGCTGCCTTCGACCTGGCGGTCGCGGCACCGGGTTACAACACCTTCCACGAGCTCCTGCTCGGCGGAGTACCGACCGGCTTCCTCCCCAACCGCGACACCGCCACCGACGACCAGGTGGCCCGTGCCCGTTGGGCGGCCGAACGGGGGCTGGCGGTGGAGCTCACCGGCGAGGACCCGGTCACGCTGCACCGCGAGCTCGGCGTGCTCCTGAGCGAACCCGACCGGGTGCGCGATCGGCTGGCCCAGGAGATCAGCTGGGAGGACGGCGCCGTCGACGCGGCCCGTCGGATCGCCCATCTGGCTCGCTCGGAGGTGGCCACGAGCGGGCCTGCCCCGGACACGAGGAGCGGGGCGGGCACCCGACGGCCGCAACGAGGTCGGGCGTACCAGCTGGCGCGTGGGGTGTTCCGCCGGCTGCCGTGGACGTGGCGTCAGCGGCTGCTCGCCCTCACGCGCGGGCAGCTCGTGCGCAAGCGGTCGGCAGGTGACGGCTCGCTCCACGCCGCGCGGCTACCGGTGCCGGCCGGCGCCGGCGCCGATGCCAGCACCGCCTCGGCAGACCGGCCGGTCGGTGTCCTCATCCACCTCACGGGCGGTACAGGTGCCGATGCTGCCGCCACCGTCGAACTCGTCGCCGCAGCCCAGCAGATGTCCGGGGGCTTCCGGCCGTTGTTCGTGACCGAGAGCGCCGATCTCCACCCCTACCGGGCCGCGGGGTACGGCGTGGAGGTCCTCCCGAGCACCGAGCAGTTCGAGCGGCTGTCCGGCGCCGGTGCTGCTCCGCGCCTCGTAGCCGATCGGCTACGGGAGCTCCGGTGCTGCTACGCGGTCGACCACGTCGTCAGCGTCGGCCACGATGACCACACCAAGCTGCTGGG
>CAYXJD010000155.1:0-7729 GCA_964465225.1 uncultured Actinomycetota bacterium
GCCTGCCGGGACGGTGGTAGGTTCCACCGCCGTTGCCCGTCGCGGCGGGCCGAGCCACCTCGGCCCGCTCGCCGCATGCGCGGCACCACCGCAGACCGCTGCTGCATCGCCCGTCCCCCGCGGGGTTCCGGATGTCCAGTTCCATCACGATCGGCCGACGCCGTCCGACAGCGCTCCTGGTCCTCCTGCTCGCGCTGACGCTGGTCCTGACCACCCCGCCCCCGGTCGCGGAGGCCGCCCCCGGCCGCACCGCTGACGAGGCCGCCGCGGAGTCCGCGCTGCTCGCCCACCACAACAGCGCGCGAGGCGGGATCGGTGCCCTGCAGCGCTCGGGCGACCTCGATGCCGTCGCTCGAGGCTGGGCCGACACGATGGCGGCCAGCGGCACGCTGAGCCACAACCCGAACTACAGCTCCCAGGTCCGGAACTGGTCGCGGGTCGCCGAGAACGTCGGCTTCTGGCGGGACTCGTCACAGACGCCCGTCCAGCTCGCCGGTCGGATCGCCGAGCGCTACATGGGATCCTCCGGCCACCGTGCCAACATCCTCACTGCTGCCTTCACGCAGGTCGGCATCGGGATGTCGGTGGGCGCCGATGGCAGCCTGTGGAACGTCGTGGTGTTCCGCGCCCCGGCCTCTGGCGGGGCCGCCACCTCCCCCTCCGACGACGGTGGCACCTCCTCCGCTGCGGCGACCTCTTCCGGCTCCTCATCGACCAGCACCGCACCGACCAGCACCGAGCGCGCCGCCTCCTCGGCCTCCGATGCCACCGGCACGACTGCCGCCAACGCAGCCGACCCCGGGGCACAGGCCCGTGCAGCCGAAGCGCAGGCTCGGCGCGACGCCGAGCAGGCCCGGGTCCGCGGCGCCCAGGAGGCGCTCGCTGCGCTGGGTTGGTACGACGGTGCCATCGACGGGTCGCTCGGCCCGGTGACCGCTGCTGCGCTCAGCGCGTTCCAGGCTGCGGCGGGTCTGCAGGGCGACGGCAGCCTCGATGAGGCCACGCAGACCGCGCTCGGGGAGGACGACGCCATCACCCGGGAGTCCCACGAGGAGGCGCAGGCCTTGCAGGCACGCGAGGACGCCAGGCGTGCGGCCGAGTCCGAACGTGTGCGGGCCTGGCTGGTAGGGCACACGGCAGCGGATGCCGCCTCCCAACGTGAGGCGCAACGCCTCGATCTGGCGTTGACGCTCAGGACCATCGAGCCTGCGGACCACCTCGTTGCCGGAGCGGCGGCGCTGGTCCTGGCCGACGGCGAACCGACGTCGGATCGCCTGACCCGCTGGGTCCGGCTGCCATGGAGCCATGCCGTCGGGTTGTGAGCGACACCCGTGGCGGCGGGGGGCAGCGACTGCAGCGCCGTCGGTCGTTCCGGCGGTGCGTGCGTCCCCGGCCCCGTTCCCTAGTCGTCGTCGCCCTCGGGGAGCTCGACCTTCGCGAACAGCGGTGACGGCACGCCGAGCACCGTGCCCGCGGCCACCTCGGGCCGACCCCACCCCGCACCGGCCATCGTGGGATCCAGCCCGAGCCAACCCTGCAGCTTCGCAGCGGAGAAGGGCAGGAAAGGTGCCAGCGCGACGTTCAGCCCCGCGATGGCCTGCAACGCCGTCCACAGCGTGGTCGCCGTGCGATCGCGGTCCGTCTTCGCGGTCTTCCAGGGCTCGCGGGCGTTGAGGTAGACGTTGGCGGCCTGCGCTCCCGCCATTGCCTCCTTGAGCGCCCGGCGCAGCTCCACCCGTTCCAGCAGCTCACCTTCGGCGACCAGGCGTGCATCCACGGCTGCCAGCAGCGCTTCGTCCTGCTCGTCGAGCTCAGCTGGTTCGGGCACGGTGCCGTCGAAGTTCTTCGCGGTCATCGCCAGCACCCGGTTGACCAGGTTGCCCCAGGCCGCCACGAGCTCGTCGTTGACGCGCCGCACGAGCTCAGCGTCGGTGAGATCGACGTCGTTGTACTCGGGCAGGTTGGTACTCAGCCCGTAGCGCAGCTCATCGGCCCCGAACACCTCGAGGTAGTCCAGCACCGCGCGTCCGACACCCAGGGACTTGGACGCCTTGGCGCCCTTGAAGGTGACGTACTGGTTGGCCGGGACGTCGGTGGGCAGGTTCAGGGTGGGCGAACCCATCAGCTGCGCCGGCCAGTACACGGCGTGGAAGGGGATGTTGTCCTTGCCGATGAAGTAGTAGCTCTCCGCGTCGCGGTCCTCCCACCATGCCCGCCAGGCTTCGGGCTCGCCCGAGCGCTCTGCCCACTCCTTCGTCGCGGACAGGTAGCCGATCACGGCCTCGAACCAGACGTACACCCGCTTGCTGTCCGCGTCGGCCAGACCGAGATCGTCGGGGATCGGCACCCCCCAGCTGATGTCACGCGTGACCGCGCGGTCGTGGAGGCCGTCCTTGACGAAGCCGAGCGCCCAGTTGATCACGTGGTTGCGCCAGCCCTCACGGCTCTCGAGGTAGGCGAGGACCTCGTCCTCGAGCTTGGAGAGCAGGATGAACAGGTGCTCGGTCGGGCGCGGTTCGGGCGTCGCGCCCGTGAGCTTGGAGCGCGGCGCGATGAGATCGACCGGGTCCAGGGTCTTGCCGCAGGTGTCGCACTGGTCACCACGGGCGTCCGTCGCGCCACAGAACGGGCAGGTGCCCTCGACGTAGCGGTCCGGCAGGAACCGGTCGGCCTGCGGGTCGTACATCTGCTCGGTGGTGCGTGCCTCGAGGTAGCCATGCTCCTGGAGCCCCCGGAAGATCTCGCCCGTGACCTCGCGGTGGTTGTCGGTCATCGTGGTGGTGAACAGGTCGAAGGAGACCCCGAGCCGTTCCCACTGCTCCTGGAACCGGGGGTTGAAGCGCTCGACGATCTCCGCGGGGCTCACGCCCTCCTGCTCCGCGAGCACGGTGATGGGGGTGCCGTGGGCGTCGGTGCCGGAGACCATCAGCACGCGGTTGCCGACGATCCGGTGGTAGCGGGCGAAGATGTCGGCCGGCAGGTAGCACCCGGCGATGTGGCCGAGGTGCGACAGGCCGTTCGCGTACGGCCAGGCGACGGCCACGAGCACGTGACGATCGGTCGTGCTCGGTGCGCCCACCCTGGGCGCACCCGCGGTCACGGTCCGGGAGGTGGCAGCAGCGAAGGGTTCCATGTCGTCGAGCCTAATGGGTCAGCAACCTGGTGGATCTCCCAGCGTACGTTCGCGGGATCCGGTGGTTGGACGCTGGCCTCGCTGACCGGGCCGGGGTCGGCGAGCCACCTCGACGTCGGGTCCGAACGCTCCACATGCCACCCCGCGCCCTGGTGCTGTCCACCACCGTCGCCGCCCTGCTCCTCGGAGTGCCACTCCTCGTGCCACCACCCATCGCCCAGACGAGTTCGCACCGTGAACTCGCCTACCCGGACAGCCGGTTCGCACGGCTCTCTGGCATCGACGTCCACCACCTGGTCTCAGGGCCGACCAGCGGGCCGACCCTCCTGCTCTCCCACCACTTCTACGGCAGCGCGCCGACGTGGCGTCGGCTCACCTCCGAACTGCCCGACACCTGGCAGACCGTGGCCTTGGACCGGCCCGGGTTCGGCCTGACCGAGCGGCTCGAGCGCGAGCAGTGGGACGGGCTCAACCCCTACTCGCGGGCGATGGCGGCCCGGCTCGGCTGGCAGCTCCTCGACCACCTCGACGTCGAGGACGCGGTGCTGGTCGGTTCCTCTGCCGGGGGAACCAACGTGCTCGAGATGTACCTGCTCCACCCCGAGCGTGTCCGCGCGATCGTGCTGCTCAGCCCCGCCATCACCGGCGACGTCGGCCCACCGACCTCACTGCGGCCACTGCTGCGCTCCGCCCAGGTCCGGGCCGTCGCCCCACACCTCATCCAGCGTTTCGTCGGCGAGGTCGATGTGGCGCGCACCGCCAGCTCCTGGGCCGACCCGACCCGGGCGACGCCGACCGATGCCGAGCCGTACCAGCGCATGCTGCAGGTGGACGGCTGGGACCGCGGCTTCTGGGAGGTCATCAACGCGAGCCCCCGCCCGCAGCTCGGGGAGCTCCTGCGTGAGATCGACGTACCGGTCCTGGTCGTCAGCGGCGACAGCGACCGGGTGATCCGCCCGCATTGGAACCGTCGCACAGCCCAGGCCATCCCGGGGGCACGATACGTGGAGCTCGCCGATTGCGGCCACACCCCACAGGAGGAGTGCCCAGAGGCGCTGGCCGGGGTCATGCAGCACTTCCTCGAGCAGGTCGCCACCGCCGACTGAGCGCTCGCGATCAACCCGTCGGTGCCCGGTCCTCCTCCCCGGCCTCGACCGGGGAGACACGGCGCTCCTCGGGCATCATCGCCAGGATCTCCGCCACGTAGCGGTGCGCCGCGTTGAACAGGCCCATGTCGGTGCCCTCCTGGGTCGACCACTTGTGCCACAGGTCGAGCACCTCGTGGAAGACCTCCGCCGGTTCACGCCGTCCGCGTAGCTCGTGGGGGACGACCTCCACGACCGGCTCGAAGGAACGCTCCAACCAACGGTGGGCGATCAGCGACTCCGGGAGCGACCGACCCTCCTCCTGCTGGAGCCATGCCCCGAAGTTGTGGATGTCGTTGAGGAGACGACGGGCCTGGTTGTCCTGGACATCGAGACCCGTGAGCTGGCGGAGGATCCGCCGGTAGCGCCCCGGCTCCACCACCGAGGTCTTGACCTTCATCCGCGTCATCCCGGGCTGGTCCTGGACGAGTTCGAGCTCGTCGACGTCGTAGCCGAGCTCGTTGATCCGGCGCAGGCGCTCGTGGATGCGGTAGCGCTCGTCGTCGCCGAACACCTCGTCGCTGGTGAGCTCGGCCCACAGCTGGTCGTAGCGCTCGCGGAGCTCGATCCCCAGTTCGAAGGGATCGATCTCCTCGGACAGCACCCCTGCGGCCTGGAGGTCGAGCAACTCGCCTGCGGACTTCTCGATCGCGAGTTCGACGTCCATGTCGCGCTGCCCGGTGGACAACTCCGGGTAGAGCTCACCGGTCTCCGTATCGACCAGGTAGGCGGCGAGGTGCCCGGCGTCCCGCCGGAACAGGGTGTTCGACAGCGAGCAGTCGCCCCAGTAGAAGCCCTGGAGGTGGATGCGTACCAGCAGGTGGACCAGGGCATCCAGCATCGGCTCGCGGATCTTCTGGTGCTCCTGGCGCAGGAACAGCAGCCGGTAGGGGACCGAGTACTCGAGATGCTCGGTGATGAGCACCGCCTCCAGGCGCTCCCCCTCGCGCGTGGAGCGCAGGCTGACGACGCCCACGACGTCGACCACCGGGACCTGCTCCTGCCGCAGGAACCGCAGGAAGCGCCACTCCCGATCCGCGTAGCGCCGTGGAAGCTCCTTGAGGTGGTACAGCCGATCGTCGTAGGCCACGGTACGCACGACGTGGCGGTGGATGCCCATGGGCATCTCCACGAGGCGCTCGTGCTCCCAGGCCGCCAGCGGACGATCCCACGGGAGGTCGAGGAAGTCCGGGTGACCGGTCTTGGCGGTCAGCTGGAAGCGCAGGGACGATCACCCCCTGGGAGCGGCGAGAGCAGGATGCCGGCGCGACCACGGGTAGCCAGGCGGTCAGCGCCGGGTGCGCGTCGTGGCCGCGCTCGCAGCAGCGCGGCCACGACGGCGCTGGGTCAGCCCTTCACCGAGCCGGCGGTCAGACCGCGGACGAAGAAGCGCTGCAGGGAGAAGAACACCGCCAGCGGCACGAGGATCGTGATGAACGCCCCTGCGCTCAGCAGGTGCTGGCGGGCACCGAAGGTGCCGATCATCCCGGCCAGGTAGGTCGTGGAGACCTGCCCCAGACGAGCGGTGTCCAGCAGGATCAACGCCACCAGGTAGTCGTTCCAGGTCCACAGGAACTGGAAGATCGCGAAGGCGGCGAGCGCCGGGACCGACAGCGGCAGGATCAGCCGCACGAAGGTCGTGAAGTGCGACGCCCCGTCGACCCGGGCCGACTCGATGACCTCCCGTGGGAGCGAGCCGATGTAATTGCGCAGCAGGTACACCGCCAATGGCATACCGAAGCCCGCGTGCGCGAGCCAGATGCCGAGGAAGCCGCCGGAGATCCCCAGCGTGCTGTACAGGTTCACGATCGGGATGAACGCGACCTGCAGTGGGACGACCAGCAGCACCACGAAGACGATGAAGATCGTCTCCCGGCCTCGGAAATCCATCCAGGAGAACGCGTACGCCGCGAACGCCGCCGCGGTGATCGGGATGATCGTCGCCGGCAACGCGACGACGATGGAGTTGATGAAGGCCTCCGCGAGGGTGGAGCCACCAACCGACTGCTGGAGCACCTCACCGTAGTTCTGGACGGTGAACTCGGCGGGGTTGAAGAACGCGGTCCACCAGCCGGACTCGTTGACCGCCGCCTGACTCCGGAAGGAGCTGACGAGCAGCCCCACGGTGGGCAGCAGCCACAGGGCGCTGATGAACAGCAGCATGCCCTTGACGAACCAGCCGGCACCGCTGCGGTCATCCGGATCGCCCTTGATGGCCTTCTTGAGCGCTGACGGTTCCTGCTCGGTGGTCTCCTCGACCGCTCCGGCCGCGGGTGGCGTGGGTTGGGTGCTCATCGCTGCGCCTCCTGCTCACGGAACCGCCTCACGTTGATGATCATGAAGGGGAAGGTCATCAGGACCAACAGGATCACCACGACGCCGGCTCGGCCGTAGTTCCCACCCTCGAAGAAGGTGTAGAAGTAGTTCGCGATCACCTGGGTGTTCCCTCGACCGTTCGTCGTGACCCGGACGATGTCGAAGATCTTCAGCACCAGGATCAGGATGGTGGTCAGCACCACCACGATCGTGGAAGCGATCTGTGGGATCACGACCCGGAAGAAGATCTGGAACTCGGTGGCGCCGTCGATGCGCGCCGCCTCGATCGTGTCCACCGGGACACCCTTGATGGCGGCCGAGAGCAGCACCATGGCGAACCCGGCCTGCATCCAGATCATGATGGCCATGAGCGCGAAGTCGTTGACCAGCAGGTTCTCGTACCAGGAGATCGGCTCGACCCCGAACAGGCCCAGGAAGGCGTTGAGCACCCCGGTCTGGTTGCGCGAGGGTGGCTGGATCTCGTAGATGAGGGCCCAGATCGCCGCCGCCCCGACGAAGCTGATCGCCATGGGCAGGAAGATCAGCGACTTGACGACGCTCTCCGGCCGCGGGTTGAGTCGATCGGCAAGCACGGCGACGACGAGGCCGACCAGCACCGCCATCGCCGGCACCACGATGATCCACTGGATGTTGTTGCCCAGCGACTGCCAGGTCTCTGCATCGGTGAGGACGCGCTGGTAGTTGTCGAGCCCGACGAAGGGACGCTCACCGGCGACGAAGCGGTCGCCGTAGAACGACGCCCGGATGGTGTCGAAGAACGGATAGATGAGGAAGACGGTGACCACGAGCAGGGCCGGCCCGAAGAAGATCCACGGCTTGGCGATCTCCTCGAACCGGCCGCCGACGCGCTCTGCCACCTCGTTCATGGCCCAGAAGAAAAAGAACACCCCGACGACACCCGCCACGATGGCGACGATGCCGTTGATGGCGACCGATCCCATAGTTGCTCCTCTCCCTGGAGCGGCGGCGCTGGGGCCGGACCGCCGTCGGCGGCCCGGCCCCGTGAGCTACCGCATGCTCGTCGGTGTCGACATCAGCCGGCTACCTCGTCGTAGAGGGCGTCGATGTCGGCGAGTGCTTCGTCCAGGGACTGGTTGCCCTGGATCCAGTCGGT
>CAYXJD010000156.1:0-1117 GCA_964465225.1 uncultured Actinomycetota bacterium
CCCGCACCCGATCACCCGGTTCGTGGAGGTGTGGGGCGTGCGGGGGGATCGGGTGCGGGGGGATCTTGTGCCGGGGATCGGGTGCGAAATGCTTCGGACGTCGGGGCAGAGTGCACCCGGTAGGGCTCGGCGACATCGAGGAAGAGCTACCTCGCGGCGGAGGGGACCACCAGGTCCGCCCGGACTCCGTAGTGATCTGAGACCACCGGAGCATCCGAGCCGGTCAGCACCCGCCGCGCATCGATCACCCGCAGGTCCGGACTGACGAGCACATGATCGACCCGGCGCCCCAGCAGCGAGTACTGGTTCGCGAAGGGATTGGCCAGGGAGAAGGTCGCCCTAGCACGACCGGCCGCAGCAGCATGGGCGTCACGGAGTCCGGCACCTCGAGGAGAGGGGGCGAGCAGACGCCGCACCGCCGGACTCCACGATGAGGCGTTGAGATCACCGACCAGGATCATCGGGTGGTCAGCCCGCCGGCGGCTCCGGCGGTGGCTGTCGTCCACGCTGTGGACGTCGTCCCCGTCCGTGTCGTCCGCGCTGTCGCTGCCGGTCGACAGCGCCTCCAGGATCCGGCGCACCTGCTGGAGCCGCAGCCGACCGTGGTGCCGACGGAACGCCAGGTGGGTGTTGGCCACCAGTAGCGATCGGCCGTTGACCTGGATCTCGACGCGTTGCAGCTGGCGTGGCAGATCGCGGTCCCGATCCGGTAGTGGGACCGAAGGCGAAGCGGTGAGTGGATGACGGGACAGCACGGCGAGGCCTTCCTCCTCGGCGCCGCTCCCCCAGCTGCGGTCGTAGTGGCTCGACGGATACCCGCAGGCCTCGGCGATGAGCTCGCTCTGGGAGCGACCACCCAGGAACCGGACCTCCTGGAACGCGACGATGTCCGGCTGGGTGGCATCGAGGTAGCTCGCCAGGAGCTCCAGCCGCCGATCCACCGGCCCGTTGGTGCCCCACAGGTTGAGCGTCAGCACACTGATCGAGTCGTTCGGCTGTACCGGGCGGTGGAAGACGGCATCCATGTGCCGAGCATGGCGGAGGCAGGGAGAGGTTGGCCAGTGGACCTCCGGGCGAGCGGCCGTGGTCACCGCGCGGGCTCGGCCGTGGTCACCGC
>CAYXJD010000156.1:1217-3786 GCA_964465225.1 uncultured Actinomycetota bacterium
GCTCGGTGCGAACGGTAACGAGCGGTTCCGGCTGGATTCACTCGGAGGTGCTGCGCTCCTGCGAGAGCTCGCCGGGGCCACTGCGTTCCCACCACACCAGCCCGACCGCGCCGATCAGCACGACCGCGATCGCGATCCAGTTGTTGCGCGACAAGCCGAAGTAGCGCTCGACCGTGTCGATGCGCAGCACCTCGACCCAGCCGCGGCCGATCCCGTAGCCGATCAGGTAGACGAACAGCAGCGACCCGCGCCGTTTGAGCGTGCCGGCACGATCGAGCCACAGGATGACGCCGACCAGCGCCAGGTTCCACAGAGATTCGTACAGGAACGTCGGATGGAAGGTCGTCCCAGCCGGGTAACCGGCGCGCTCGGCGACGCTGTCACGTACGGACAGGGCCCACGGCAGGTCGGTGGGCTTCCCGAACAGCTCCTGGTTGAAGTAGTTGCCCCAGCGTCCGATCGCCTGAGCCAGCGGGAGCGCGGGCGCCACGGCATCCATCATCGCCGGCATGTCGGCCCGCTTGACCCGGACGTAGATGATGACGGCCAACGCCCCACCGGTCAGTCCACCGAAGAACGCGAGTCCTCCCTGCCAGATCGCCAGGATGTCCGCGGGCCGGGTGATGTAGGCCGCGCCGTGGGCGCCGTCGCTCAGGAAGCGTGGGATGATGTAGCCGATGCGGGCGCCGAGGAACCCCCCGAGCAGCGCGAACAAGCCGGCCTTCTCGGCGACGTCCGGGTCACCACCGAAGCGTTCGTAGCGCCTGACCATCAGCTGCAGCGCGAGGAACGCGCCGATCGCGATCAGGACCCCGTACATCCGCAGGTCGAGCGGACCGAGCTCGATCCCGGCACGGGGAGGGGAGGGGATCTGGGCGAGCGGCAGCAGGGTCGGCACGGTGGTAGGCCTCGTTGGAGTCGGTCCCGGATGGTCGACGGTGCGCCGCACCGACGTCCGCGCGGATGGTCGTACGAACCGCCGAACGGACGACCCCACGGACGGCCGCACTGACGACCCCACGGACGACCGCATCTACGGTGTGCGGACCGCCGCACGGACGGCCCCGCAAGGGTGCTGAAGGTAGCGCCCACAGAACGTCTGACCGGCTGCGAGGTTTCCCGCTCGTGTGCGTCCCACGCGCTTCCGCCGCGGCGGCGCCCCCGCACCCAGGGTCCCCGCGCCCCCTAACCTCGGCCATCAGGGACAGCGGGAGGGGCAGCCATGAAGCTCGGCGTCCGGTTGCGTGCGTGGTGGGACGACCTACGTGACTCGCTCTGGCTGATCCCGACGGCCACGGTCCTGGTCGCGGTCCTGCTCGCCCCGCTGCTGGCCACCTTCGAGCCGTTGCCGCCATGGCTGCCGGAGACGCTGGTGTTCGGCGGGACCCCGGACGGTGCCCGCGCGATCCTGGCGCAACTCGCCGGTGCGACCATCACGGTGGTCGGTCTGGTGTTCTCCCTCACCGTCGTCGCCCTCCAGATGGCGGCGTCACAGTTCACGCCGCGCCTGCTGCGCACGTTCCTCAGGGACCGGCGTGTCCAGATCGTGATGAGCGGGATGATCGGCTCCGCGGTGTACTCGGTCGGCGTGCTCCGGCTGGTGCGTTCCGACGGGCAGGGCGTCGAGCCCTTCGTGCCGCGGCTCGCGGTCACGGTGGCCCTGGTGCTGTCCTTCATGGCCGTCGGTCTGCTGCTGTACTTCGTGCACCACGTCACCCAGCACCTGCGGGTCGATGTGGTCATGAACGGCATCGTCGCCTACACCCGACGTCAGCTCGCCGCGGTGCCGGGGGACCGGGGGACGATCCCCGACCGGCTGGCGCCCGACCCACCCCAGGGGGCCGTTCCCGTGTGGGCGCGTCTCGACGGGTACCTGCAGCTGGTCGATGTGCAACGCCTCGCGGCGGCGGCGCGACAGGCCGGGGTCCGGCTGCGGTTGCGACCGACACTGGGCGACTGGGTCACCAAGGGCACCACCCTGGCCTGGGGCTGGGGGGAGGAGGAGGAGGTCGGGCCCGGTGATCGGGACGAGCTCGCCTCGCTCGTCCACCGGCATGTGCACCTGGGCGTGGACCGGACCGAAACCACCGACCTGGCGTTCGGGCTCCGCCAGCTCCAGGACGTCGCCACCCGGGCGTTGTCGCCAGGCGTCAACGACCCCACCACGGCCGCCATGGCGGTCACCCAGATGTCGGCTGTGCTCTGCCGCTACGCGGGTCACCCCCTCGGCGACGATGTGATCGACGACGACGATGGCGAGGTGCGGGTCGCGGTACCCCGTCCCGGCTTCGCCGCCCTGCTCGAACTGGCCACCGGGGGCGTGCGACGTTACGGATGCTCGGACCCTGAGGTGCTCGCCGCGTTGCTCACGTTGCTCATCGACCTCGCTGAGCACGTGGCCGACAGCGCCGATCGCGGGGCGGTGGTCGAGGAGCAGATCGGTCGGGTGCTGGCCACCGCCGAGCTCGAGGACGAGGTGGATCGGGCGCGGGTCGAACGGATCGGCCGGGTGGCATGGGAGACCCTGCGCAGGGGCTCGCGCGTGGCGACGGTCACCGAGGCGACCTGA
>CAYXJD010000156.1:3886-7642 GCA_964465225.1 uncultured Actinomycetota bacterium
ATGGGAGACCCTGCGCAGGGGCTCGCGCGTGGCGACGGTCACCGAGGCGACCTGATGCTCGGCGCGGTGACCTGATGCTCGGCGGGCGACCTGGCGCTAGGCGCGGCGACCTGGCCGCCACAGCGTCCGCGTGGGCAGGCTCAGCCGAGCAGCCGCACCACCTCGGCGTCTTCCAGGGCGTCGGGTCGTGGGATGCGCCCGATGCCGGGCCCGGTGGGCACGGCCAGATGCCCGTCGTCGAGGTGGAACGGGGCGGTCAGGTCCTCGTGCCAGTACCTGTCCGACGCCGAGGTGTCCGCCGGTAGGTCGAACCCATCGGTGGCCGCCAGGGCGAGGTTGGCGGCCCGGCCGACCCCGGTCTCCAGCATCCCGCCGCACCACACCGGGACCGTGGCCGCGCGGCAGACGTCGCGGATCCTGAGGGCCTCGGCCATCCCACCCACCCGTCCGAGCTTGATGTTGACGATGCGGCAGGCCCCGAGCGCGATCGCATCGGCGGCATCGGCTGCGTCGTGGATCGACTCGTCCAGGCACACCGGGGTCCGCCAGCGGACGGCGTGCTGGGCGTGGGCCCGCAGGCGCGCCGCCCCGAAGGGTTGCTCCAGCAGGATCAGGTCCAGCTCGTCGAGCGCGTCGAGGGCTGCCAGATGCTGGCGGTCCTCGGGGTCGTAGGCGGCGTTCGCGTCGACCTGGAGCGCGAGGTCCGGGCCGAGGACCTCCCGCAGCCGCGTGACCGGCGCGACATCGAACCCCGGTCGGATCTTCACCTTGACGCGCAGATACCCCTCGTCGAGGTAGCCGGCGACCTGCTCGACGAGCTCGGGTGTGCCGCCGTCCGGGATCCCGACGCTGACGCCGACCGGTACCCGGTCCCGGACCGCGCCGAGGTGGCGGGCGAGCGAGCGGTCGGCGGCTCGCAACTGGGCGTCGAGGACGGCGAGTTCGAGGGCGGCCCGGGCCATCCGGTGGCCATGCAGGTGGGCGAGGCGGGTGGCGACGTCACGGGCGCCGACGGTGCGGTCGGGTCGCACCAGCGCGGGGACCAGGTGCTCGCGGAGGACGAGCGCTGCGCCGTCGGTGAACTCCTCGGAGTACACCGGCGCAGCTGGCGTGACGCACTCGCCCCAGCCCGCCAGCTGACCGTCGCGGTGGCCGCCGCCGCCCTCGCCGCTGCCCGGGGCGGTGACATCGCCCGTGACCCGCACGAGCAGGACATCCCGCTCGCTCTGGCGGCCGAAGGACGTCGTGAACGGTCGGACCAGCGGCATCGACAGCCGGACGAGGTCGATCGCCGCCACCTCGATGGGGGCGAGGCCCGGTGCCCCGGAGGTTCCCGGTGCCCCGGAGGTTCCCGGCGGCTCCCGTGCCGGCATCACCCGCGTCCTCGCAGGTCCTGCACGCCCGCCGGCTCCGCGAGCACGTACCAGCCGTCACGGGTGCAGCCGGTCACGCGTGCACCCGCAGTCACCGCGGCGCCGAGCGTGGCCCGGATGGCATCGGTCCAGGACCTTGCGAGGTCGGGGTCGTCGCTGCGCAGTTGCTCGATGTCGGCCGGGATGCGCACGAGGCGCCGCGGAGCGTTCGTCGGGGTGTGGACGGGCTCGTCATCGGACCCGACGTCCAGCAGCGGTTGCGCACCGGCGCCACGCAGGGCCGCCACGTCGGGTGTCGCGCCCCGGCCCTCTGCGGCCGCCCGCACCCGGGGGGCGGCCAGGTCCCAGACGGCTTCGAGCCGGTCGGTCGGCAGGCCGTGGTTGCGTGCGTCCGGCATGGGCCCGTACAGGTCCTCGAGGTAGCGGCCGACGCCGGCGCCGAGCCGGGCGAGGTTCAGCACCGCGTTGCGTCGCAGCAGCGGATCGAAGGTCCAGCGGACCTGCGTGATGCCCCGCTCCAGCGCCCAGGCCCGCTGGTGCCACTTCATGGCCTGTCCGATGCCCCGACCCTCCTCGCCGGCGACGACGCCGGTCACGTGGGAGTGCAGGTGGACGGCGCCGGTCACGTGGTCACGACCGAGGAACGCGGCGGTGGCCGCCACCACCTCGCCGTTCCCGCGTCGCCGCGCGATGGTGACCTGACCACCGGCGTGGGCGAGCGCGGTCAGCGCCTCGGGCGCGAAGATGCTGCCTGCCTGCGCATCCCGGCCCCATACCGCATCGAAGAGCGCGACCGCGTCGCGGATCGGCACGTGGTGGTGAACGTCCGCCACCTCGATGTCGGCCCGGTCGGCGGCCTCGCGGGCGGTGCGTCGGGCGGAGGTGGCCAACTCGGACCCGGAAGGCTCCGGGTCGGACCCGACGGGAGGGGGGACCACGGCTCTCACCTCGCTGTGCACCGGTCGATCGCGGGGCGCCACGTTACCGGCGGACCGCGCGTCCTCGACCGCACAGCGCGCGGGAACGTTTGCGTCCGGGGCGACACGACCGCCATACTGCCCGACATGCGTGATATCTCCAGCCCCGCTCTCGACCCGGCAGACGCCGGTCGCGGGTTGCTGCACGCCCTCCAGGCGCTGATCCTGGGCCTCTTCCTGCTGCTCGTCCTTTGATGCCGCGGCGCCGTCCTGATCCCACGACGACGGTGACGCGGAGGAACCTCACAAGGACAGACGCGGACACCGCAACGTGCGGGAGCAGGAGCAGGACCCATGGGTACACCGGTCGACACCGACCAGGCGGCTGAGGCCATCACGGCCACCGGCCGCGACGTCACGATCTTCGACACCTCCCTGCGGGACGGCGAGCAGTCGCCCGGCATCTCGCTGGACGCCCGGGAGAAGGTGGAGATCGCCGAGCAGCTGTCGCGCCTGCGTGTGGATGTGATCGAGGCCGGGTTCTCCGCCGCCTCGCCGGGCGACTTCGACGCGGTCAAGGCGGTCGCCGAGGTGGTGGGCAACGCCCCCCGCGCGGCTCGCGGGCCGGGCGGCTCGGAAGGGGAGACCGACGGTCGCGAGCCGCCGGTGATCGCCGCGCTGGCCCGGGCCATCCCCGGCGACATCGAGGCGGCGGCCAAGTCGCTGGCCCCGGCCAAGCGCCACCGGATCCACACCTTCCTGTCGACCTCCGACATCCACCGCCGCTACATGCTGCAGGCCTCCGAGGACGACATCCTGGCGCAGACGGTCCGGGCGGTCGAGCTGGCGCGCTCCTACACCGACGACGTCGAGTTCTCGCCGCAGGACGCCACCCGCACCGACTTCCCCTTCCTGGTCGACATCGTGGCCGCGGCCGTGGAGGCCGGCGCCACCACCGTCAACATCCCCGACACGGTCGGCTACGCCCTGCCGCACGACTTCGGCGGCTGGATCGCCGAACTGCGCCGCCGCATCCCCGAGATCGATGCGCGTGGCGTCATCGTCAGCGTGCACTGCCACAACGATCTCGGGCTGGCGGTCGCCAACTCACTGGAGGCGGTGCGCAACGGTGCCCGCCAGGTCGAGGTCGCGGTCAACGGCATCGGGGAACGCGCCGGCAACTGCTCGCTCGAAGAGGTCGTCATGGCGATCCGCACCCGGGCCGACCTGCTGGGCGTGGACCACGGTCTCCACACACCTGAGCTGACCCGCACCTCCCGGCTGGTCTCCAGCCTCACCGGCTACGGGGTGCAGAAGAACAAGGCGGTGGTGGGCGCCAACGCCTTCGCCCATGAGTCCGGCATCCACCAGCACGGGGTGCTCGCCGACCGGCTCACCTACGAGATCATGGCCAGCGAGGACGTCGGCGCGGACGGGTCGCAGATCGTGCTCGGCAAGCACTCCGG
>CAYXJD010000157.1:0-7608 GCA_964465225.1 uncultured Actinomycetota bacterium
CCGCGGTGACGTAGCCCGCCAGCAGGCCAGAGACCAGGAACACCAGCACCAACCCGAGCACGATCACGACCGCCCGCCGGCCCTCCTCGGCCAGCGCTGCGCTGCGCGTGCGGTCACCGGGGGCCAGGGCGGCCCACCCGAGCCGCAGCCCCGCGCCGCCGGCGATGAACACCGCGGTCAGCTCCAGCATCCCGTGGGGCAGGATCAGGGTCCAGAACGTGGTGGCATCCCCGGCCGCGTGGAACAACCCCGCCGCCAGCCCGACGTTGATCCCGTTGAGCGACAGGACGTAGAGCGTCGGGATGCCCCACAGCACCCCCATGCCGAAGGCCAGCGCTCCGACGGCGGCGTTGTTGGTGAACACCCGGGCGGCGAAGGCGGTGCCGGGTTCCGAGGAGTAGTAGGCCTCGAAGTCCTGCTCGAGGTAGGCCTCGCGGACCGCCTCCGGCGCAGCGGCCGCAACCGCCTCCGGAGAGATCGCCAGCCAGATCGCCATCACCGCGAAGCTGGCCACGAACACCAGCGTCGACACCGCGATGGGCAGCCGGGCGTGCCACACCGCGGCCGGGAAGGTCCGCGTCACACCCTCGACGACCGCGCGCCAGGTCCGCGGTCGGGTGCCGTGCACCACGGCTGCCGATCGCGCGACACGACGCGAGAGCGCGGCGGTCAGATCGGGATCGCCGAGGTGGGTCCGGGCGGTCGACAGCTGTGAGCTGGTCCGCAGGTGGAGGTGGACGAGTTCGTCGATCTCCGCGGCAGTGAGCCGGCGGGGGTCACGGCCCGCCTGCACGACGAGGTGGTCGAGGCGCCGCCAGCCCGCCTCGTTCGCCGCGATGAAGTCGTCGACCGTGGTGACGATCGCTTGGCTCCTGCTCGCTCGTGGCTGCCGGGATGGCAGCGTTGCCGGCAAGCCGGCGGGTAGCGTCGGAGGACGCAGGGTAGGGCCAGGGTCGAGCAGGAGGGCAGCAGGGTGAGCGCCAGCGCACCGCCGCGGTCCGACCCCGGCTTCATCACGCCGGATGCCGTCGGCCTGGATCTCGAGGTGGCCACGATCGGGTCACGCGGGATCGCGTACCTGCTCGACCTGCTGCTGTTCGCCGTGGTCTTCGTGCTGCTGAGTCTGGTGCAGCTCGCCCTGGCCGGCGGCGGCTGGTTCGACAGCGGGTTGGGCATCGCCATCGCGCTGGTGCTGGCGTTCCTGTGGCAGTTCGGCTACCCGATCGGCTTCGAGACCCTGTGGCGCGGACGGACGCTCGGCAAAGCCGCGATGGGGCTGCGCGTCGTCACCCTCGAGGGCGCGCCGGTCGGACTGCGGCACGCCACGATCCGGGCGGTGACCGCGCCGGTCGAGGTGCTGCTGACCACCGGCCTCATCGCGAGCATCGCCTCCTTCGTCAGTCCGCGCGCCCAACGGCTGGGTGACCTGGCGGCCGGCACCCTGGTGGTCCGTGAACGTGGGATGGCCACCGAACCGAGCGCCTCGACCTTCGTCCCACCGCCGGGCGCGGCGTCCTACGTGGCCCAGGTCGACGTGTCGGCCCTGGGACACAGGGAGTACGCGCTCGTACGCGAGACGCTCCGCCGCCAGCCGGACCTGCCCGATGATGCCGCCTGGCAACTGGCCAGCGAGGTGGCGACCCTCATCGCCCCGAGGGTCCAGCCGCTGCCACCGGCCGGTATCGCGCCGGGAGCGTTCCTGCAGGCGGTGGCCGCCGCCGTCCAGCGACGCAGCCCGGGCCGCGCCCGCGCGCAGAGCTCCAGTCCAGCCCGGCCAGCGCCGTCGACGGGTCTCGCGCCGCCTCCGACGCCACCGGTGCCGTCGGGGCTCGCGCCGCCGCCGCTGCCCGCCGATGGCGCTGACCGTCCGGGCGGATCGCCGGGGGGCCCACCGCCCCCGCCGCGCGAGGGTCCGGGGTTCGCCGTTCCCCGCTGACCCGCGGGCGTCCCGTCCCATGGACGGGGGGTGTAGCGGCCCGCGACGTGCGGTAGCTGGCGGCGTGTGGCGGCCAGCGACGCGAGCGCGCGTCGCGGCAAGGCCTTGTGCCTCGTTGCAGCCGCTCTGCAGCCGGTTGCAGCGCCGGTGCGGCGTCGCTGCGGCCAGCAAGGCGCATCATCGAACCATCACCCCAGGACCAGGAAGGGGGGAGGAAGATGCAGACCAGCACCAAGATCCCTGAGCAGACCACAACGAGGCCCACGGCACCCGTGAAGGAGCACGTGCGAGCCGACCGGAAGATCGTCGCAGGCCGACCGCGCCGTCGCCTGAGTGGCTGGGGCGTCGCCGCCGTGGTGTTCGTCGCCCTGGTCGGGCTGGCGAGCGCACTCTTCGTCATCAACCCCGCGACCGACACCGCGGAGGTCGTTCCGGAGATCGCCGTCGGACCGGCGGTGGGGAGCCAGGAGTTCCTCTACAACCTCGCCGAGCAGGGCTACATCCCGATGGAGTCGGTGGACATGGACCGGCTGCTGGTGGAGCGGCTCGTCGCCAGTGGTGACATCCCGGCCGCGTCGCTGGAGCCCTCACAGGCCCTGATCGACGCCATCTACACCCCGTACGAGCAGCTGTTGCTGGACGCGGTGGAGTCCGGGCACATCCCGGCAGAGACGCTGGACACCGACACCTTCCGCGAGAAGGAGCTGATCCTGCGCAGCAGCGGCAGCGTCGAGGACCTGCCGTAGTCAGGCTCAGACCTCGACACAGGCGGCGCTCCCCGAGTTCTGGGGAGCGCCACCGCTATGTCGGCGTGGATGGCCGCCGGCCTCACGGCTCGGCAGCCGTCGCGTCTGGCTGCGCCTCGGCCTCGCGTCGCTCCCACTCGGCGTCCAGCTCAGTCAGGAGCTCGTCGAGGTTGTCCGGGCCTGCTCCGACGAACTCGACCATGGCGCTCCACATCGGGAAGAGGCCGATGCCGTGGGGCAGGAGGTCGGAGCCGTCGTAGCGGAAGCGGTCCTGCTCGAGGGCGTCCAGCAGCTCGGGCGCCAGCGTGGTGCGGATCGTGTCGGGTGAGCAGGCGTCAGGTTCGTCCGGTTCGCAGCGGAGGTAGGCGTCGGTGGGGAAGTCGTTGCGCGGCGAGATGTACTGCGGGTCGAGCTGCGCCGCTCGGTGGCCGAAGCGGTCGCCGGTGAGGAACCGGACGGCTTCACGGACCTCCGGCCGGTCGGTGAACTGGACCAGGTACTCCCCGGCCCCGAGCACCGTCGGTTCGGTGGCCGGCTCGACGGGTGGGAAGGGGAACACGCCGAGTTCCACCCCGAACTCGGTGTCGAAGGGCAGCCAGTACAGGGCGTCGGTGCCTGCGGCGAAGAGCCCGCAGCCCGGCGGGTCGGTGACCAGCGGCGCGGCGGCCGCGTCGTACTGCAGGACCGCCGCGGTGCGCTGCCCGCCGACGAGATGGCCCGGTTGGAGCAGCAGGCGCGCGAAGCGGTCGAAGGCGCGGCGTAGCGGGGGGCTGTCGAAGCCGATGCCATGCTGCAGCCAGGCGTCGTAGGCGGCCAGCGAGTCGTGCAGGAGCAGGTTCTCGACCACGTCTGTGCCGGGCCAGCCCGAGGTCACCCCGGCACCTTCGCCGTGGCACCAGGGGGTCAGTCCGTCCGCGGCCATGCGCTCGGTGAGCTGCACCAGCTCCTCGTAGCTGGTCGGGACCTCGTAGCCGCGCGCGTCGAACAGCGGGGTCGCGTACCAGATCACGCTCTTGTCCGACAGCCGGAACGGGAGCCCGTAGAGCGCGCCGTCGGCAGCCGGCCAGGCACCGTCCCCGCCGACCGTGCCGAGCGACACCAGGTGCGGGGCGAACGCCGCCCGCACCTCTTCCATGTCGAGGGAGCGGCCGAGATCGATCAGCTCGTCCTCGGCGCCGAGTCCAGCGACCAAGGTCGGTTGGGGGATCAGCGCGAGGTCCGGTGGTCGACCATCGTCCAGCGTGTCTTGCAGGCGTCCCAGCAGGTCGATGTCGGCGAAAGCAGCGATCTCGATGCCCGTCTGCTCCTCGAAGGCCGTCAGCTCCGCGGTCAGCCCCTGGGGCGGGGACATCGGGAAGGAGAACCTGACCTCGGTGCCGTTGAGGGGTTCCGACGTCTCGGCGGGGTCGGCGCTGCCGGTGGCGGGGCCGCCGAGGACGCGCAGGTCGTCGGGGAGGGTGGGGCAGGTGTTGCCGGAGCCGAGGTAGGTGTCGCACTCGGCGAACGTGAGGTCACGCTGGACGTGGTCCTGGGCCATGGCGACCAGCTCCGGGACCTCGATCGGGAAGATGCCCCGCGGGCCTTCGGGTCCGGTCACGGCGATGCCGTCGACGTCGCCGGGGAAGGGCACCCGGGCGGCCTGCAGCCCCCAGTGCAGGGCTTCGACCTGCTCAGCGGGGAGTTCCAGACCGGCCTGGGTGGTGATGTTGACCGCGTGCAGGGCCAGTAGCAGGCTCAGCTCCGGATCGACCCGGCGGCTCTCGATGGCAGCGCTGACCAACTGACGGCCCCGGATCAGCTCCGTCGCTGCCCGCGCCGCGGCTGCCTGTTCCTCCGCCCGTGACCGTTGGGCGCTGGCCATCACCCCGAGCCCACCCGCGACCAGCGCTGCCAGCGCCAGGACCGCGACGAGCGCACGGAGCCGGCTGGCCGCCCGCCGCTCCAGGGCCAGCTCGCGTCGGTGCTGGGACTCGGCTTCCGCGCGCTCGTGTTCGCGGCGGGCCAGGCTCGCGTCGATGAAGGTGTGTTCGCGCCGGGTGGCGGCGGCGGTGGCGCGGGTACGCCACTCGAGGGCGAGGTCCAGGCGGGCGCCGGTCAACAGGAAGTCGTCGTCGTGAGCGGCGTCGACCCAGTCCGCGGCAGCCATGGAGAGCCACCGTTGCAGGCGCAGATCGTCCTGGCTGTCCTCGATCCAGCGCCCGAGTCGCGGCCAGGCCCGCAGCAGCGCCTCGTGTGCCATCTGGACCGTGGCGCGGGCGGTGCCGGTGTCGCGGTCGAGCACCAGCAGTCGGGCGGTCGCGAAACGGTCCAGGATCGTGCCCACGATGCCGGGGCCTGCGGTGAGGCTGTCGAGCTCGTCGCGTTCCACGCGTCGGTGCCCGATCTCGCCGTCGTCGCCCAGGACCACGAGCCGGAGGAAGATCTGTCGACACGTCGCACGGGCCGCTTCGTCGAGGGTGGCGAAGGTCTCCTCCGCCCGGCGGCCGACCAGGCCACGGATGCCGCCCAGTTCCCGGTAGCCGTGCAGCGTCATGCGTTCCCCGACGCGACGGTCGAACAGCTCGGTCAGGGTGTACTGCAGCAGGGGCAGCGCCCCGGGGTGGTCGGCGACCTCGGTCGCGAGCTCGGCGACCAGCTCGGGTTCGAGCTGGACCCCGACCCGTCGTGCGGGTCCGGTGCAGGCGGCTTCCAGCTCCGCCGGTGCCAGCGGCAGGACGTGGAGCAGGCCCGCGACGAGGTGGGGACCGAGGCGGGTGTGCGCCATGGGGCGGTCGAGCAGGTCGGTGCGGATCGCCAGGACCACGGTGCAGCGGCTGTGGGGGTCCTCGAGGATCTCCACCACGTTGCGCAGGAAGCGCTCGCGGACCTGCTCGTCGCTGACCTGTAGGTAGAGCTCCTCGAGCTGGTCGATGACCAGCAGCAGCCGCTCGTCATCCTCCGGCACGACCCGCAGCACCGCACGCAGCAGGTCGAGGTCGTCGCCCACCAGCTGCGGTGACAGGTCGAGCGGTGGCTGCTGCGGGACAGCGGCCTGCAGAGCGGCCTGGAGCCGGGTGAACGGATGGTTGCCCGGCTGCATCGTGGCGATCCGCCAGTGCGTCGAGGTAGCCAGCGTGCCGGTGCGCACCGCGGGCACCAGGCCCGCGCGCAGCGTGCTGGACTTGCCGCTGCCGCTGGGCCCTGCAAGCGCCAGCAACGGTGTGGACAGCAGCCGGCCCTCCAGCTCCTCCAGCAGCCGGGCGCGTCCGAACAGGTCCGGCGCATCGTCCTCACCGAAGGGCCGCAGCCCCTTGTACGGGTTCTCCCGCGGGGTCGACTCGTTGGCCACCGGCGCGGCGGCTGGTGCCGGCGACAGCAGCGCGGGATCGTGTTGCAGGATCCGGCGGTGCAGGTCCTGCAGTTCGGGGCTCGGATCGACCCCGAGCTCCTCGGCCAGCAGGGCGCGGCCCTGCTCGAACACCTCCAGCGCCTCGGCGGTGCGGTCCTCGCGAGCGAGCGCGGCCATCAGCAGGCCCCGGAGACGTTCGCGCAGCGGATGGTCGGCCACCAGCAGCTGGAGCTCGCCGACCAGCGGCCGGGTCGTGCCCACCGCCAGCTCGGCAGCGGTGCGGTCCTCGATGGCCCCCAGGCGCAGGTCACGCAGCCGGGTGGCGTCGGCGACGAGCGCCGGCTCATCGCCCAGCTCGCCCCAGGGGCTGCCCTGCCACAGGCGCAAGCCCTCGGTCAGGAGCTCGGATGCGCGGGCCGGATCGCGGGGGAGCAGCGCGCGCCCCTCAGCTGCGAGCTGCTCGAAGCGGCTCGCGTCGAGCTCCCCGGGGTCCAGGCGCAGTCGGTAGCCGCCGGGTGCCGCGGTGAGCACGTCGCTGCCGAGCAGACGGCGCAGGCGTGCGACGTACACCTGCAGGGTCTTGCGTGCGCTCGGCGGGGGCTGGTCGCCCCAGACCCCCTCGATGAGCACGTCGACGGTGACCGGCGCGCCGGCGTGCAACAGCAACAGCGCCAGCACCATGCGCTGGCGGCGCCCACCGAGGTCGAGCGGATGTCCGTCCGAGGCGAACGCCCGGACCTCGCCGAGTATGCCGTACCGCATCGCGGTCCCACCGCGGGCTGAACCTCCATGGTACGCCCGTGATGGGGGTGCTGTCGCCCGTCGTCGGCCCCTACCGCAGGCCACGAGGTCGCGCCGACCGGGCGCTAGGCTCGCCCGGTCCGATGCCCCCCAGGATGGGTAGCCGCGCCCGATGTCGTACCAGGTCAAGCTCGAGGTCTTCGAGGGGCCCTTCGACCTGCTGCTGCACCTGATCTCGCGCCGTCAGGTCGAGGTGACCGAGATCGACCTCGCGGAGATCACCGCGGACTTCGTCGCGCACCTCGGGGACGGCATCGAGACCCTCGACCTGGACACGGCCACGCGGTTCCTGGTCGTCGCCGCGACCCTGATCGAGCTCAAGGCCGCCCGTCTGCTGCCCGTGGAGGAGCGTGAGGAGCTCGAGGATCTGCTCGGTGACGCCCGCGATCGGCTCTACGCCCGACTCCTGGAGTACCGCGCCTTCCGTGACGTGTCCCGCCTGCTCGACCACCGCCTCCACCATCACGAGGCCATGCTGGCGCGCGAGGTCCCGTTGGAGGGCTGGTTGCAGCGACTGGTCCCGGCCACGCCGCTGCCGATCGATGCCGAGGGGCTCGCCCGGCTGGCCTCGCTGGCCCTACAGCCGGCGCCTGAGCCTGAGGTCGACCTCAGCCACATCCGGCGCAGCTACCTCACGATCCGTGAGGCGGCGTTGCAGGTGCTCGGGCGGCTCGGCGATCCCGGCGCGCGCAGCGCCTTCGCTGAGCTGTCGGCCGACCGGCAGCAGGGGGACCGGGTCGTGCTATTCCTGGCGCTGCTGGAGCTGTTCAAGCTCGGTCACGTCGATCTGGAGCAGG
>CAYXJD010000158.1:0-7598 GCA_964465225.1 uncultured Actinomycetota bacterium
CACCAAGAAGGCGACGAAGCAGGCCACGGCCAAGAAGACCGCTACGAAGAAGGCCACGAAGAAGGCCACGGCCAAGAAGACCGCCACCAAGAAGGCGACCAAGAAGGCCACGGCCAAGAAGACCGCCACCAAGAAGGCCACGAAGAAGGCGACCAAGAAGGCGCCGACGACGACCGCGACGGAGCAGGCCGCGGCCACCAAGAAGGCCACCGCGACCCCGCCGCCCTCCGACACCTGATGGCTGCTGCCGACGGCCCGCCCGCCGACCACCATCCCGGCCCCCCGGACCCGCTCGCCGCGATCGGCACGGAGCTCGACGGCCTCGACGACCGGCCCGTCGTCGAGCACGTCGCCGTGCTCGAACGGGTCAACGCAGCGATCGCTGCGGAGCTGGCGGACCTCGACGAGGTGTGACCCTGGCCACCACGCGGCGCCGACTGGACGCTGAGCTCGTGCGACGACAGCTGGTGGCGAGCCGTGCCGTCGCGCAGGAGGCCATCGCCGGCGGGCTCGTGACCGTGGACGGTGCACCGGCCTTCAAACCAGCCACACAGGTCACGGCGCAGCAGGCCTTGGTCGTCGCCGGACCTCCACGGGCCTACGTCTCACGCGGCGGCGACAAGCTCGCCCGGGCGCTGGAGACCTTCGGTGTCGACCCGGCTGGACGGCACGTGATGGACGCCGGGGTCTCCACCGGCGGGTTTACCGACTGCCTGCTGCAACGGGGGGCGGTGCGCGTCCTGGCCTACGACGTGGGGTACGGACAGCTGCACGAGTCGCTGCGCACGGATCCGCGGGTGGTACTCCGTGAACGGACCAATGTTCGGTCGCTGACCGCCGACGACGTCCCACCTCCCTGGCCGGACCTGCTGGTCGCCGACCTCTCCTTCATCTCGCTCACGCTCGTCCTGCCGACGCTCAGGCCCCTGCTGGCTGCCGAGGCCGAGGCGGTCCTGCTGGTCAAGCCCCAGTTCGAGGCCGAGCGTGGGGAGGTGGGGACCGGCGGGATCGTCCGCGACCCGGTGGTGTGGCGGCGCGCACTGGAGCGCGTCGCGGGCACGGCGTCCAGCCTCGGGTGGCACGTCAGCGGCGCCACTGCCTCGCCCCTGCGCGGATCCAAGGGCAACGTCGAGTTCCTGCTACACCTGACGACGGGCGGTGCGGCAGGTGCCGCCGCGCCGATGTTCGAGGCGGCGGTGGCCGAGGGCATCGAGCGACGCCGAGCGGCAGGGACGACGATCACGACCGGGAGGTCGGTGTGAAGGTCGGACTGGTGGTCCACGCAGGCCGGCCCGCTTCCCGCGAGGTCGCGGTGGAGGCGGCCCGCACCCTGTCCGAGCTGGACGTCGAGGTGGTGGTCACCGTCGGTGGCGACGTCGCCGACGACGAACTCTCCGGCGAGCTCGCCCACCTGGCGCCGACCGTCGAGCCGGCGGACTTCGCCACCGAGATCGAACTGGCCGTCTCCCTCGGTGGGGACGGCACGTTCCTGCGAGCTGCTCACTTGTGTCGGGACGCCGGGGTCCCCGTCCTGGGCGTCAACCTCGGGCGGCTCGGCTTCCTCGCCGAGGTGGAGCGCCACGATCTCGGCCCGATGCTGCGAGCCGTGGCCGCCGGCGAGTACCGGATCGAGGAACGTGCGACCCTGACGATGGAGGTGCACGATGCCGACGGTGGGTTCCTGGCATCGGATTGGGCGCTGAACGAGGTCGCCGTCGAGAAGACGGTGCGGCAGCGCCTGCTGCTCGTCGACGTCCACTTCGACGGCACCTTCTTCGCCCGGGTCCCCGCCGACGCGCTGATCCTGGCCACGGCCACCGGCTCGACCGCCTACGCGCTGTCCGCCGGAGGCCCGATCGTCTCCCCGCAGGTCGCCGCCACGCTGGTGGTGCCCGTGGCGCCGCACAGCCTCTTCGACCGGACCGTCGTCGCCGGTCCGGAGGAGGTCGTGCGGGTCGAGTTGCTCGAAGGACAGGCGTCCGGGCTCGCGTCCTGTGACGGCCGGTCCCCGGTGGCACTCGACCCCGGTGCCACCGTGACCGTGATCGGCGGGGCCGAGCCCGTGCGGCTCGCGCGGGTCGGCCTGATCGACTTCCCGACGCTCGTGCGACGCAAGTTCGGACTGCGCTGAGCCGCGCGTCCACAGCCGCGCGCAACGCGCCCCGGTGCCGCGGCGCCCCCGGTGGCTAGGCTGCCGGCGTGATCGAGGAGCTGCACATCCGCGGGTTGGGCGTCATCGAGGACGCCCACCTTCCCCTGGCGCCGGGGCTGACCGTGGTCACCGGAGAGACGGGCGCGGGCAAGACCATGCTGGTCACCGCGCTCCAGCTGCTGCTGGGAGCGCGGGCGGACAGCAGTCTGGTAAGGCGTGGCGCCTCCGCTGCCAGCGTCGACGCGGTCATCAGCCCACGGCCACCCGAGGCCGACGACCACCTCGGTGCCAGCGAGGAGCCCCTGATCGCCGCGCGCGAGGTCCCCGCCGAGGGGCGCTCCCGGGCCCGTCTGGACGGCCGTCCGGTCCCGGTCGGCACGCTGCACGAGGTCCTCGGCGCCCACGTGGAGGTCCACGCCCAGCACGAGCACGTGCGTCTGGCCCGTACCGAGGTACAGCGCGACCTCCTCGACCGGTACGCCGGCGCGCCCCACGCCCGGGCACTGGCGACCTACCGGGAGGCCTATGGCCACTGGCGGGAGCTCTCGGATCGGGCGGCGAGCCTGCGGGCCGACGCGCGGGAACGTGCTCGTGAACTCGACCGCCTGCGCTTCGAGGTGATGGAGATCGACGGGGCGGAGCTGGACCCCGCCACCGACGCCGAGCTGGCGACCGCGATCGACCGGCTCGCCCACGCCGAGGAGCTGCAGCAGGCCACCGCCGCGGCCGGTGCCGCCCTCGGTTCCGACGGTGCCGGGGAGCCGGTCGGGGTCGCTGTGTCCACGCTGCGGCGTCTCGGGGTCGACGATCCGGAGTTGCTGGCGCTGACCGATCGCGCGGTGGCCGTGGCCGAGGAGCTGGCCGACCTCGCGATGGACGTGCGTGCCTACGGTGAGGCGATCGACGTCGACCCGGCCACCCTGGCGTCCCTGCAGGACCGGCAACAGCTGCTCACCGGTCTCGGCCGCAAGTACGGCGAGGACATCACCGCGGTGCTCGCCTACGCCGAGCAGGCCCGGCAGCGGCTGAGCTCGTTGGAGGCCGATGAGGTCGATGCCAGCGCGTTGCACGAGCGGCTGACGGCGGCCTCCGCGGCCGTGGTGGCCGCCGCCGAGGACGTCCAGCGCGGCCGGGTGGTCGCGGCCGAGCAGCTCGCCACCGTGGTGGACAGCCACCTCGGCGACCTCGGGATGCCCCACGCCCGGTTCCGCGTCGATGTCGACACCCCCGACGACGCCGTGCCGGGACCCCATGGCACCGACCGGATCACCTTCCTGCTCGCACCGAACCCGGGTGAGGCAGCCTTGCCGCTCGCGCAGGCCGCCTCGGGTGGGGAGCGCTCGCGGGTGTCCTTGGCCATCGAGGTGGCACTGGCCGACGTCGACGACGCCTCGGTGCTGGTCTTCGACGAGGTCGACGCCGGCATCGGTGGTGCCACGGCGCTCAAGGTCGGAGAGAAGCTCGCACGACTGGCGGCCGGGGAGCGCGGACGCCAGGTCCTGTGCGTCACCCACCTCGCCCAGCTGGCCGCGTTCGCGGATGTGCACCACGTGGTGGAGAAGGGCCTGTCCGCCGGACGTACGGTCACCACGGCCCGCCGCGTCGCCGACGACGGACGGGTCGGTGAGCTGGCTCGGATGCTCGGGGGCGACGCCGATGCCGACGCGGGCCGCGAGCACGCCCGCGAACTCCTGAGCACCGCCCGGGCACGCCGCGCCGGCTGACCGGCACGCTCGAGGGACGTTGGTCGGGCCGGCTCAGCCCGCTACGGTCGGACGGACCGCGCACGGCGGTCCGATGAGCAGGCGAAGGAGCGTTCGTGTCGGGTGCAGGTGAGGTGCGCTACATCTTCGTCACCGGGGGCGTCTCCTCGGCACTGGGCAAGGGCATCACCGCCGCCTCCCTCGGACGGCTGCTGAAGGCCCGCGGCCTCAAGGTCACCCTGCAGAAGCTCGACCCCTACCTCAACGTCGACCCCGGCACGATGAACCCCTTCGAGCACGGCGAGGTGTTCGTGACCGAGGACGGTGGTGAGACCGACCTCGACCTCGGCCACTACGAGCGGTTCATCGACGAGAACCTCTTCCGCGGCTCGTCGGTCTCGTCGGGGCAGATCTGGCTCTCGGTGATCGAGCAGGAGCGTCGCGGCGACTACCTCGGCAAGACCGTCCAGGTGATCCCGCACATCACCGACGAGATCAAGCTCCGGATCCGGGCAGTCGCCGAGGGCACCGACGTCGACGTGGTGATCGTCGAGGTCGGCGGGACCGTCGGCGACATCGAGGGCCTGCCCTTCCTCGAGGCGATCCGCCAGTTCCGCGCCGAGGTCGGCCGCGACAACCTGCTCTACCTCCACTGTGCGCTGGTGCCCTTCATCGCCGCCTCGGGCGAGCTCAAGACCAAGCCGGCGCAGCACTCGGTCCGTGAGCTGCGCTCGATCGGGATCCAGCCCGACGTGCTGGTGCTCCGGGCGGATCGGCCGCTGGACGAGGAGCTGCGGCGCAAGGTCGCCATGCAGTGCGACGTGGACCTGGAGGCGGTGATCGCCGCGGTGGACGCGCCCTCGCTCTACCAGGTGCCGCTCCTGCTGCGCGACGAGGGGCTCGACGAGGTCGTGGTGCGTCGCCTGGGACTGCCACCGGTCGAGCCCGACCTGGCCGAGTGGGATGCCCTGGTCCAGCGGGTGCAGGCCGCCCGGGACCGGGTCAGGATCGCCATCGTCGGCAAGTACGTGGACCTGCCCGACGCCTACCTGTCCGTGGTCGAGGCCCTGCGTCACGGCGGTCTGGCCAACGGCACCGAGGTGGAGCTCGAGTGGATCGCCTCGGATGATCTCGCACCGCCGGACGGGGCGAGCGAGGCGGAGGTCGACGAGCGGGTCGGGCGGCTGCTCAACGGTGTGGACGGGGTGTTGGTCCCCGGCGGGTTCGGGGTGCGCGGCGTCGAGGGCAAGATCGCGGCGATCCGCTGGGCCCGGCAGCACGAGGTCCCGTTCCTCGGCTTGTGTCTCGGCCTGCAATCGGCCGTGATCGAGGTCGCACGCTCGCTGGCCGGGCTGACCGGCGCCCACTCGTCCGAGTTCGCACCCGATGCCGTGCACCCGGTCATCGACCTCATGCCCGAGCAGCGTGAGGTGACCGTCAAGGGCGGCACGATGCGGCTGGGGACCTACCCCGCGCGCCTGGCGGAGGGTTCCCTGGTCAGAGCGCTGTACGACGACGAGCCCGTGATCTACGAGCGTCACCGCCACCGTTACGAGGTGAACAACCGCTACCGCGGGCCGCTGGAGGCAGCCGGTCTGAGGTTCTCCGGCCTGTCACCGGACGAGCGGCTGGTGGAGTTCATCGAACTGGTCGACCATCCGTTCTTCGTCGCGACCCAGGCGCACCCGGAGCTCAAGTCCCGCCCCAACCGGCCGCACCCGCTGTTCGCCGGGTTCGTCCGCGCCGGCCGCCAGCACCAACGTGAGGCCTCCGGGCGTTTGCCCGTGGAACTCGACGAGCCGACCGAGGGTGAGCTCGCCGCCGCGACCCGGGTCACGCTGCCAGCAGGCGAGCCCGCACGGGTGGCGTCATCGTGAGCGGGGCCTGGTTCGAGACCATCGCCTCCCGCGAGGCCTACCGAGGGTTCTCCTCCATCCGCATCGATCGGGTGCGTACCCCCGACGGCGATGAGGTCGACCGCGAGGTGGTGGAACGACCGGGGGCGGTGGGGGTGGTGCCGATCACACCTCAGGGGCGGGTGCTGCTGCTGCACCAGTACCGCCAACCGGTGGGACGCCCCCTCATCGAGCTGCCTGCCGGGCTGCTCGACGTCGCCGGGGAGGCGCCCGTCGACGCGGCGCAGCGTGAACTGATCGAGGAGCTCGGGATGCGCGCCGGGTTGCTCGACCAGCTCACCGTCTTCTGGAACTCCGCCGGCTGGACCGACGAACGCACGCACCTCTACCTCGGTCGCGAGCTCCAGCCCGCCGAGCCGTCCGGTGACTTCGTCGCGCACGCCGAGGAGCTCCACCTCGAGGTCGTCAGCCTCGCGCTCGACGACGCGATCAGCGCGGTGCACGACGGTGAGATCACCGATGCCAAGACCGTGATCGGCCTCGAGTTGGCGTACGCCCGCCTCTCGGCGTGAGCGAGTCGGCGACGGCGACGTCGGACACGGTCGCCCCCCTGGCCCACCTCGACAGCTACCTCGCCCATCTCGCCGTGGAGCGGGGTTTGTCCCAGAACACGTTGGCGGCCTACCGGCGCGACCTGGGGGTCTACGCGGGCTACCTCGCCGAGGTCGGTATCACCGATCCCACCGAGGTGGCGGACGAGGACCTCGAGGCCTACGTGGGCTGGTTGCGGGGCCGCACGTCGAGCCACGGCCGCCCCTACGCCCAGAGCTCGCTCGCGCGGCTGATCGTGGCCGTGCGGGGCTACCACCGTTTCCTGCTCCACGATCAGCTGGCGTCGAGCGATCCGAGCTCCTCGCTCCCGACCCCGCGGACGTCCCGACCCCTGCCCAAGGCGCTGTCGATCGACGAGGTCGAGCGCCTGCTGGCTGCCCCGGCCGGGGCGACGGCGCTGGCACGACGCGACCGGGCGATGCTCGAACTGCTCTACGGGGCCGGCTTGCGGATCTCCGAACTGGTCGGTCTGGACGTCGACGACCTGGATCCGGTGGAGCGGTTGGTGCGGGTGCACGGCAAGGGTGAGACCGAGCGGCTCGTTCCCTACGGGGACCTGGCCGCCTCTTCCCTCGATGCCTGGCTCGTCCAGGGCCGTCCGACGCTCGGGGCCCGGGGTGCGGCGGTGTTCGTCAACGCGCGAGGAGGCCGGTTGACCCGGCAGGGCGCCTGGAAGCTGATCACCGGCCATGCCGAACGGGTCGGGCTGGCCGAGCGGGTGTCCCCGCACACGCTGCGGCACAGCTTCGCGACCCACCTGCTGGACGGCGGGGCCGATGTGCGTGCCGTGCAGGAACTGCTCGGTCACGCGAGCGTGACCACGACGCAGATCTACACCCTCGTCAGCCGCGCCGCGCTGCAGGAGGTCTACCGCCGGGCCCATCCCCGCTCCGGTAGCTGAGCGACGGTCCGTCGCGCCGGCGGTCAGGCCTGTCCGTCGCAGACCGTCTGGGGTCTACGATGACGGGTCCCGTGCCCGTGGGCGCGGGGCGGCGATGATGGAGGAGCGGTATGGACGAACCGAGCGGTGCCGAGCCGAGCCGTGCCGAGCTCGAGGTCCCCGTCCTCATCGCCCGCAAGCGCGACGGTGGGGAGCTCACGCCGGCGGAGCTCTCCGCGCTCGTCAGCGCCTACCTCGCCGACGAGGTCGACGACGCGCAGATGGCCGCCCTGTTGATGGCCGGTGTGATCCGGGGCTTCACCGAGGACGAGGCGATCGCGCTCACCGTTGTCCTGCTCGACTCGGGTGACACCGTCGACCTGTCCATGCTCGAC
>CAYXJD010000159.1:0-7583 GCA_964465225.1 uncultured Actinomycetota bacterium
GCGGGGCCACCGAGCATGCCGGACGCGCCGGGCGCGCCGGACACGCCGGGCACGCCGGACACGCCGGGCACGCCGGACGCCCCGGACGCGCGGGGTCGCCGCGCCACGGCGGCGGGATCGTTGCGGCGCCAGGGACGTGGTCGGCTCCTCATCGGCGTCATCGGGCTGACCGTGCTGGCGGTCGCGCTCGTCCTGCTGGTCTCGGGCTGGCTGGGGCGGGCGGTGGTCGGTGGCGACGAGGAGGATCCGGACGTCGTCTCCGAGGTGGGGGCGGCACAACCGACGCTGGCCCTGCTCACCGTCGATGGGGCGAGGGGGGAGGGGGACGCAGTGCGCCTCAGCGTGCTGGCACACGACCGCGCGGCTGCGCAGGGCACCGTGCTCCTGCTCCCCACCACGACGATCGCCGACCTCCCCGGCCACGGCACCTTCCCCCTGGCGCAGGCGCAGCAGCTCGGTGGCGCTGACCTGGTCGGGGTGAGCGTGGCCAACCTGCTCGGGATCGGCATCGACGGGGTCGCGACGATCTCGACCGCCGGCTGGGCGGCGTTGCTCGAGACCCTCGGTGAGGCCGAGGTGACGGTGCGCACCGAGCTCGCGACCCCGGACGGTTCGGTGCGGTTCGCACCCGGCGAGCAGACGCTCTCCGGGGAGCGGTTGGCGCAGTACCTGACCCTGACCGCGGTCGGCGAGGCCGAGCTGGACGCGCTCCCGCGGGTCCAGCAGGTGCTCGGCGTGGTGCTGGACGCCGTGGCGCGGGAGCCGTCGCTGGTCGAGCGCTGGCTCAGCCTGGAGCTCGCGGATGGCTCCCCGGCCATCGTCACCGACGAGCCCGAGCTGGTGCGGACGTTGCTGCTGGAGCTCGCCGAGGCGCGCGCCGGCGACGAGGTCACCACCTGGACGCTCCCCGTGGTCCCGCTCGGCAGCGGGCGTGATGAGGGCTACCGCCTCGACGTCCTGCGCACCGATGAGTTGGTCGCCGACCGGTTCGCGGCCTCCCGGCCGGGGGGCGAGGTGACCGGGGCCCGCGACGTGGAGATCCTGAACGGCAACGGCGTGCCGCGGGTCGGGCAGGAGGTGGCGGAGCGGCTCTCCGACGGTGGGTACCGCATCGTGCTGACCGGCAACGCCGACCGCTTCACCTACGCAACCACGCGGATCGTGCTCCACGACCGGTCCCCGGAGCAGCTGGCGGTCGGCCGTGACGTGCAGGCGCGGCTCGGGGTCGGGGAGCTCGAGCTGGCGGCGACGCCGGGATCGGTCGTGGACGTCACGGTCGTCGTCGGTGCGGACTTCCCGCCCGACGGCGACTGAGCTCCCGCGCCGCGGCAGCGCCGTACCCTGACGCCGATGCCCGTGCCCTGCACCGCACCGCAGCGGCGAACGGGTCCCCCTCCTGTCCTCGACCCTCGAGTCCGCCCGTGCCAGCCACCGAAGAGGCCGTCCGACTCGCCGTTGCCGCCGCGGCTGCGGCCGACGATGTCAAGGCCGACGACCTCGCCCTGCTCGACGTGAGCGAGCTGTTGGTGATCGTCGACGTGTTCCTGCTCGCCAGCGCCGGCAGCGACCGGCAGCTCAAGGCGATCGCCGAGCGCATCGAGGAGCGACTGCGCGACCACGGTCGGCGTCCGGCACGTCGCGAGGGGACCCCATCCGCCGGCTGGGTGCTGCTCGACTACGGCGATCTGGTCTGTCACCTCTTCCTCGCGGAGCAGCGTGGTCTCTACGCGCTGGAGCGGCTGTGGGCCGACGTGCCGCGTCGCGACGTGCGCACCGGGGCCGTCCTGGCCTCACGGGTGGACACCGAGGTCGAGGGTCGGGTGTGAGGCAGCTACTGCTGGTCCGGCACGGCGAGTCCCGGTGGAACGCCGAGGGACGGATCCAGGGACAGGCCTGTGCGGGGCTCTCCGAACGCGGACGTGCCCAGGCACAGGCGCTGGTCGACACCATCGGACCGGGACTCCAGCAGCAGCTGTCCGCCGATCCTGCCGCCGTCCGTCTGGTGACCTCCGACCTGCAGCGTGCGGCGGAGACCGCCGCGCCCCTGGCACACGCACTCGGTCTCGAGCCCGTCCACGATCAGCGTCTGCGGGAGCGCTCCTTCGGGAGCTGGGAGGGGCGCTCCCATGCCGAGCTGGCCACTGATGACCCCGAGCGCTACCGCCGGTGGACGACCGGTGTCGACGTGATGGGCGAGATCGGTGCGGAGACCGCGACCGCGCTCGCCGACCGGGTCGCCCCGGCGTTGGCCGAGCTGCTGACGGCGACGCCGCGCGGCGGCGTGACCGTGGCCGTCAGCCACGGCGGCAGCATCTGGCACGGTCTGCACCGCCTGCTCCGGCTGCCACCTCGCAGCCTCGGTCCGGTCGGCAACGCCGCGGTGGCCCAGCTCCTCCTGCTGCTCGAGGAGGACGCCGCACCCGGTCGTGTCGACGAGGGCACGACCGGTGGCAACGGCTCGGGGCGGTTGCTGCCGGGCGGTGCCCACCCGGTGCTCGCGAGCTACAACGACCTCGCGCACCTGCCCGCCGAGCTGCGGACCGGTGGGTTCGCCACGAGCACGACCGCTGACGCGGTCCCGCAGATGCGCTGACGCTGCCCGGGGTCACTCAGCCGTCGCGTGCCGCCAGCGCCGTGAGCAGCGCCGCAGCGCTCTCGAGTCCCGAGAGGGCTGCTCCCTCGACGCGTCCGCCCTGGAGGGCATCGCCCGCCAGGGCGATCGGTGCGCCATCCACGTGATCGATCATGGGCTCGTCGCCGAGCACCGCGGTCGGCGCGGCGAACCGCCAGCGGTGGAGGTGCACCACCTCGGCATCGGTGCCGAGGTGGTGGCGGGCGGACGCCATGAGCTCACGAGCGATGGTCTCCTGGGTCCCGCTGAAGCGGTCCCGGCTGTAGTCCGCGGCCGCGTGGACGGTGACCGCGGGTGTGGCCGACGCGCCGCTGTGCTGGTGGTCGCTGATCCAGGCGAGCGGCCCACCGTCCAGCCGCACGGCGCCTCGCGGTGGTAGCTCGGTCGGCCCGGCGGGGATCGCCAGAGCGGTGAGGCAGGGGTCGTAGGTCGCCGCGCTGAGCCGATCCGCCACCTCGGCGCTGAGCCGGGCTCCGCCGGCCTCCAGCAGGTCCCGGGCCTGTGGCAGTGGGCTGGTGAGCAGGACCGCATCGGCGTCGAGCGTGGACGGATCGTTGGTGGGCTGCGCAGGGGGTCGCGAGCTGCTGCCGACGGGCCGGGCGGTGAGGTCGACGCGCCACCGCCCCTGGTGCGGGGTCACCGCCGTGACGATCGAGCCGAGCCGGACGTCCAGGTCGGTGGTGAGGTGCTCGACGATGCGACGCATGGTGGGTACCCCGCGGAAGCGCGGGTGGCCATCGGGGTCGCTCGGGGCGTCGCGGTCGGGACTGCCGTGGAACCAGGTGCGCACGATCCCCTCGTCCATCCAGGTGTCGACCAGAGAGGTGAACGCCGGTGACCGGGCGGTCAGGAACTGCGCACCGACGTCGAAGGTCGCCGCCCCGATGGTCCGCGCGGCGAGCCGCCCGCCGGGGGCGAAGCCCTTGTCCAGTACGACGACCCGATGGCCAGCCGTCCGCAGTTCGAGCGCTGCGAGACAGCCGGCCATGCCCGCGCCGACCACGATCACCTGTGCCACGCTCCACCTCCGGTGAGGTTCGCGACCGTCGATGGGGTGGACCGGCTCCGCGTTGCCGGGGATCCTCGCACGCCGGTGCCGGCCCGTGAACGGCGAAGAGCCCCGGTCAGCGACCAGGGCTCCCTCGGGTGGACCGGATGGGATTTGAACCCACGACCCCCTCCATGCCATGGAGGTGCGCTGCCGGACTGCGCTACCGGCCCGAGGCACGGCGCGAGGGCCGTGCAGGCCGGGAGCGTAGCCCGCACCGATAGAGCGCGCGAACCACACGCTGGAGCAGCCGGGGTGCTCGAACGCGGCAGCCCAGGCGCGATCGCGCTGCTCGCTACCCTCCGCGGGTCCGCTTCCGGAGGCCAGCCCGCACGATGTCGACCGACCCCACCGCCGAACCCGAGCGCTACGACCCGCTCGCCATCGAGCCGCCCATCGCTGAGCGGTGGGCACAGCAGCGCAGCTACTCGCTGCGTCCCGGTCCGGCCGAGGTGGACCCGAGCTCGCTCGAGCGCGCGCCCTACTACGCGCTCACGATGTTCCCCTACCCCTCGGGTGACCTGCACATGGGCCATGCGGAGATCTTCACGATCCACGACGCGCTGGTCCGCCACCTCAGGATGACCGGGCACACCGTGCTGAACCCGATCGGGTGGGACGCCTTCGGGCTGCCAGCCGAGAACGCCGCCCGCAACCGTGGCGCGGACCCCAAGGCCTGGACCTACGCCAACATCGACGAGCAGCGCTCCACGATCGTCAGGCTCGGGTACTCCTTCGACTGGGACACGGTCCTGCACACCTGCGACCCCGAGTACTACCGCTGGACCCAGTGGCTCTTCCTGGCGCTGTTCGAGGCCGGCCTGGCCTACCGCCGCGAGGCCCTGGTCAACTTCTGCCCGTCCTGTTCCACGGTGCTCGCCAACGAGCAGGTCGTCGACGGCCGGTGCGAGCGTTGCGGCACCGAGGTGGCCCGGGAACCACGCACGCAGTGGTTCTTCCGGATCACCGAGTACGCCGACGAGTTGCTCCAGGGCCTGGAGGACATCGACTGGCCCGAGCGGGTGAAGAACTCCCAGCGGGCCTGGATCGGGCGTTCCGAGGGTGCGGAGATCGTCTTCCCCACCGCTGACGGTGCGGATGAGATCCACGTCTACACGACCCGTCCCGACACGATCTTCGGGGCGACCTACTTCGTGTTCGCCCCCGAGCATCCCGTGGTGCTGCGTCGCATGGCCGGCGACCGGGCCTACGACGCCTACCTCGCGGAGGTCACGCGTCGCTCCGACGTGGAGCGCCAGGCCGGCAAGACCGGCTACCGGCTGCCCTTCGACGTGGTCAACCCCTTCACGGGTGAGGACATCCCCGCCTACGCCGCCGACTACGTGCTGATGGACTACGGCACCGGTGCGATCATGGCGGTACCCGTCGGCGACCAGCGCGACTTCGACTTCGCCCGCCAGGAGGGCCTGGAGATCCGGGTGATCATCCGGCCGACCGGCCCCGACGGTCAGCTGCAGGACGAGCTCGACCCCGACACGATGACCGAGGCCTACACCGGTCCAGGCGTGATGGTGCGCTCCGGCGCCTACGACGGCCTGCCCTGGGAGGAGGCCAAGGCCCGCATCATCGCCGACGTGGAGGCCAAAGGCTGGGGGACCGCCAAGGTCAACACCCGGCTGCGCGACTGGTTGATCTCCCGCCAGCGCTCGTGGGGGGCGCCGATCCCGATCGTGCACTGTCGGGACTGCGGCGAGGTCCCGGTGCCGCAGGAGGACCTGCCGGTCACCCTGCCCGACGATCTGGACTTCAGCGTCGCCGGTTCGCCGCTCGACCAGCACGCCGCCTTCAAGCACGAGGTGGTGTGCCCGCGCTGCGGTGACGAAGCGGCCACCCGCGACGTCGACACGATGGACACCTTCGTCGATTCCTCCTGGTACTTCCTGCGTTACCTCTCACCCACCGACGACACGCGTCCCTGGCCGACGGAGGCTGCCGGCAGCTGGCTGCCGGTCGACCAGTACACCGGCGGTGTCGAGCACGCGGTGCTGCACCTGCTCTACAGCCGCTTCGTCGTCAAGGCCATGCGCGACCAGGGCTACGTGGACGCCGACGAGCCCTTCCAGGCCCTGCTGAACCAGGGCCAGGTCATCATGGACGGTGCCGCCATGTCGAAGTCGAAGGGCAACCTGGTCGTGCCCGGCGAGGTGACCGACACCTACGGCGCCGACACGCTGCGGGGCACGATGCTGTTCGCCTCGGCACCCGAGGACGACATCGACTGGGCGGATGTCTCGCCGACCGGCATGCACAAGTGGCTGTCCCGGGTGTGGCGCCTGACGCTCGAGGAGATCGCCCGCGCCGTCGACGGCGCGACGCCGCTGTCGGACGACGCCGCCGCCCGGCTGCGTCGGGCGACGGCCGAGGCTATCGACCGGGCCTCCACCGAGTACGAGGCGCGCAAGTTCAACACCGCCATCGCCCAGCTGATGACGCTGACCAACGCCGTGCTCGATGCCACGCGGCACGACGACGGTGGCCCCGAGGTCAGCGAAGCACTCGAGGCCCTGCTCACGATGCTCGCACCGGTGTGCCCGTTCATCACCGAGGAGCTGTGGCAGCGTCTCGGACACGAGACCTCGGTGCACGACCAGCGGTGGCCGGTCGCCGACGCCTCGCTGCTGGTCGACGAGGTGGTCGAGGTGGTGGTCCAGGTCAACGGCAAGGTCCGGGGCCGGCTGACCGTGCCCGCCGGGGCTGACGCCGACACGGTCGAGTCGGTGGCACGCGAGGATGAGCGGATCGCCGGCCACCTCGGGGTGGAGGTCGTCAAGGTGGTGCACGTGCCCGACAAGCTGGTGAACTTCGTGGTGAGGGCCTGAGCCGATGGCGCGCGTCGCGGTCGTCACGGACTCGACCTGCGATCTGCCCACTGAACTGGTCGAGTCGGTGGGGCTCAGGGTCGTACCGCTGTCGGTCACCTTCGGGGACGAGACCCTGATCGCCGGGGTGCAGCTCTCACCGGCGGCCTTCTACGCCCGCCTGGCTGCCAGCGAGACCCTCCCGACCACCTCGCAACCGGCACCGGCGTGGCTCGAGGAGGCCTACGCCGACTGCGCCGACGACGGCTACACCCACGTGGTATCCCTGCACTGTTCCGCCGCGTTGTCCGGCACCGTCGCCCTCGCGCGGGACCGGGCACGCCAGGCCGAGGTGGACGTCGAGGTGGTGGACACGCGGCTCGTGGGGGGCGCCCTGGGAGCCGCGGCGCTGGCGGCCCACCGCGTCGCCGAGGCCGGTGGCAGCCCAGCGGAGGTGATCGCGGCCGCCGATCGGGTCCGTGCGGAGGCCGCCAGCCTGATCGTGGTGGACACGCTCGATCACCTGCGCCGCGGTGGCCGGTTGACCGGCGCCCAGGCCGCTATCGGATCGGCGTTGAAGGTCAAGCCGATCCTGCACCTGACGGCGGATGGGCGCGTGGAGGTCCGCGAGCGCACGCGCACCTGGGCGCGTGCCCTGGAGCGGGTCGGCGTGCTGGCCGCCGAGGCCGCGAACGGCCGGCGCGTGGACGTCATCGTCGCCCACGCCGTCGCACCGCTGCGCGCCGAGCAGCTGTGGGCGGTGGTCGAGCGGCACGTCGAGCTCGGCCGGCGACTCGAGACCCTGATCGGTCCGGTCGTTGGCAGCCACGTCGGGCCCGGAGCGGTCGGACTGGTGGTCGTGCCGACCCGGTGAGCCAGGCGGCGTCGCGTGGTCGTCCACAGCCGCGTGCGGATCCATCGGGGAACCTGCGCCGCGAGCCGGCAGCCTGCCGCCATGCCGAACGAGCCGACCTCCCGTGCCGACGACCGACCCAGTGGTGGTGGGCACCCCGCCGCCCCGGAACCGCCCGTGGCCGCCGAACGGGACCAGGCGCCGTCGTGGGAACCGGGATCCTTCTCGTCG
>CAYXJD010000160.1:0-5967 GCA_964465225.1 uncultured Actinomycetota bacterium
CCGGAGGTGGGGAAGTTCAGTGAGCAGGTCTGGGGAGTTTCAGAGAGCGCCGTCAACGGGCCCGGCTGATGTCGCATCACTCGCATCGAGACCGTCACCACGCACCCGATCCTTGCTGGCATCACTGCCAGACAGGTACGCACCCCGCCCCCAGGCGCCTCCGCACCATGATCGGTCACACGTCTTGCAACGCCAGGGTTAACGCCGCGGCCGACCGTGATGCCGATGCGATCTCGCCCGTCCCCGCGGTGGGAGTGACTTCAGGTCGACGGGTCGTCTGCGTCCGTGGCATCAGCGAGGGCGCGGGGCCCGACGATGTCGGGGATGCTCGGAACCGACTCGGGTTCGGGTCCTGACGGCCCGTGACACGCAAATGTCACGACTCCGACGAAGAATTTCGAGATGACACGGCCCCTGACACGGCCCCTGACACGGCCTTGACACAGCCCGGTCGTACGGTGCTTCCATCACAGGAGCTTCCCGCATGAACTATCCGTGCACCCCCGCCACATGTCCCTTCTGCGGCGCGTGCCGTTTCCCGCGGCCAAGACACGGAGCTCCCAGTTTCCATGGTGGTGCCAACTTGGCACCACCGTGAGAACGCGCACCGCTGCGCGCCGCCCCGGTGCTGCCAACTTGGCAGCACCGGGGCCCCTCTCTCGTCTCGCGCGTCCCGGCATGGCCATCCACCGGTGCCGGCCTCTGCTCGGGTGTGGAGCACGGCCGGGCGACACAGGGCAGGTGCGCAGGTCGGGACCACGGCGCGTACCTGGATGACGGAAGGACTCGACGGAACGAGGAGGTCGCTCATGGACAAGAACCTGCTGCTGGAACCCGACGAGACGGTCGGCCACGAGATCAGCGAGAACCCGGAACTGATCACGGTCCCTGTGGCCGCGGCCCGGCTGGGGCTGTTGCGCTCGAAGCTGTACGAGCTGATCGCGGACGGTGAGCTGCCGACCGTGCGCATCGGACGCGCGCCCCGGATCGCGGTCGATGACCTGCGCTTGTTCATCGCCCAGCGCCGCGTGCTCCGGTGAGCAGCGCGAGCGCGGTGTGACCGCCGACCGGTGGGTCGCTTCTTGGACGTCGAACTCAGGCACGCGGAGGTGCTTGCCGAGTTGCGGTCGACTGTCTATGGGCAGAACAGCAGAAAGTGTTGGTTTGGCTGATTTAGTAACATGACTGCCTGTTCAGCTACCATCTTCCGTATGGCTCTACCACCACAATCTGTTGTTGAGGGTCGTCGGGACACCGTTCCAGTTCGACTGCTTCCTGATCACCTGATCGCGATCGGGGAGCCGGTCGCGTCGGTTGAACGCATCTGTTCGCTGGTCGGCCTGTCTCCCCGCTCGGTCCACTCTGGCCTGAGCCGGCTGCGGCGTCAGGACCGGTTGTTCTCGCCGGCTCGGGGGCTGTATGTCGCGGTCCCTCCGGAGTACCGGTCCTGGGGCGTGGTGCCCGCGTCGTGGTTCATCGACGCGATGATGCAGCATCTGGGCCGCAGCTACTACGTCGGGCTGCTGACGGCTGCCGCGGTCCACGGGGCATCGCATCAGCATGCACAGGTGTTCCAGGTGATGGTCGATCGGCAGCTCGGTGACCGTGACCTCGGGCGTGTCCATCTGCAGTTCCATGCCGTCGCGCGTCTGCACTCGCCTCAGCCGGTCCCGACCGTCGAGGTCGCGACCCACACCGGCACGATGACCGTGGCATCCCCAGAGCTGGTCGTCGTCGACATCGTCGCTGACCCCGACGACAGCGCCGGGCTCGACAACGTCGTGACCGTGCTGACCGACCTGCCTGAGCTGGACATCGCTGTGCTCGTGTCGGCGTGCGCCACCGTGCCGCGTGCAGTCGTTCGGCGTGTGGGCTGGCTGCTCGAGAACATCGTCGGGACCGAGGGGCTCGAACCGTTGCGTGACCTCGCCTCACCGGACACCGGCGAGGCAACACCCCTCGACGTCCACGGGCCGCGCGCCGGCTATCGCGACGCCAGCTGGGGCATCATCGAGAACGTCGAGCTTGGGGAAGGTGAGTCCTGATGATCCCACAGGTCGCGCTCGATGCCTGGGCACAGCAGGTCCCGTGGCCCGACCTGCTCGACGTCGAGCAGGACCTGATCCTGGCCCGCGCGATCGTCGACATCGCCGATCACCCGTTGCTCGGATCGGAGTTGGCGTTCCGGGGCGGTACGAGCATCCACAAGATCCATCTGTCGCAGCCATGGCGGTACTCGAACGACCTCGACTACGTGCGGACGACGACGGGACCAGCCAAGCCACTCATGGCCGCGATCCGCGACGTGCTCACCGGCGTAGGACTCGACGAAGCCCGATACGAGCAGAAGTCCGACACGCTCACCATGCGCTTCACCACGAAGCCGACGGCGCAGCTCGGTCAGATCCGCGTGAAGGTCGAGGTCAACGTCCGGGAGGTGGTTTCGTGCTTCGACCATCAGACGATCCCGTTCGCCGTCGACAACCCATGGTTCCGTGGTCATGCAGAGGTGCTCACCTTCGAGCTGGACGAGCTGCTCGGCACGAAGCTGCGGGCGCTTCACCAGCGACGCAAGGGTCGGGACCTGTTCGACCTCTGGCTCGGGCTCACCCACCTCGGCTCGGACCCCGATCGGATCGTCGACGCCTTTCGCCACTACCTGGTGCAGTCTGGCGTCCGGATCGCTCCTGCTGACTTCGCCGCAACGCTCGACGCGAAGCTCGGCCACCGAGGATTCGTGACCGACCTCGACAGTCTCGTCGCGACTCGTCCCCGGAACTACACACCCGAAGCGGCAGCCGACCTCGTTCGCGACGTCCTGCTCCCTCGCCTGTGAACCCTGGACCACTGCACCGCTCGACCAGGTTCGTCGAGGATCACACGTCGAAGTCGGGGAGGAGGTTGGCGAGGTCGTCGAGATCCCCAACAGCGGTGTAGTACTTCATCGTCGTGGTCATGTCGGCGTGACCGAGGAACGCCTGCGCCTTGCGGGGATGCACACCCGCTTCGGCGAGTTGGGTCGCGACCGTGGAACGCAGTGTCTTGAGCGAGCCGTGGCGCACGCGCGCCTGCTGCTGAGCACGGGTGAACACCCGCCCGACGTTGCGGGCCCACACCGGACCACCGGTCCGGGTGGTGAAGGCCAGGTCGTGCTCGTTGCCCCACTCCTCGCCAAGCCGATCGGCCCACACGTCCTGCCGGGCTCGCCAGCCTTCGAGCACCTCGACGACCTCGGGGCGCAGCGGCAGGGTGCGACGAGCCGATGGCGACTTGGGTCGCACCAGCCCACCCCACTTGTCGAGCTGCCACACGACGCTCAGCCGCGGGCGGGGGCCGGTCAGGGCGAGGTCACGCCAGCGCAGCCCGCACGCCTCGCCGGCGCGCAGGCCGGTGCGGGCCAGGGCGAGGATGACGGGGTAGAAGGGCTCGTCTCGGGCGGCGGTGAGGATGCGGGCCAGCTCGTCGTCGGTGAAGCGGTCCACCGGCGGGCATTCCACGCCGACATCGCCGCCGTAGCGGGCGACGTTGCGCATCAGCCGGTCCTGGCGGACCGCGGTCGACAGTGCTGAGTGCAGCGTCTCGCGGAACCGGTTGACCGTGCTCGGCGCGAGACCCTCCTGCAGCTTGGCGTTGGCGAAGCGGTCCAGCTCGGCGACGGTCAGCTCGCCGACCTTGCGGGTACCGAGTGCAGGGATGATGTGCGGCTCGATGTTGCTGCGGTAGCCGTGGACGGTGGACTCGGCCAGCGGCGCCCGGCCGGGCTTGCCTTTGGGTGCCTCGTGCTCGATCCACCAGCGCAGGTAGGTCGCCAGGGTCTGGTCCGCGACCCCGCCGGTCAGCTCGTCCGCACGGACGCGCATCCCCAGGAGCCACTGCTCGGCCTGCTCGCGGGTGTCGAACGTCTTCGACCGGCGCTGGCGGCCGCTGTCGGGTCGCACGCCGAGGCCGACCTGCGCCATGAAGCGCCCGTCACGCTCCACGATCGTGCCGGTGCCCTTGCGCGCCCGCTGCCGCCGCTTCTTGCCCACCGCGCCTCCGTCCACGTCGACGACGCTACGGAGAACAGGTGCGTCTGAGCCCCGGATAGGCAGCAGATAGGCAGCACGCCGCCGCGAATGACGGACCGGCCAGATCGTGAAACTCCGAGAACCGGCCCCGAAGGGCCGGTCCTCGTGTGTGCGCCGCCAGGGACTTGAACCCCGAACCTGCCGGTTAAGAGCCGGATGCTCTGCCAGTTGAGCTAGCGGCGCATGATGCAAGCGCGCGACCGTAGCCCACCGGCCGAGCTCCCGCATCGGGAGGGTGGGTGAGGGGACTCGAACCCCCGGCCTCCGCGACCACAACGCGGCGCTCTAACCGGACTGAGCTACACCCACCAAGGCGACGCGCCGGTCGCCCGGCGCGCGGGCGGAGGGTACGCCGCCCGGCAGGCGCGGTCAAAGCGCGGTCGTGAGCGTGCCGAGCACGGCCTCCAGTTCACTCCAGACGAGTGGTGTCGTGACGACGGGCCGATCGTGACGCTCTGCTGTGGTCGTCGCCCCATCGACCACGAGGGCGGTCTGCGCGTGGGCGCCCGGGTGGACGCGCTCCAGTTCGTCCAGCAACCCGGTCTCGTCGTCGACCACTCCGGTGTCGACCAGGATCGCATCGAAGGTCGTCATCGTGGCCGCGTCCAACCCCTGCGCGGGGGTCTCGACCGCTGTGACCTGCCAACCGGAGCGCCGCAGCAGCGCCTCGATGAGCCCGCGTAGTCCGGGATCGCCATGGAGCACCAGCGCGTGCCGCTCGGGTGGCCCCGCTACCTCGGCGTCTGCCTCGGCGTCCGCCGGCACGTCGGCGTCGTGACGTCGGCCCGGCACCTCGTCGGCATCGCGCACCTGGCGCGGCTCGTCGGCATCGCGCACCTGGCGCGGCACGTCGGCGTCGTGCCGTCGACCCGCGCCAGCATCGGGGGGCACGGGACCGGGCGCACTGGCTCGCGGACGCTCGGTGGTGAGGTCCTGCCCGGAGCGTTCCATGTCCGGTTCGAGTGCGAGCTCGGCCAGCAGCCGGCGCGCGTGGGTGAGTTCTGCACGCAGCGAGCGTGTCTGCTGCGTGACCAACTCCAGCCGCCCGAAGAAGGCGTTGGCGAACCGCTGGGCCACACCCGCAGCGGGGGGACGTGGAGGGTGGGCAGCTCGCGCAGCCGCCACGGCAGCCGTCGCACCGGGCACGCTGTCGGCCAGCGCCTCGCTCAAGACCGCGAGGAGATCCTCGACCACACGGTGGTCGAAGCTCCACACGGTCACGAACCGACGCTGCACCTGCGCCGAGTCCTCGGTGCGGGACAGCTCACGACCGAACAGCACGGCACTGAACGCCTCCGTCAGGGCGATCACGAACCACTCTCGCGCGACCGGATGGTCGACCCCGATGGCCAGGTGCTGGACGCCGGGGGTGCTGTTGCCCTCGTCAGCGACGAACACGATGGCCTGGCGACGCGGGTCGGCTGCCAACGCCTCGTAGCGTGGCCGCTCGGTGGCCCAGAACTGCGACCGCTGGAAGCCTGCGATCACGGTGCCTGCCAGGTCGTCGTCGACGACCAGGTCCTCGAGGGTGTGGGACAACTCGATCAGCGCAGGCTTCGACATGGTGGTCGGGGCGACCCGGTCGCCGACCGCCTCGAGGAAACTGCGGAGCACGGGCCGCGCATCGTCGGTAGCCGCGCTCCGACCACCCTGTTCGTCCACCTGTTGGCCCTCGGGCGCCGACAGCTACCCGTCGCGGCCCGCACCCTGATGTGCCAGCATAAGCCCACGCCGCCGGAGCGTCGACGACCAGCCTGCTGGGTGGACCGGCGGCCAGTAGCCATCTGCTCGCGCGGTCGACGGTGCTGTGGCACGCTGCCAACATCACTCATCGTCGGACTCCCGTGACATCGCCGACAGGTCGGCCATCACCAACTGCAGGCCGGCGATCACGCCCTGC
>CAYXJD010000160.1:6067-7571 GCA_964465225.1 uncultured Actinomycetota bacterium
CGCCCTGCGGGCCGGCGATCACGCGCTGCCGCTCGTCCATCATCCGCTGCCGCTCGTCCGTCACCGTGGACGGCCTGGTCGCTCGTGCCCGCCGATCGCCGTCGCCGGACCTGGCGAGGGCTCGGTGCCGCTGCGCTGTCGGCGGCGGTCCCCGGACTCGGCCAGCTCGTGCTGCGCCGCTGGTGGCGCGGGAGCGCGTTCCTCACCGTGGCCCTGCTCCTCGCGGTCGCCGGGGCGTTCATCGCGCGGGCGCCGGATACCGTGCTCACCTGGCTGCTCCGCCCCGAGGCCCTGCCATGGCTGCTCTCGGGCAACCTCGCCCTGCTGGTCTACCGGCTGGTAGCGGCGGTGGATGCCTACGTGCTCGGTGTCCGTCCTCCGGCGATCCCGGCCCTACCCCGTACCCCGGCCGCGACGCTCGCAACGGCTTGTGGCCTGGCTGTCCTGCTGGTGGCGGTGGCCGTGCCCCACGCCGCGGTCGGCTACGCCACCTACCGGACCACCGAGGTGGTGCAGGCCGTCTTCGTGGCCGACACACCTGTGGCCGCCCCACCGGTCCGGTCGCCCGAGCCAGCCGTCCCACCGATCCCGGCAGGCCAGGAGAGCGCGACCGACGACAGCCCCTCCGACGGCACCGCTGCTACCGCCGATGGGACCGCCCCTGACCATCAGGCGCCTCCGACGCGGGCCGAACGACCGCCGGCTCCGGATCCCGCCGACCTGCCCAAGGTCCCCGACAACCCCTGGCTGGCCGACGAGCGGGTGACGGTCGCCGTGCTCGGCAGCGACGCGGGGCCTGGACGTGTCGGCTCCCGACTCGACGCGATGCTGGTCGCGAGCCTCGACACCGGGACCGGACGAGCCACCGTGGTCTCGGTCGATCGCTACCTCGCCGACTTCCCACTGCCCGACCACCTCGCCGATCTCTACGCCGCCAACTGCCCCCAGGGCGCCGGATGGCGCTACCTCAACGCTCTCTACACCTGCGGTCTGGAGCGCATCGACCAGGAGCTCGCGGCGCTCTACCCCGACGCGGTGGACCCGGCTGCCCGGGCGGTCACCGACACCCTGGCCACCCTGCTGGATCTCCCGATCGATCACTACGCGTTGGTCGACATGGCCGGGTTCGTCGGCGTCGTCGATGCCCTCGGAGGGGTCGAGCTCGACGTGGGCGCCCCGATGACCGTCCGTCTCTCACCGGCGTCGCCGGACGGGGAGTGGCGGACGTTCGCGCTGGCGTCGGGGCCGCAGCGTCTCGACGGCGAGGAGGCGATGGCCTACGTCCGGATGCGCGACAGCGGCGGCGACCGCGAGCGCATGGCCCGGCAACGCTGCTTCGTGGCCGGTGCGGTCACCGCGGCCGACCCGCCGAGCCTGCTCCGAGGCTTCCCGGCCCTGGCCATGGCCATCGAGGAGCACGTGGCGACCGACATCGCCGTGCCGCGACTCCCGGCGCTGGTGCGACTGCTCCTGGAGGTCGACCTGGGACCGGTCGTGGCCGAGG
>CAYXJD010000161.1:0-7490 GCA_964465225.1 uncultured Actinomycetota bacterium
ATGCTGCCGCTGCCGGCACGCTTCTACGCCGGTGAGGTCCCACTCGACGACCCCCGGGTCTCACCGTTGTACGCCGACCTCTCCGGCCTGCCTCCGAGCCTGCTGTACGTCGGGGGCGACGAGGTCTTGCTCGACGACGCGGTGCGGTTCACGGCCCGGGCCCGAGCCGCTGGGGTGGCGGCGGACTGCGGGGTCTACCCGGGGCTGTGGCACGTCTTCCCGGCCTTCCCCGGCCTCCCGGAGGCACATGACGTGCTGGCCGAGATCGGCGGCTTCGTCCGGCGTCACACCGACGTCCTGGACCCGTTCCCGAGGAGCTGAGTCCGTGGAGCTGGAGCTGCGCGCGATCACCGAGGAGGAGCTCGCGCCCTTCCTGCGCACCTTCCATGCGGTGTTCGGCGGGGTCGTCGACGACCGTGACCTCGCCCGCGCCCGGCGCCGCCTCGAGCCCGAGCGCTGTTTCGTGGCGATCGACCGGAGCGGCGAGGTGGTCGCCACTGCCGGCGCCCACAGCTTCACGATGGCCCTGCCGGGTGGCGGCGAGGTCGGCGCAGCCGGCATCACCCTGGTCGCCGTGCGTGCGGACCACCGCCGCCGCGGGGTGCTGACGGCACTGTTGCGCCGACTGCTCGACCAGGCCCGTGAACGAGGTGAGGCTGTCGCTGCGCTGTGGGCCTCCGAGACGCCGATCTACGGGCGCTTCGGTTTCGGTCCGGCGATCCCGACCGTGGAGCTCACCCTCGACCGCGCCCACGCCGACCTGGCCGTCCACGGCCCCGTCGACGAGGTGGAGCTGGTCGACACCGCAGCTGCTCGTACCGCCTTCCCGGTGCTCCGTGACGAGGTGCTCGGGGTGCGGGCCGGGCTCCTGCGGCGGCCGGAGGCCTTCTGGGACGATCTGCTCGATCCCGAGGCGGCCCCGCCCCCGGGGGCCGGACCCCTGCAGCTGGCGTTGCTGCCCGGCCGTGGGTACGCGATCTACCGGCTCGAACCGGAGTGGACCGCCGGTGCCCCCACGGCGACGGTGCGGGTCCAGGAGCTGCACGCGAGCGACACACCGGCCGCGGCCGCACTGTGGCGCTTCGTCACCGACGTCGACCTCGCCTCGACCACCGTGGCGGGACGACGTCCGGTCGACGACCCCGTACTGGCGATGCTCGTGGACCAGGGTCGGGCCCGTGTCGCCGTCGACTGGGCGCTGCAGGTACGTCTGCTCGAGCCCGTACCGGCGTTGACCGCACGGCGCTACGCCGCCGAGGACACGCTCCACCTCGACGTCGTGGACGCCTGCGTCCCGGAGCGGTCGGCTCGCTTCGAGCTGGCCGTGGCGGGGGGGAAGGCCAGCTGCGTACGCACCGAAAGGGCCGCTGACCTCCAGCTGGACGTGCGGGCACTGTCGACGGTCTACCTCGGCGGGGTACGCACCACACAGCTGCTCGCCGGCGGGCAGGCGGTCGAGCGGGTCCCCGGGGCGGCGAGCCGTCTGGACCGGCTGTTGGCCACGCCGCTGGCCCCCTGGCACGAGTTCATGTTCTAGCCCGTCCGCCCGAGGAGCCGAGCGGAAGACGGCCGCACGGCAGCGGAGCTCAGGTGGTGGCCCGGAGGGAGGCAGCGATGGCGTCAGAGACCGCACGACCCCGTGCCGAGCGGGTGCCGCAGGACGGCCTGCCCGCCTTCGCCCGCGCGGTGAACCGGCACTTCCACGAGAGCGAGGAGTCCGAGGACGTCGATCCGTACCTGCATGCCTTCGCGAGCGGGTACCGGGCGTGGTGGATCCGCCAGGGCGAGCGGGTCGTCGCCAACCTCGGGGTGATCGAGACGGATGTGAGCCTGCCCGGCGGCGCCCGGTTGCCGGTCGCCGCGGTGACCGCCGTCGGCGTCTCCCAGGTCATGCGCCGGCGCGGACTGCTGTCGGCGTTGATGGCCGCGTCGCTCGACGAGGCGGTGGAACACGAGGAACCCCTCGCTGCGCTCTACACCTCGGAGTCGGCGATCTACGGGCGCTACGGGTTCGGGGTCGCCGCGCCGCACCGCGCCTACCGGGCGGAGCGGTCCAAGGTGCGTTTCGCCGACCCCGTCGACCATCGCCTGGTGGAGGAGACCACGCCGAAGGCGGCCTTGGCGAGCTGGCCCGCGGTGCACCAGCGGATGCGTGATGGCCGCGGCGGCAGCGTCGGCAGCACCCCCGGGATGTGGCAGCTCGGGGTGATCGTGGATCCACCGGGCTGGCGTGACGGCGCGACCGCGCGGCGGCTGGTGGAGGTCCCCGGACGGGGCTACGCGCGCTACCGGGTGAAGCTCCAGGAGGAGTCACACCATCCTGAAGGGCTGGTGCTGCTCTCGGAGCTCGTGGCCACCGATCCGGAGGCGAACGCGGCACTGTGGCAGCACGTGCTCGACATCGACCTGACGACCCGGGTCCAGTCCTGGATCCGCCCACCCGACGACGCGCTGCCCCATCTGCTGGTCGATCCGCTCGCGCTGCACGCCTTCGACGGTCCCCCGCTGTACCTGCGCATCCTCGATGTCCCGCGGGTGCTGACCACCCGCGCCTACGGCGCCGCCGGCACCTCGGTGGTGGAGGTGGTCGACCCGGGTGGACGGGCCGGGGGACGGTGGCGGCTGGAGACCGACGGGGTGGCGGCGACGTGCGAGCCCTGTTCGGCGAGCCCGGACGTGACCCTGCCGGTCGATGCACTGGCCGGGGTGGTGTTCGGCGGGATCCGGGCTACCGCGCTGCTCGACGGCCGGCGGCTGCGGGAGGAGCGCGCGGGGGCTGCTGCGGCCCTCGACCGGCTCGTGGCCACCGACCGTGCGCCGTGGACGAGCTTCATGTTCTGAGCGCGCTCACGATCCGGCGGTGGTGGTCCTCTCCAGCACGGTGCGGATGGCCGCGACGACCTGCTCGGGGGCGTCCTCCTGCACGAAGTGCCCGGCCCCCTCGATCGTGCGGTGCGGCTGGTCGTGGGCGCCGGGGATCAGTTGCTGCAGGGGCCGTTGCCCGCCGGCGGTGATCGGGTCGCCGTCGGAGAAGGCGGTCAGGAACGGGGCGGTGTAGCCCTGCAGTGCCTGCCAGGCGCGGCGGTTGTCCTCGGCAGCGGGATCGGCTGGCGTGGTCGGCACGAGGCCCGGCAGCGCCCGGGCGCCGGCCTGGTGTTCAGCGTCGGGGAAGGGCGCGTCGTAGGCCGCGATCACCTCCGCCGGCAGCCTGGTGAGGGACCCGCCGTCGACGATGCGTCCCGTGGCGAACACCGGCAACTCCCGGGCCGCGCGCTGCCAGGCCAGGAAGGCCTCGCTGGCTGCCTGGTCGCCGGTGGGCAGTGCGGTGTTGGAGGCGACGACGCCGGCGAAACGGTCCGGGTGGGCCGCCACCAGACGCAGGCCGAGGAGCCCGCCCCAGTCCTGCCCGAACAGCACGATGTCGCGCAGATCGAGCTCGTCGAAGAGCGCTTGCGTGAGCCAGGCGACGTGACGGGCGTAGGTGTGGTCGTGTGTGCTGGTCGGCTTGTCCGAGCGGCCGAAGCCGATCAGGTCCGGGGCGAGCACGCGGCAGCCGTCGGCCACCAGCGGTGGTAGCACGTTGCGGTAGAGGTAGCTCCAGGTCGGCTCGCCGTGCAGCAACAGCACCACCCGGCCAGCCGGGTCACCCTCGTCGAGGTGGTGCAGGCGCAGCGGCCTGCCACCGTCGGGGTCGGTGACCTCCAGGTAGTGCGCCGCGAAGGGGTAGCCCGCCAGGTCGGCGAACGCGCTGTCGGGGGTACGCAGGAGCTGCATCGGGTGTCCTCGTTCGCGGTTCCGGGTCGCGTGCTCGTCCGCAGGAGATCGTAGGTCCGGGGCCGGTGGCGCCGTCGGCTCCGCCGCCGCACTAGCGTCGCGGGTCGACGCCCCGTTGGGGGCACCATGACCGAGGAGGCCCCGGTGTCCAACGTGTACAAGAAGATCGAACTGGTCGGCTCCAGCCGGGACGGCGTGGACGACGCGATCCGGCGGGCGATCCAGAAGGCCGGCGAGAGCATGCGCAACCTCGACTGGTTCGAGGTCAAGGAGATCCGTGGCTGGATCCAGGACGGTGAGCCGCAGCACACCCAGGTCACGATCCAGGTCGGGTTCCGCCTCGAGGACGAGTGACGGCGCCCCGCCGTACCGACGTCATCCGGCCGGGGGCGCGCTGCGGTGAGATGGGTTCGACACGGCGCCGAGTCGCGCGGTAGCGTGTTCGCTTCACGGGAGTTCGACATGCTGACCATGGCCACGTGCGACACCAGCGGGGAGTGCCTCGCGCGTCGCCGTCGTGCCATCATCATCATCGGATCGCTCCCGTAGCCGGTGCGCCGGGCTGCGGGAGCGGCCCGGCAGCTTCACCGCCCGGCCCTCTCGTCCCCGGCTCGCCTCCCGCACGTGATGCCGAGGAGAGGACGAGATCGTGAGCACCACCAGTGGTGGCGACGCGACGTTGCCCGCCGCCCGCCCCGGGCTCGATCTGTACGACACGACCCTGCGCGACGGGACCCAACGCGAGGGTGTCAGCCTGTCGGTCGAGGACAAGCTCCGGGTCGCCCGGCGCATGGACGAGCTCGGCGTCGCCTACATCGAGGGCGGCTGGCCGGGTGCCAACCCCAAGGACACGGAGTTCTTCGCCCGTGCCGCCGACGGTGAGCTCGCGCTCGACAACGCCACGCTCGTCGCCTTCGGGATGACCCGCAGCGCCAAGTACCGGGCCGAGGACGACCCGTTGCTCAAGGGGCTGGTCGACGCGCGCACGGACGCGATCTGCCTGGTCGGGAAGTCCTGGGGCTACCACGTGGACGAGGCCCTGGGCGTGCCCCGCGAGCAGAACCTCGCCATGGTGGCCGACTCCATCACCTACCTCCGGGGACTCGGCAAGCGGGTCTTCTTCGACGCGGAGCACTTCTTCGACGGCTACGCACGTGATCACGACTACGCGCGCGATGTGGTGCTGACCGCGGCGGAGGCGGGGGCGGAGTGCGTCGTGCTGTGCGACACCAACGGCGGAGCGATGCCGTGGGACGTCACGGAGATTGTGCACGGCCTGGTCGGCGAACTCTCCTGCGACGTCGGTCTGCACTTCCACGACGATGGCGGCTGCGCGGTCGCGAACTCCCTGCTCGGCATCGAAGCCGGTGCGGTCCACGTCCAGGGCACGGCCAACGGGCTCGGCGAGCGCTGCGGCAACGCGAACCTCTTCACGATCATGGCGGACCTGCAGCTGAAGCGGAAGGTGCCGCTCGTCACGCCCGAGCAGATGGAGCGCCTGACCGACGTCAGCTACACGATCGCGGAGCTGTGCAACCAGACCACCCCGTCGGTCCAGCCCTACGTGGGCCACACCGCGTTCGCGCACAAGGCCGGGATCCACGCCTCGGCACTGGCCAAGGCGCCGGACATGTACAACCACATCGATCCCGAGGAGGTCGGCAACCGCCAACGCCTGGTGGTCAGCGAACTGGCCGGCCGTGCCAACATCAAGCTCAAGGCCGCGGAGCTCGGTCTCGAGGTGGACGACACCCAGGCGGCGGTGGTCCTCGAGGAGGTCAAGCGCCGTGAGGCACTCGGGTGGAGCTACGAGGCCGCTGATGCCTCCTTCGAGCTGCTGCTGCGACGCGTGACCGGGATGCTGCCCGAGGACGGCGAACCGTTCCACTCCCAGCACTACCGCGTCAACGTCTCCGGTGGTGACGGCGGCGCAGTGCCCGGTGACGGACCGGCCGAGGCCATCCTGGCGGTCGAGATCGCGGGGACACGCAAGCTCGGCGCGGGGGAGGGCAACGGCCCGGTCGACGCGCTGGACCACGCCTTCCGCAACGCGGTCAACGGGACCTGGGCACAGCTCGACCGCATCCACCTGTCCGATTACAAGGTCCGGATCCTGGAGGCTACGGCCGGCACGGACGCGATCACCCGGGTGCTGGTCAGTTCCACCGACGGCACCAGCACCTGGGACACCGTCGGGGTCCATCCGAACGTCGTCGAGGCGTCCTGGCTCGCGCTCTCCGACGCCTACACCCACGCGATCCTGCGGGTGGACTGGGACGGGGCGGGCTGACCGGCCGGCGCGGCCAGCCGTCAGCCGGGCTGGGCCGCCGCGAGACGCAGGCCCACCGCGTCCCCCCACTGCCCGCGGTTGCGGAGCCGGGTGAACAGGTCGAGGGCGCGTGCCTGCCAGCCGTAGCGCTGGACCAGGCGGCGAAAGATCTCGTCGACCTGGTCGTCGAGCACGGCCGCCGTGGCGGCGACCTCCTCGCCGTGGACCCGCCCGCGAACATCACAGGCCGCCACCGTGCACCGTGGGTTGCGCCGTAGGCGCTTGACCTTGCCGGAGGACGGCTCGGTGTACACCAGCAGGGTCCCATCCGGCTGGGGCGCGAACCACACCGGGGTCGCCACCGGGTCGCCGTTGGCCCGGAAGGTCGTCAGCGACAGGTAGCGCTCGTCGCCGAGCACCGTCGCGAGGTCGCGGTCGTCCATGTCGCGGTCGTCCATGTCGGGGCGCCTCCGGTGACGATCATGGCCGAACGAGTGCTCGGCTAGGGTGACGGGGCTCGCCATCGACCGGACGGTCCCGGTCCCCGAGGGCGTGCACTCGCCGTCCCTCACCGGGAGGTGTCCATGTCGACGGCAGCGCGGCGTTTCGTCCGGTTCCTGCACGACGGGCAGCCCCGTTACGGCCTCGTCGACGGTACCGAGGTGGCCGTCATCGAGCCTCATCCGTTCACGGCGCACGCTGCCACCGGCGAGCGGGTCGCCCTGTCCGGCCTCCGGCTGCTGGCGCCGGTCATCCCCTCGAAGATCGTGTGCATCGGCAGGAACTACGCCGATCACGCGGCGGAGATGGGCGACGCCGTACCGGCCGAGCCACTGTTCTTCCACAAGCCGTCCTCCAGCGTCATCGGGCCGGGGGAGGCGATCCGTCTGCCCCTGGATCGCTCGGACGAGATCCACCACGAGGCCGAGCTCGCCGTGGTGGTCGGTGCGTTGCTGCAGCGGGTCACCCCCGAGCAGGCCATGGCCGGGATCTTCGGTTACACCGCCGCCAACGACATCAGCGCCCGTGATCTCCAGCGTCGTGAGCTGCAGTGGTTCGGGGCGAAGGGGTTCGACTCCTTCTGTCCCCTGGGTCCGGCTATCGCCTCCGGCCTCGATGCTTCGGACCTGCGGGTGCGGTGCACCGTGGATGGGGAGCTGCGCCAGGACGGCACCACCGCTGATCTGGTGGTCGGGATCGCCGAGATGCTGAGCGAGATCTCCCAGGTGATGACGTTGCTGCCGGCCGATGTGGTGCTGACCGGCACCCCGGCCGGGGTCGGGCCGCTGGCCCCCGGCCAGACCGTGCGCGTGGAGATCGACGGGATCGGCGTGCTGGAGAACCCGGTCGTCGACCGCAACACCCCGGCCGAACGACCCAACGGGCAGTCCTGACCTCGCGCCGGCCGGGTGCGGGGCCCGGAACTGGGCTCTGTCCCAGTTGTGGT
>CAYXJD010000162.1:0-7425 GCA_964465225.1 uncultured Actinomycetota bacterium
GCACCTGCCCGCCGGTCGCGATCCGATCCGTCGACGTCCAGGTCCGCTGAGCCGACCGCCTACCCTCACGCCCGTGCCGGCGCCCCGCCCGCACCTGTCCCTCAAGTTCCTACCCGACAAGGACCCCTCGTGGCCCAGCAGTGGAGCTCCCCGCCGAGCCTGACGATCGACACCTCGACGTCGTACACGGCGACCATCCGGACCAGCAAGGGCGACATCGACGTCGAGCTGTTCGCCGACGAGTCGCCCACGACGGTCAACAACTTCGTGTTCCTGGCCCGGGAGGGCTTCTACGACGGGGTGATCTTCCACCGCGTCATCCCCGGGTTCATGATCCAGGGCGGCGACCCGACCGGAACCGGCACCGGCGGACCCGGGTACAAGTTCCGCGACGAGCTGGAGGCCGCCGGCAAGCACGGCTACGACCGCGGCACCCTGGCCATGGCCAACGCCGGTCCGAACACCAACGGCTCGCAGTTCTTCATCACCCACGTGGACGCGCCCCTGCCACCGGCCTACGCCGTGTTCGGCCGCGCCACGGCCGGTCAGGAGGTCGTCGACGCGATCGCCGACGTGCCGACCGGTCCGGGGGACAAGCCCGTCGAGGACGTCGTGATCGAGACGGTCGAGATCACCGAGGGCTGAGCGGCCCGGCCCCACGGTCGCGCTCCGTCTGCCGTGGGCGGAGCGTCGCCGTACCAGAGAGCTCAGTCGCGCTCGTCCTCGTCACCGTCGTCGCCGTGCGGCTCCTGGCTCTCGTCCCCATCCGTCGGAGGCATCGGCGGTGGGGACACGGGCGGCGGAGGCGGTCCGTCGGGGGTCGCGCCGTCGGGCTCCTCGCCCGGCCACGGTGGCAGGTCCGACAGCTCGATCCGTCGAGGTGCCCGGCCCTGGTCGTAGTCGCGCATCCGCTGCGGGTAGCCCACCTTGCGGGCGTCGTAGAGCGGGATGTTCAGCTCACGGCAGAAGGACGCGGCCTGGCCGCGATCCTTGACGGGACGGCGCAGGTACTCCCCGTCGTCGGCGACCAGCAGCACGGTCGTCGAGTAGATCGTCGTCTTGGGCTCGAGGTAGGCCTCCACGCCGATACGGCTCTCGGCGAAGCCCTCCAACTCCGAGGTGGCCTCCCGTGAGGCCGCGCCCGTCGACGGGGCCGAGTTGCGGCGTTTGGACTCGCCCTTGAGCCAGGCACGCAGACGGTCGGAGAAACCCACGGATGCAGCCTCGACGGGTCGGGAGGGAACGGGGGTCAGGCTACCGGGCAGCGCGGTGACGCTGGTCGGTAGCCACCGTGGGACGGCCGGGTGCTGTCCTCGGCCTGCTCAGTCCGCCGGCCGGCCTACCCGTCGTGCCCTTCGGCGTCCTCGACCAGCTCCACCAGGACCCCGCCGGTGCCCTTGGGGTGCACGAAGGCGACGGTGTGGCCTCCGCCTCCGGGCCGCGGAGCCTCGTCGATCAGACGGACCTCCTCTTCGCGCAGGTGTTCCAGCGCCGATGCGACCGAGCTGACCCCGAACCCCAGGTGGTGCAGCCCCGGCCCGTTGCGTGCCAGGAACCGTCCGATGGGGGAGTCCTCACGGGTGGGTGCCAGCAGCTGGATCGAGACCCCGGCCACGGTGAGCATGGCCTCCTCGACCCCGTCGGAGTCGACCCGTTCCCGCGAGCTGACACGCAGCCCGAAGGCACGCTCGTAGAAGGCGATGGCCTCGTCGAGGTCCTCGACGGCGATGGCGATCTGGTCGATGCGGGTCACGTCCACAGTAGGCTCCGATCGGTGCTGCGGTCGGTGGCAGCCTGCCACCACCGAGCCGCGACGCACGCATCCGCGCGTTCGGCGCAGTTGTGGGTCGGCCGGTGCGTCCGCGTAGGCTCGAGGTTCACCGGGAGAGGAGCCTTCGATGCAAGAGGTGGTGGTCGTCGGGTACGCCAGGACGCCGATGGGACGCTTCGCGGGCGGGCTCGCCAGCCTCGAGGCCACCCGTCTGGGCGGACACGCCATCGCGGGCGCGCTCGCCCACGCGAGACTCGATGCAGCCGAGGTCGAGTACGTGGTGATGGGGCACGTCCTGCAGGCCGGGCAGGGCCAGATCACCTCCCGGCAGGCGGCGGTCGCCGGAGGCATCGACATGGGGGTCGCCGCCGAGACGATCAACAAGGTCTGCCTATCGGGCATGACCGCCATCAGCCGCGCGCGTGACCTCATCCGCGTCGGTGACTTCGACGTGGTGGTCGCGGGTGGCATGGAGTCGATGTCCACCGCGCCGTACCTGCTCGACAAGGCACGTTTCGGGTACCGCATGGGGGACGGGACACTCACCGATGTCATGATGCACGATGGGCTCACCTGCGCCTTCGATGGCTGCGCCATGGGGCTGGCGACCGACGACTACCAGCGCTCCAAGGACCTGGGGATCTCACGGGAACAGCAGGACCAGTGGTCCGCCCGGTCCCACGAACGGGCGGCGGCAGCCTGGACCTCCTCGGCGTTCGAGGGTGAGGTCGTCCCGGTCGAGGTTCCCCAGCGCAAGGGCGATCCGGTGGTCGTGGATCGCGACGAGGGCATCCGCGAGGGCACCACCGCCGCCTCGCTCGCAGGGCTGCGACCGGCGTTCACCCGTGAGGGGACGATCACCGCGGGCAACGCCTCCCAGATCTCGGACGGCGCCGCGGCGCTGGTGCTGGCCAGCCGCGAGGCCGCCGAACGTCACGGCCTCGAGGTGCTCGCCACCATCACCTCCTGGGGCACGGTGGCCGGCCCCGACCCGTCGCTGCACCTGCAGCCGGCCAACGCGATCCGGGTGGCGGCGGCCCGCACCGGCACCGACCCCTCCGCCTTCGATCTGTACGAGATCAACGAGGCCTTCGCCTCGGTGGCGATCGCCTCGGCACGCGAACTGGGGCTGGACGAGGATCGGGTCAACGTCAACGGTGGTGGCGTCGCCCTCGGGCACCCGATCGGGTGTTCCGGCGCGCGCATCGTGGTCTCCCTGGTCAACGAGCTCCGACGCCGCGGCGGCGGGACCGGTGCCGCGGCGCTGTGCGGCGGAGGGGGCCAGGGCGATGCGGTGACCGTCGAGGTCTGAGCGTGACTCCGGATCTCGACGGGCTGGTCGCCGGCCTCGAGCGCGGTGAGCGACGGGCGTTGGCGCGCCTGCTCACCGTCGTCGAGGACGGCAGCCCCGAGCAGTTGCGCCACGTGGTCAAGGCACTGCACCCCCGCAGTGGGTCGGCCCGCGTGCTGGGGGTGAGCGGCTCGCCCGGTGTGGGCAAGTCGACCCTGACCGACGCGATCGCCACCGAGCTCAGGGGCCTCGGGCGCAGCGTGGCCGTGCTCGCGGTGGACCCGTCCTCGCCGTTCACCGGCGGTGCCCTGCTGGGCGATCGGATCCGGATGCAGGGGCACCACGCCGATGCGGGGGTCTTCATCCGTTCCATGGCCTCGCGCGGCCACCTCGGCGGCCTGTCCTTCGCGACCCCCCAGGCCGTGCTGGTCCTGGATGCCGCCGGGTTCGACGACGTCATCATCGAGACCGTCGGCGTGGGCCAGTCCGAGGTGGAGATCGCGGCGACCGCCGACACGACCGTGATCGCCCTGGCCCCCGGGATGGGCGACGGCGTCCAGGCGGCGAAGGCCGGCATCCTCGAGGTCGCCGACCTGTTCGTGATCAACAAGGCCGATGCCGGCGGGGCGGGACGGTTGGCCTCGGAGCTGCAGGGCATGCTGGAGATGGGCCACGCCCTGGCACCCGAGGACGCGGAGCCGTCCTGGTGGCCACCGATCCTGCGCACGGTGGCGGTCCGGGGCGAGGGCGTGGTCGAGCTGGTGACCGCGATCGAGGACCACACGCGGTTCCTCGCCACCCACGGGATCGGCGCACGACGCCGGCACGCGCGCGCCCGGCACCTGGTGCGCGAACTCGCGCTCGAGTCGACCCGCCGGACGTTCGCCCGTCTGGAGGAGGGCGAGGATGGCCTGCTCGAGCAGCTGTCGCAGCGGGTCGAGCGCCGCGAGCTCGACCCGTACCTGGCTGCGGACGAGCTGCTGGCGGCGTCGCGGCTGGCCGCGTCCTGACGGACCTCTCGTGACGGGCCGTGACGGACCGTGACGGGGCGCGCACCGAGGTGGTGGGTGGTGTCGAGTGCCGCGACGCGCCACTTGGCGTCCTGCACCGCTGCCTGCGTCGCCGCGGCGGTGAGGGGGCTACCGACGGATGGCCGGCCTTCAGGCCCGGCGACCGGTGGACGACACCACTAGCGTGCCCCCTGTGAGCGGAGAGCGCTCGCGGCACAGCACCGGAGGTCACCGTGACCGCACCGACCCCCCAGCGCGCCAGCATCCAGCGCGTCCGGCCGAGCGTGCTCGCCGGCCGCTACCCGGCCAAGGCCGTCATCGGGCGACCCGTCGAGGTCACCGCGGACATCGTGGGCGATGCGCACGACGTCCTGGCGGCCGTCGTGCAGTTCCGGGCAGCCGATGGGCAGGGATGGGAGGAGATGCCGCTGCACTACGTCGTCAACGACGTCTGGAGCGGATCCTTCACCCCGGCCTCGCTCGGCAGGCACCGTTTCCGGGTCCTGGCCTGGGTGGACCACCTCGCCACCTGGATCCGCGACACCCGGACCAAGGCGGTGGCCGGGACCCTGGAGGAGATCGACCTGGCGGTGGGCGCGGAGCTGCTCAAGCGACGCGCCAAGGAGACCAAGGGCACCGACAAGCAGCGCCTGAAGGAGATCGCGGCGGCGCTCACCGACATCGAACTCGATGCCGCTGCCCGGGCTGAGCGCGGCACCTCCGAGGAGGTGGTCGAGCTCGGTCGTCGCCACGACCCGCGGGCCCACCACGTGCGCTCCGCGGTCTACGAGGTGGAGGTCGATCGGGAGCGCGCCGCCTTCTCCACGTGGTACGAGTTGTTCCCCCGTTCGGCGTCGCCCGAGCCTGGCCGACACGGCACCCTGCGTGACGTGATCGACCGGTTGGATCACGTGGCCTCGATGGGCTTCGACGTGCTGTACCTGCCACCGATCCACCCGATCGGGCGGGCGTACCGCAAGGGACGCAACAACGTGGTCGGCGCCGACCTCGAGGATCCGGGTTCACCGTGGGCCGTCGGTGGGCCCGAAGGTGGCCACCTCGATATCCATCCCGAGCTCGGGACGATCGAGGACCTGCGTGCCCTGATCGCCGCGTGCGAGGAACGCGGGATGGAGCTCGCGCTCGACATCGCCTTCCAGTGCGCTCCGGACCACCCCTGGGTCAGCGAGCACCCGGAGTGGTTCAAGCGACGGCCCGACGGCTCGATCCAGTACGCGGAGAACCCGCCCAAGAAGTACCAGGACATCTACCCCATCGACTTCGAGACCAGTGACCTCGAGGGACTGTGGCAGGCGCTCAAGGGGGTGTTCGATCACTGGATCGCCGAGGGCGTCCGCATCTTCCGGGTCGACAACCCCCACACCAAGTCCTTCGCGTTCTGGGAGTGGTGCCTGGGTGAGCTCAAGGCCGAGCACCCGGAGTGCATCTTCCTGGCCGAGGCCTTCACCCGGCCGAAGGTGATGTACGAACTGGCGATGCGCGGCTTCAACCACTCCTACACCTACTTCACCTGGCGCCGTCACAAGCAGGAGATCCAGGACTACTACACCGAGCTGTTCCACACCGAGGTCGCGGACTTCTTCCGTCCGAACTCCTGGCCCAACACGCCCGACATCCTCACCGACCAGCTCCAGCACGGTGGTCGTGCGATGTTCGTGCAGCGGTTGGTGCTCGCCGCCACCCTGACCGCGAACTACGGCATGTACGGTCCGGCCTTCGAGCTGATGTGGTCCGAGGCGCGTCCCGGTGCCGAGGAGTACCTCGACAACGAGAAGTACGAGATCAAGACCTGGGACGCCGATCAGCAACCGTGGTCGCTGGCCGAGGTGATCCGGCTGGTCAACTCGATCCGCCACGCCCACCCCGCCCTGCAGCAGGACCACACGCTGACCTTCCACGAGATCAAGAACGACCGGTTGCTGGCCTACTCCAAGACCGATCGCGCCGGTCTCGACACGGTGCTCGTGATCGTCAACCTCGATCCGCACCAGACCCAGGTGGGCACGACCTGGTTGGACCTCGAAGCCCTCGGTCTGGATGCCGCAACCGACCACTTCGAGCTGCGCGACGTGTTCGGCGGGGGCACCTTCCACTGGTCCGGACCTGAGAACTACGTCGAGTTGCCTCCCCACGTGACCCCAGCGCACATCTTCGAGGTGCGGGTGCCGCCACGTGACGAGCGCGACCACGACGCCGCCCCCTGACGCGCGCCGCGGCAGGCCCAACGGCCTACGTCACTTGTCGACCCCCACCCGACGAACACCGTGTCGCGTTCCCCACCGCGAAGCGAACCCCCGGCACCAAACCACCCACCGAGCGCCCCGGCGCGCCAGGAGGCCGCCCCCGTATGACCCCGGATGGAGCCCGCACCTCCCACGACCCGCACTGGTACAAGGATGCGGTCATCTACGAGCTGCACGTGCGGGCCTTCTTCGATGCCAACGGCGACGGCATCGGTGACTTCCCCGGGTTGACGGCCAAGCTCGACTACCTGCAGGACCTCGGGGTCACCGCGTTGTGGCTGCTGCCGTTCTACCCCTCACCCGGTCGTGACGACGGCTACGACATCGCGGACTACACCACGATCAACCGCGACTACGGGACCATGCGGCAGTTCAAGCGCTTCGTCGAGGAGGCGCATGCCCGGGGGCTCAAGGTCATCACCGAACTGGTGATCAACCACACCTCGGACCAGCACGCGTGGTTCCAGCGTGCGGTCAAGGCCCCGCCGGGCAGCCCGGAGCGCGACTTCTACGTCTGGTCCGACACCCCGGAGCGGTGGCAGGACGTCCGCATCATCTTCGAGGACTTCGAGGCCTCCAACTGGACCTGGCACGGTGAGGCACAGCAGTACTACTGGCACCGGTTCTTCCACCACCAGCCCGACCTCAACTTCGACTCCCCTGACGTGCGCCAGGCCGTCAAGGACGTGCTGGACTTCTGGGCGGAGACCGGTGTGGACGGCATGCGCCTGGACGCGATCCCGTACCTGTTCGTCCGCGACGGCACCAACGGCGAGAACCTGCCCGAGACCCACGACTTCCTCAAGGAGCTGCGCCGTCACCTCGACCGGCATCCCGGCCGGATGTTCCTCGCCGAGGCCAACCAGTGGCCCGAGGATGCCGCGGCCTACTTCGGGGATGGCGACGAGTGCCAGATGAACTTCCACTTCCCCCTGATGCCGCGGCTGTTCATGGCCGTCGCGCAGGAGGACCGGTTCCCGATCGTGGACATCCTGCAGCAGACGCCGCAGATCCCCGAGGAGAGCCAGTGGGGCATCTTCCTGCGCAACCACGACGAGCTCACCCTCGAGATGGTCACCGACGAGGAAC
>CAYXJD010000163.1:0-7385 GCA_964465225.1 uncultured Actinomycetota bacterium
TCGTCGGCGGAGGGGCGTTCTACGCCAACATGGCACGGCTCTCGGCTGCCGGCCTCCCGGTCATCACCGTCCTGCACGGCTCGTCCACGGCCGGTGGGGCCTACTTCCCGGGTATGAGTGACGTGGTGATCGGCGTGCGCGGCCGAGGCAAGGCGTTCCTGGCTGGTCCGCCGCTCCTCAAAGCCGCCACGGGTGAGATCGCCGATGACGAGGAGCTCGGCGGCATCGACATGCACGCCACCACCTCCGGCCTCGTGGAGTACGTCGCGGAGGACGACAACGACGGCATCCGGATCGCACGTGAGGTGGTCGCCCGGATGCAGTGGGGTCGGTCGTGGCTGCCTGAGCCGCCCCGGACGTTCGCCGACCCGTCGTACGACCCCGACGAACTGGCTGGCATCGTCCCGATCGACTACCGGCAGCCCTACGACGTGCGTGAGGTCGTCGCCCGGATCGTGGACGGCTCGGAGATCCTCGACTTCAAGGCCGGCTACGGAGCCGCCACCGTCTGCCTGGAGGCCGAGGTCCACGGGCACCGCGTCGGGATCATCGGCAACAACGGTCCGATCGACAACGAGGGCGCGACCAAGACCACGCACTTCATCCACCGCTGCACCCAACTCGGCACGCCGCTGGTCTTCCTGCAGAACACCACCGGCTACATGGTGGGCACCGCGACCGAGCAGCGCGGCATGGTCAAGCACGGTTCCAAGATGATCCAGGCCGTGACCAACGCGCCCGTGCCCCGGTTCACCTTCATGATCGGTGCCAGCTTCGGCGCCGGGAACTACGGCATGTGCGGACGCGGCTTCGACCCGGAGTTCCTCTACTCCTGGCCGAACGCCCGCACCGGACTCATGGGGGGACCCCAGGCGGCCACCACCATGCGGATCGTCTCCGAGCAGCGCGCAGCGCGCAAGGGTGAGCCGCTCGACGAGGACGCCGTCGAGGCCTACGTCGCGCAGATCGTGGAGCATCACGAGTCCCAGCAGTCCGCGTTCGTGACCTCGGGACGAGGCCTCGACGACGGCATGATCGACCCTCGCGATACCCGCCGGGTCCTAGGGTTCCTGCTCGGCACGGCGCAGGAGTCCGCCGCCAGCGACGTCAACCCGCTGACCTTCGCCGTCGCACGACCGTGATCCGGAAAGGACCACCATGGCTACGCCGACCCTGCCCGAGACCCCCACGCTGCTGACCTCCTTCGACGATGGTCTGCTGCGCATCACCCTCAACCGGCCGGAGCGCCGCAACGCGATGTCGGACGAGATGCTCGACGACCTCACGGCGGTCATGACCGCGATCCGGGACGACCCGGCCGTGCGCATCGTCGTGCTGAGGGGGGCCGGTGGGATCTTCAGCGCCGGCGGGGATCTCAAGAACTTCAGGACGATGGCCGGTTCGCAGGAAGCCGACCGTGCAGCGGTCATCCGGATGAACCGGCGCTTCGGCGACCTCATCGAGGTCGTCGACGATCTGCGCGCCGTGCTCGTCAGTGTCATCGACCGTGCCGCGCTCGCCGGCGGCATGGGGCTCGCCGCATCCGCAGACGTGGTGATCACCGAGCCGACGGCGCGCTTCTCACTGACCGAGACCACGCTGGGACTCGTCCCGGCGCAGATCGCGCCCGTCATCGCCCGCCGGATCGGCGTCGTCACGACGCGGCGGCTGGCCGTGACCGCCTCCCGGTTCGATGGCGTGGAGGCCGAGCGCCTCGGCCTCGTCGACATCGTCGCCGAGGACCTGGACGAGGCGTTGGACGGCGTGATCGCGGACGTCCGACTGTGCGGGCCGGACGCGAACGCCTTCACCAAGCGTCTGATCAACCAGATCGGGACGTTGTCGTCGGCCGAGATGTTCGACCGCTGCGCCGAGGTGTTCGCGGACGCGATGCTCGGCGACGAAGCCGCCGCTGGGATCGACTCCTTCCTCCAGAAGACGCCGCGCCCGTGGGCGCCCGACACCGGACGCGGCGAATGAGCGGGTTCCACACGCTGCTCGTCGCGAACCGGGGCGAGATCGCGGTCCGGGTGATCCGGACCGCGCGGGCGCTCGGCTACCGGACCGTCGCGATCCACTCCGACGCGGACAGCGATGCCCCCCACGTGCGGCTCGCGGACGATGCGGTCCACGTCGGTCCGTCGCCGGCGACCGACTCCTACCTGCGGATCGATCGGGTCCTCGACGCCGCCAGAGCGGCCGGCGCCGAGGCCATCCACCCCGGCTACGGCTTCCTGTCCGAGAACGCCGCCTTCGCCCGAGCCGTGACCGACGCCGGCCTGGTCTGGGTCGGCCCACCCCCGGCGGCCATCGAGGCCATGGGCGACAAGGCCGCGGCCAAGCGGCTGCTGCAGGACGCCGGTGTCCCGCTGCTTCCCGGCTACCAGGGCACCGACCAGTCGGATGGGGAGCTGCTGGCGCAGGCCGCCGAGATCGGTGTGCCCCTGATGGTCAAGGCCGCCGCCGGCGGTGGCGGCAAGGGCATGCGGCTGGTCACCGATGCGGAACTGCTGCCGGAGGCGATCGGTGCCGCGCGCCGCGAGGCTGCCAGTGCCTTCGGCTCGGACGACCTCATCCTCGAGCGCGCCCTGTTGCGTCCCCGCCACGTCGAGATCCAGGTGCTCGCCGACGAGCACGGCAACGTCCTCTCACTCGGCGAACGCGACTGCTCGATCCAACGGCGCCACCAGAAGGTGGTCGAGGAAGCACCCAGCCCGGCCGTCGACCCTGCGCTGCGTGCCCGCATGGGTGATGCCGCCGTCGCGGCGGCGCGGACCGTGGGCTACGTCGGCGCGGGCACGGTGGAGTTCCTCCTGGACCCCGACACGCCCGACCCGGATGATCCGAGCCAGCCGGGCTTCTTCTTCCTCGAGATGAACACCCGCCTGCAGGTCGAGCACCCGGTCACTGAGCTGGTCACTGGCCTCGACCTCGTGGAGTGGCAGCTGCGGGTCGCGCAGGGCGAGACCCTGGGCTTCACCCAGGACGACGTGGTGATCGATGGCCACGCGATCGAGGTGCGGCTGTACGCCGAGGACCCGTCCAACGACTTCCTGCCGGCCTCGGGGACCGTGGCCGCGTTCGAGATCCCCGAGGGGGTACGGGTCGACACCGGCGTCGAGGTCGGCAGCGTCGTGGGTGCCCACTACGACCCCATGATCGCCAAGGTCATCGCCCACGGCCCCGATCGCGACACGGCCCGCAGGCGTCTGCGGGCGGCGCTCGCGGATGCGACCGTGCTCGGGCTGACCACGAACCGCTCCTTCCTGGTCGACGTACTGTCGCACGAGCGCTTCGCCTCAGGTGAGGCGACGACGGCCTTCCTCGGCGAGGTCGACCTCGGCGCCACGGGAGAGATCGACGCGGCGACCATGGCGGCGGCGGCCGCGGTCCTCCACCGTGAGCGGACCCTGGTGGCCGAACGGCGGACACCCGGCCTGGCCGGATGGGACAGCCGCGGCCACCGGGACGTCTCGATGCGGCTGGCCATCGGCGAGGACGTGCGCGACGTGGTCGTGCACACCCGCGACGGCCACACCGAGGTCCGCGTCGACGACACGGTCATCTCGGTCGAGCCGCACGCCAACGGGGTGATCGTCGACGACCGACGGATCCCCTACCGCGCGGTGGTCCGGGCACTGGACGACCTCGCCCTGCAGCTCGGCACCCGGGACCTGGAGATCCGTGACGTGCTGCTCGCAGCCCCCGACGACGCGGTCGTGCGCGGCGAGGGCATCCTGCTCGCGCCGATGCACGGCGCGGTGACCGCCGTCCACGTCGCCATCGGCGACCGCGTCGCCCTCGGGGACGCGCTCGCCGTCCTGGAGGCGATGAAGATGGAGCACGCCGTGACAGCGGACATCGACGGCACCGTCGTCGAGGTCGCCGTCACTGCCGGTGCACAGGTCGCGGCCGACACGGTGCTGGTCCGTCTCGCCCCCGATGAGGAGCCAGAAGATGAGTGACAACGCCGTGACCATCGGCAGCGCTGCCGGAGCATGGGGGGACACCTCGCTGTCCACGCCACAGCTACTGGCCTCAGGGCGCTGTGACTACATCATCTACGAGGGCCTGGCCGAGATCACGATGGGCATCCTCACCCGACAGAAGGTGAAGGACCCCGCGCGTGGGTACGCGACCGACATCATCCACACGATCGCCGACCACGTCGGGGCCTTCGCCGAACAGGGCATCAAGGTCGTCACCAACGCAGGCGGGATCAACCCGGAGGCCGCTGCCGAGCTGATCCGCGGTGCGGCTGAGAAGGCCGGCATCGAACTGCAGGTCGCATCGGTCGTCGGAGACGACCTCGCCGGTCGGCTCGACGAGGTCCGCGACCTGGGGTTGGCCGAGATGACCGACGCCGGGCCACTGCCCGACGACCCGCTCAGCTTCAACGCCTACCTCGGGGCGCGTCCGATCGCAGCTGCCCTGGACGCGGGAGCCGACATCGTGGTGACCGGGCGTGGGGCGGACTCGGCGCTGGTCCTCGGTCCACTGATCCACGAGTTCGGCTGGGCGCACGACGACTGGGACAAGCTCTCCCAGGGCAGCCTGGCAGGCCATCTGCTCGAGTGCGGCCCGCAGTCCACCGGCGGGTTGTACACCGACTGGGAGTCGTTCCCCTCCTGGGCGGACATCGGCTACCCCCTGGCCGAGTGCCGCGCGGACGGCAGCTTCGTACTGACCAAGCCGGACGACACCGGCGGACTGGTCACCCCCGCGACCGTCGCGGAGCAGCTGCTCTACGAGATCGGCGATCCGACCACCTACCTGCTGCCCGACGTCACCTGTGACTGGACACAGGTGTCGCTCGCCCAGGTCGGTGACGACCGCGTCGAGGTGACCGACGCTCGCGGCCGACCCGCCCCACCCACCCTCAAGGCCTGTGCCCAGGTCCTCGACGGCGTCAAGGCGCGCACGACCCTGTTCGTCCTGGGACGCAACGCCGACCGCAAGGCCCGCCGGCTGGCCGACGACATCCTCGCGAGATCCCGCGCCATCTTCGAGCAGCTCGGCGCCGCAGACTTCAGGGAGTTCGACGTCGAGGTGATCGGCGCCGAGGCGACCTACGGAGCGAACTCGCGGGTCGGCGACAGCCGGGAGGTGACCCTCAAGATCGGCATGGCGCACGACGACGAGCGGGCGCTGCGCAAGGTCCTGCGTGACCCACCCTCCTTCGGCCTGGCGGTGCCGGGCAGCAGCGCTGGCGGCGCCGTGCCGCGGCCGACACCCCGCATGCTGCTGCGCTCCTACCTGGTGCCCCGCGAGCTGTTGCCGGCGACCGTCGAGATCGACGGCGAGCACGTCGAGGTCGACGAGCTCCCGGTCGCCATGGCGACCGGCCCAGGGCCACGGCCACAGCTCCAGCCCGTGGAGGCCGCTGCTCCGAGCGGTCCGACCGTGACGCTCCCGCTGATCGCTATCGCCCACGGGCGCAGCGGCGACAAGGGCATCGACGCGAACATCGGCATCCGGGCGCGGCACCCGGACTTCCTGCCCGTGATCCGCCACAGCGTCACGGCCGAACGGGTCGCCGAGCATCTCGCCCACCTGCTCAACGGCGGGGTCGATCGTTACGACCTGCCCGGTCTCGATGCGATCAACCTCCACCTGCACGACGCGCTCGGCGGTGGTGGGATCGCCTCGCTCAGGCTCGACCCCCAGGGCAAGGCCTTCGCCCAGCAACTGCTCGACCTGCCGATCGAGGTGCCCACGTCGTGGCTCGACCACGATGCGATCGCCGACATCCCCGAGGTCGAGGCAGCGCGAAGCTGAGCAGCTGGCCCGAAGCGCCGCCGAGGTCCTCCGCGCCCACTACCTCGGCGGCATCCGGGTGGCGCCGTCGAGGCGGATCGTCTCACCGTTGAGCATCGGGGTCGCGACGATCGCACCCACGAGCTGGGCGAACTCGGCCGGGGTGCCGAGCCGCGAGGGGTGTGGGATCTGACCAGCGAGCACCTCCGCTCCCTCAGCGGCGACGCGACGCTCCAGCATCGGGGTGGCGAAGAAGCCGGGGGCGATGGTGACGACCCGGATCCGCTGGCCCGCGAGGTCACGGGCGACCGGCAGGGTCATGCCGGCGATGGCGGCCTTGGACGCGCTGTAGGCGGCCTGACCGATCTGGCCGTCGGAGGCGGTGATGGACCCGGTGTTGACGATGACCCCCCGCTCCTCGCCGATGAGGTCCAGGCGGAGCATCTCGGCCGCCGCCAACCGCATCGTGTTGAAGGTGCCGAGCAGGTTGACCTCGACCACCCGGCGGAAGGCCTCGAGCGACGACGGCCGACCGTTGGGGTCCACGAGGCGCTGTCCCTCGCCGATCCCGGCGCAGTTCACCAGGAGGCGGAGCTCACCGAGCTCGGCGGCCTGCCCCACGGCCGCGCTCACGGCATCCTCGTCGCGGACATCGCCCGGGCAGAAGGCCACGTTCGGCCCGAGCCGCTCGGCGACCGCTGGCCCCTCGGAGTCCGGCAGGTCGAAGAGCACCACCGAGGCGCCGGCGTTCGCGAGGTACTCGACGGTCGCCATGCCGAGCCCTGACGCCCCGCCGGCGACCAGAGCCGTACACGAGGCTGCTTCCATCCGCACGTCCCTCGGATCGGAGCGCGACCGAGGGCCCCGACCGCGCTGAACGACGACGGCCAGCGTCCTACCGCGGCCCCATGCGGATCGCGCCGTCGAGCCGGATGGTCTCGCCGTTGAGCATCGGGTTGGCGATGATCGAGTCCACGAGCTGGGCGTACTCAGCCGGTGCCCCGAGCCGCGACGGGTGCGGCACCTGGGCCCCGAGCGAGTCGAGCGCCTCCTGCGGCAGGGTCATCAGCAACGGCGTCAGGAACAGTCCCGGGGCGATGGTGACCACCCGGATCTGCTTGGCGGCGAGATCCCGCGCCACGGGCAGGGTCATCCCGGCGATCCCCGCCTTGGAAGCGCTGTAGGACGCCTGACCGATCTGCCCATCGAACGCGGCGACCGACGCGGTGTTAACGATCACGCCGCGTTCCTCGCCGACCGGCTCATGCCGCAGCATCTCCGCCGCAGCCAGCCGCATCACGTTGAACGTGCCGACCAGGTTCACATCGACCACCCGCTGGAAGGATTCCAGCGGCGACGGCTCGCCGTCCTTGCCGAGGATCCGCTGCGGTGTGCCGATCCCGGCGCAGTTCACCAGGATGCGGAGCTCGCCGAGTTCGGCGGCCTGTCCCACGGCCTCGCTCATGGCGTCCTCGTCACGGACATCGGCGGGACAGAACCGCACCGAGTCCCCGAGCCGCTCGGCGACGTCCCCCCCGTCCGAGCTCGGCAGGTCGACGATCACCGCGGAGGCGCCAGCGGAAACCAACCGCTCCACGGTCGCCAGCCCGAGGCCGGAAGCTCCACCG
>CAYXJD010000164.1:0-5335 GCA_964465225.1 uncultured Actinomycetota bacterium
GGGCCCACCTCTCCGGGGACGCCCTGGTCCACCTCGCCGCGCAGCTGCCCGAGCACGTGACCCTGGTGGTGGACGAGGCCTACCACCACTTCGCCACCGGGCAGGACGGGTACGCACGCGCCCGGACCCTGGGGCTGGAGCATCCCCGTGTGGTAGTCGTGACGACCTTCTCCAAGGCCCACGCATTGGCAGGATTGCGGATCGGGGCGCTGCTCGGACCAGCCGAGGTGGTGGCCTCGGCCGACGGTCGGCGGCCGCGCTTCAACGTCACCGCGCCCGCGCAGGCGGCTGCCATCGCCAGCCTCACGGACGCGGAGCACCTCGCCGCCACGATCGACGGCACCCTGGCCGGTCGCCAGCGGCTGTCCGAGGGGTTCGCCGCGCTCGGGGTCCCGCACTCGGCCGGGCTGGGCAACTTCGTCACCCTCGAGCTGGGGACCGACGCCGAAGGGGTCGTGGCGGACTACGCGGCACGTGGCATCGGGGTCCGGGCGCTCCGGCCGTACGGGTTGCACGAGCAGGTCCGGGTGACCGTCGGCACACCCGCCGAGGTCGACGAGGTGCTGGAGGCCTCGGCGCAGGTGCTGGGCGAGGTGCCGAGCCGGAACTGACCGTCGCCGGCGGTCGCTACCTTGCCGCCAGGCCTCTGACCCCGAACGGAGCGTGCTGACCGGTGCCTGGTGGCGGTGTCCGTGCGCGGGTGGCCGCGTTGCTGGCCGCCGGTCTGCTGCTGGTCGCGGCGACGGCCTGCAGCGCGGCTGACGACGGCGTGGTCGACTTCGGTGCGACCCCCAGCGAGGACGCGCCGCGGGTCCCCGCCGACGATGGGGTGGACGTGTTCGCAGCGCCGGCACCAGCGGCGGTCCCCCCCGTCGACGCCCGGTTGGTCAGCGGGAGCTGGCCGGAGGCTGCCGCGTTCATCGCCCGCGAGGCGGAGGCCGGGAACCCCACACTGGTCAACATCTTCGCCAGCTGGTGCGGCCCCTGCCGGGCGGAGATGCCGATGCTGCTCGAGGCCCGCGATGCGCACCCGGAGGTCACCTTCCTCGGGATCGATCACCTCGACCGCCGCGAGGACGGCGAGGCCTTCATCGAGGAGCTCGGGATCGACTTCGCCACGATCCACGACCTGCAGGGCGATGTCGCCTTCGCGGTGGGCGGTCGCGGCATGCCGACCACCGTGGTGTTCGACCGGAACGGGCAGCTGGCCGGCCGGGTGGTGGGCGAGCTGACCGCGTCGAGCCTCGCCCAGTTGCTGGACGAGATCCGGTGACCCCACCCGGCCAGATGTCGAGCCTGGTCCTCCCGTCGGAGGTCGACGAGCTCGATGTCCGCCGACGCCGCGTGGCGGTGCCCGGCGGTTGGCTCGCCGCGGCGGAGCTCGGGGTGGCTGATGCGCCGGCCTGGGTCCTGGCGCACGGGGCCGGTTCCTCGGCGCGCTTCCTCGCCGCAGCCTTCGCGGCACCCGTGCTCCACGCCGGGGCGCGCCTGGTGGTCTACGACCTGCGCGGGCACGGTGCGTCCTCGCACGCCCGCCGCCCGTGCGACCACCACCTCGATGTCCACGCCGCGGACCTGGCGGCGGTCGCGGCCAGCGTCCAGGGGCCGGTGACGGTGGTCGGTGGGGTCTCACTGGGGGCGCACGCGGCCGTCCGGGCGGTCACCGCCGGGACACGCGCCGACGCGGTGTTGGGGTGCCTCCCGGCCTGGCTCGGGCTGTCCCGGCCCGGTCGCGGCCCGCACGCCGCGCTCGCGGCGCGGATCACGCGGGAGGGGGTCGGGCCGACGATCGCCGAGCTGCGTGCCGACCACGCGCTGGCCCCGTGGCTGCGGGCCACGCTGCTCGCCGACTACCCCCGGCACGACGCGGCGAGCCTGGAGGCGGCCCTGTGCGCCCTGGACGGGGCTGAGGCGCCGAGCGTGGCCGAGCTGCGCGCGTTGGCGCCGCCGCTCGCGATCATCGGATGGCCTGACGACCCCGGGCATCCCCTGGCGGTGGCCCGCCGCTGGAGGGACCTCGCGCCCCGCTCGGCCCTGTCGACCCTGACGATCGGGTCGCTGGAGGGGCAGCTGTCCCGCCTGGGCCGTACAGCGGTGGTCACGGTCCGTTCCCTGGGAGTGGACGGGGACCTCCGGTCCCCGGCGCGGTCGCGTCCTCCTGGCCGCGGCCGAGCACGGCACGGGCGACCCGCGAGGCCGGGGCCCGACCGAGCTGGTCCGCCAGCCACCCCGTGATGGCGATCACCTCGGAGAGGTCCACGCCCGTGTGGACGCCGGAGCCCTCCAGCGCGTAGAGGAGGTCCTCGGTGGCGAGGTTGCCAGCTGCGCCGGTCGCGAAGGGGCATCCCCCCAACCCGCCGGCGCTCGTGTCGGCGATGTGGACGCCGGCCTCGAAGGCGGCCAGGGTGTTGGCGAGGCCCTGCCCGTAGGTGTCGTGCAGGTGGACCGCGAGCCGGTCGACCAGCACCGTCGGGGACAGCACCTCGATCAGGTCCTGCACCTGCAGAGCCGTGCCGACCCCGATCGTGTCCCCCAGGGACACCTCGTCGCATCCGAGCTCGAACAGCTCGGTGGTGACCCTGCGCACGTCCTCCACCGGGACCTCACCCTGGTACGGGCAGCCACAGACCATCGACACGTAGCCCCGGACCCGCAGGTCGTGCCGCTTGGCCCGCCGGAGAACGCCAGCGAAGCGCATCAGGCTCTCCTCGATCGTGCCGCCGAGGTTCCGCTCGCTGAACGGCTCCGACGCGGAGGCGAAGACCGCGATCTCGGTGGCACCCGCGGCCAGGGCCCGGTCGAGGCCCTGGTCGTTGCCCACCAGCACCGGGTAGCGCACGCCTGCGACAGGGGTGATGCCGGCCAGCACCTCGGCCGCATCGGCGAGTTGCGGGACGAGGTCCGGCCGGACGAAGGAGGTGGCCTCCACCACCTCGAGCCCGGTGGCGGCCAGCCGGTCGATGAAGGTGATCTTCGTCGCGGTCGGCACGGTGCCGGGTTCGTTCTGCAGCCCGTCCCGTGGGCCGACCTCGACGATCCTGACCCGTTCCGGTAGCTCCACGCTCACTCGCCTCCCGGGCGGTCCATCCCGCCCACCTCGGGCGACGCCTCGAAGGCGACCAGCGTCGCCCCCGCCTCGACCGCCTGGCCACCGTGGACGTACAACGCCGTCACGGTCCCCGCAACGGGGGCCCGGACGGGGTGCTCCATCTTCATGGCTTCGACGACCACCAGCGTGGTCCCGGCGGCGACGGTGTCGCCGGCGGCGACCTCCACCGCGATCACGGTCCCCGGCATCGGCGCGGCGAAGGTCGCGGCGCCCGCCGGTGCGCTGGCGTCGGCGTGTCGGACCGGTGCCACCTCGTCGAGGACGCGGGTCACCCCGCCGTGGTGCAGCCAGACGTGTCGTCGCCCCTGTGGCTCGACCAGCACCTCGACGTCGTCCGGCCCGAGGTCCACCGCCACCACGGGGCCGCTGTCGCCCCAGAGGTGGACGTGCTCCCCGCGGGCGATCAGCTCGAAGCGGGAGGTCGCGTCACGGGCAGCTAAGCGATCGCGCAGCACCACCGGCCAGCCACCGCCGCCGGTCCGCAGGGCGCCGAGCCGCGCCCACGGCGAGGGGTCGGCACCGGTCCGTCCGGTCGTGTGCAGCGCCACGGCGGCGGCCGCCACCTGTTCGGGGGCCAGCGGCTCCGGCTGCCAGTCGGCGAGGTGGTCGGTGAGGAACGAGGTCGTCAGGTCGCCCGCACCGAAGGCCGGGTGGCCGAGCACCGCGTCGAGCAACTCGACGTTGGTCACCACCCCGCGGATGCTGGTGGCCGCCAGCGCGGCGCTCAGTCGGGCGATCGCCGTACCGCGATCGGGGCCGTGGGCGATGAGCTTGCCGAGCATCGGGTCGTAGTGGCGGGTGACCTGGCTGCCGGCGGCGATACCGACGTCGCAGCGCACCCCCGGTCCTGTCGGTAGCTCGAGCGCGTGCACGGTGCCGGTCTGGGGCAGCTGCTCGACGGGATCCTCCGCGTAGAGCCGGACCTCGATCGCGTGACCGGTACGGGTGAGCGTCTCCTGGGTCATCGGCAGGGGCTGACCGTCCGCGATCCGCAGCTGCCACGCCACCAGGTCGAGCCCCGTGATGAGCTCGGTGACCGGGTGCTCGACCTGGAGTCGGGTGTTCATCTCCAGGAAGTAGAACCGTGGCTCGTCCGTGCCGATCGTCGTCCCGTCGACCAGGAACTCCAGCGTGCCCGCACCGAGGTAGCCCACTTCGCGGGTCGCGGTCACCGCTGCCGTCCCGAGTCGGGCCCGCAGGCGCTCATCGACGGCCGCGGACGGCGCCTCCTCCACGAGCTTCTGGTGACGGCGCTGCACCGAGCACTCACGCTCGAACAGGTGCAGCACGTTGCCGTGGGCGTCGGCGAGGACCTGGACCTCGATGTGCCGAGGTCGCGCCACCAGGCGCTCGAGGATCAGCCGGTCGTCCCCGAACGCGCCCCGCGCCTCCCGGCGCGCGGCCAGCAGGGCACCGGGCAGTTCCCCGGGTGCTCGCACCACCCGCATGCCGGTGCCACCGCCGCCGGCCACCGCCTTGACCATCAACGGGAAACCGATGGCCTCCGCCGCCGTCAGCAGCGCAGCGTCATCGAGGTCCGCGCGGAGCTCGCCGGGAACCACGGGCACGCCGGCAGCCCCGAGGCGCTGCTTGGCAGCCGCCTTGTCACCCATCAGGGCGATGACCTCCGCGGGTGGGCCGACGAAGGTCAGGCCGGCAGCGATGACCGCCCGCGCGAAGGCCGGGTCCTCGGCCAGGAAGCCGTAGCCCGGGTGCACGGCGTCACAACCGGTCTGTCGCGCCACCGCCACCAGGCGGTCGGCATCGAGGTAGCTGGCCGGTGCCGGCGCCGGGCCGAGCCGCACCGCGGTGTCGGCCTCGCGCACGTGCGGCTCGTCGACATCGGCGTCGCTGTACACCGCGACGGTGGTGACCCCGAGCTCCCGGCAGGTCCCTATGATCCGGCGGGCGATCTCACCGCGGTTCGCGACGAGCAGGCGAGCGACCACGACCACCCTCCCTGGCAGAGATTCCGAAGCTAGCAGCGGCGGGAACCCGTCAAGCGCGCCCGCTGTCCGACCGATGGACCGGTCGAGGACCGATGACCAGGAACGACGACCAGGGACGACGACCAGGAGCGTGTCGATGCGCAGCAGGTGGCGAGCCGTGACGGTGATGGGAGCCGGCGCCGTGCTGCTGGCGTCCTGTGGTGGTCCCGCCGAGATGTCGGTGCTCGAGGCGACCGAGGCGTCGGCCGACGGAGCGGCCGATGACATGGCCGACGGA
>CAYXJD010000164.1:5435-7299 GCA_964465225.1 uncultured Actinomycetota bacterium
CGGTCCCGGATCCGGACCTGGTGGCTGCCCCCTGTCAGGCCCATGAGGGTCGGGAGTTGGATGCCTTCATCGACCTCGTCGCCCCCGTCGATGACCAGGTCGCCGGGGACGAGGTCGAGATCGTCGGCTGCTCGAACGTCTACGAAGCCACGGTCAGCTGGCGGCTGCTCGACGCGGACGGCGGCACGCTCGACGAGGGGTTCACGACCGCGACGTGTGGCAACGGGTGCGTCGGCGACTTCCGCGAGACCGTGTCGCTGGCGGCCGCCGCTGGCGCACCGGTCGTGCGGCTGCAGGCGTTCTGGGTCAGTCCGCAGGACGGCGCCGAGGAGGACCTGCAGGAGCGCACCATCGTGCTCGAGTGACCGTGCTGGAGTGATCGTGCTCGCGTGATCGGGTGCCGGCGCATGTCCGCACCGCAGGTGCCGGCCCGCGGGTCACCCCTCGGGCCCGTGGGTCACATCCGGAACACCCCGCGCCGGATCGGGCCGATCGGCGCCTGGACGGCAGCGGCCAGTCCCAGACCGACGACGTCGCGGGTCTGCGCCGGTTCGATCAGCCCGTCGTCCCACAGCCGGGCCGTGGCGTGGTAGGGGTGGCCCTGGCGTTCGTAGGTCGAGCGGATCGGATCCTTGAACGCCTCCTCGTCCTCAGGTGTCCAGGTCTGGCCGGCGGCCGCCATGCCGTCGCGCTTGACGGTGGCCAGCACGGTGGCGGCCTGCTCGCCGCCCATGACGCTGATGCGGGCGTTGGGCCACATCCACAGGAACCGCGGGTCGTAGGCCCGGCCGCACATCGCGTAGTTGCCGGCACCGAAGGACCCGCCGATGATCACGGTCAGCTTCGGTACCCGCGCGCAGGCCACGGCGGTGACCAGTTTGGCGCCGTCCTTGGCGATCCCACCGGCTTCGTACTCACGTCCCACCATGAAGCCGGCGATGTTCTGCAGGAACAGCAGCGGGATGCGCCGTTGGTCGCAGAGCTCGATGAAGTGGGCACCCTTGAGGGCCGACTCGCGGAAGAGGATGCCGTCGTTGGCGACGATGCCCACCGGGATGCCGTGCAGGTGCCCGAAACCGGTGACCAACGTCTCGCCGTACAAGGGCTTGAACTCGTGGAAGCGTGACCCGTCGACCACACGGGCGATGACCTCCCGCACGGGGTAGGGCTGGCGCAGGTCGCGCGGGAGGATCCCGTACAGCTCCTCAGGGTCGTAGGCGGGCGGCTCCGGTACCCGCAGGTCGAGCTCGAGCGGGCCGGCCCCCTCCAGCGACGTGTCGATCGCCGCGCTGCTGGTCGGCAGGTTGGCCACGGCGTCCCGCGCCAGCGCCAGTGCGTGGGCATCGTCGACGGCGAGGTGGTCGGCCACGCCGGAGGTACGTGCGTGCAGGTCCCCGCCGCCGAGTTCCTCGGCCGTGACCTCCTCGCCGGTGGCGGCTTTCACGAGCGGCGGACCGCCGAGGAAGATCGTCCCCTGCTCCCGGACGATGATGGTCTCGTCGCTCATGGCGGGGACGTAGGCGCCGCCGGCGGTGCACGAGCCGAGCACCACCGCGATCTGCCCGCACCCCAGCGCGGACAACTGGGCCTGGTTGCGGAAGATCCGGCCGAAGTGGTCGCGGTCGGGGAACACCTCGTCCTGGAGCGGGAGGAACGCCCCACCCGAGTCGACGAGGTACACGCACGCCAGGCGGTTCTCGCGGGCGACGTCCTGGGCCCTGAGGTGTTTCTTCACCGTCAACGGGAAGTACGTACCGCCCTTGACGGTCGCGTCGTTGGCGACCACCACGACCTGGCGCCCCGCCACGCGGCCGACCCCGGTGATCAGCCCGGCACCGGGCGCCGCGTCGTCGTAGAGCCCGTG
>CAYXJD010000165.1:0-7212 GCA_964465225.1 uncultured Actinomycetota bacterium
CCCACGCCTCGGTCGCCGGCACCTCGCTCGAGGTCCCCGACGACCTGCTGCGGCTGTCGGTGGGCATCGAGTCGGTGGACGACCTGCTCGCCGATCTCGAGCGCGCGCTGGACCTGGCCGACGGGCACTAGGTTCGCCCCGACGGCCACGGCCCGCGAGCGTCCCCGCGCGGCCAGCCACCCCCGCACATCGGAGGCCGGGTGCGCGCTCTGCTGGTGTTCAACCCCAACGCGACGACGACCGACGACCAGGTCCGCGACGTCATCGCCTCGGCGCTGCGCTCCGCCGTCGATCTGACCGTGCAACCCACCAAGCAGCGGGGACACGCCACGCTGTTGGCCGCGGGCGCCGTGCACGAGGGCCTGGACGCCGTCTTCGCGCTCGGGGGTGACGGGACCGCCAACGAGGTGATCCAGGCGCTGGCGGGGACCGAGGTGCGGTTGGGCATCATCCCCGGCGGTGGCGCCAACGTCCTGGCCCGCAACCTCGGCCTACCCAACGACGCGGTCCAGGCCACCGGGATGCTCCTGGAGGCGGTCCGGGCCGACCGGACACGCCGCATCAGCCTGGGTCTGGCCGGCGAGCGGTACTTCGGCTTCAACGCCGGCTACGGGTTCGACGCCGCCGTGATCCGTCACGTCGAACAGCACGCCGCAGCCAAGCGCTGGCTGCGCCAGGGAGCCTTCGTCTGGTCGGTCGGACGGGAGTGGGCCATGGGATCGGGGCGGGAGGACGCCACGGTCACCGTGACCCTGCCCGACGGCTCCACCCTCGGGCCCGTCGGGATCTCCATGATCGGCAACTGCGACCCCTACACCTACCTCGGTCCGCGACCGATGCGCGTGCATCCGTGGGCGTCGTTCGACCTCGGACTCGACCTGCTCACCCTGGACAAGCCGAACACCACCCGCCTGCTCGGGGTGGTCAGCGGCACCTTCCGGGACGGTCGCCACGTCACGGCCCGCGGCGTGCGGTACCACCACGACCTCGCCGCCTTCACCCTGTCCTCGCCCACGCCGCAGCCGCTGATGGTCGATGGCGACTACGCGGGGGAACACCACGCGGTGGCCTTCACCTCGGTGCCCGGCGCGCTCCGGGTGGTCGCCTGAGCTCCAGCAGGTGCAGCTGCCGGTCCCTACCACGGGATCGATTTGTCCGGACAGAACGCGCGGCCTGCGCCCAGGCGCGCACTGCTGCAAGCAGGATCGGGAGCGAACCCTTGACACCGCGGAGGGGTCACGTACGGTCCCGACCGCACCTCGAGAACCTGTTCACAAGCGTCGTGCCTGGCGGACGATGCGATCCGGCTCCGGCCGGATGGGCAGGTCGACGAGGTGGTCCGGGAAGCCGGGCGACCTGCTCTGACCTGCTCTCCTCGCAGCGCGGTGGTGCGCGCGGGCGAGCACCCCGAAGGGAGACCCCCAGATGGATTGGCGTAGCCGCGCGGCCTGCACGAACGAGGATCCCGAGCTCTTCTTCCCCATCGGGACGACGGGCCCTGCCGTCGAGCAGTCGGAGGCCGCGAAGCGGATCTGCGCCACGTGCGATGTCCGCGAGGAGTGCCTCGAGTTCGCCCTGAGCACCAACCAGGATGCCGGCGTCTGGGGCGGACTGACCGAGGACGAGCGCCGCACGCTCAAGCGCGCCCGTCAGCGCCGCCGCCGTATGGCGAGCTGACCGCCACGACACCTGCTCGCACCGCATGCCGTCGGCCCCGTGTCGACGGCATCGTCGTGTCTCAGGGGGTCGCGAGCGGGACCGGCAGCAGCGCCAGGGCCCGCGTACCGCCCTCCGCCCCGACACGTTCGACCTCCAGGGTCCCGCCGAGCTCCGATTCCACCAGGGTCATGGCGATCTGGAGGCCGAGGTTCGCATCGCCGATCACGTCCCAGCCCTCGGGGACACCGATCCCGTCGTCCGCCACAGCGAGGTGGAGCCCCGAGGACCGTCGGTCGAGCTGGACCACCACCTCGCCGCCCCGGTCGGCGAACCCGTGCTCGACCGCGTTCTGGAGCAGCTCGGAGAGCACCAGCGCCAGCGGCGTCGCCACCTCGGCCGGGAGCTCGCCGGCGGTGCCCTCCAGGCGCATGCGCACCGGCTGCGCCGGGTCGGTCAGGCCGGTGGTGACCATGTCGATCAAGCGGTGCGCGACCTTGTCGAAGGCCACACGCTGCCCGGAGTCCTGTGAGAGGGTCTCGTGCACCAGCGCGATCGAGGAGATCCGGCGTACCGACTCGGACAGCGCCTCCCGGACCTCCGGCGAGGGCAGCCGCCGGGACTGCAGCCGGAGCAGGGAGGCGACGGTCTGCAGGTTGTTCTTCACCCGGTGGTGGATCTCGCGGATCGTGGCGTCCTTGTACAGCAGCAACCGCTCGTGACGCCGGAGCTCGGTGACCTCGCGAACCAGGAGCAGCCCACCGAGCACCTGGTGGCCCCGCGTGAGGGGGAGCAGCCGCCGCTGCGCGACCGCGCCGCGACCCTCGACCTCGGACTCGAACGGTTCGCCGACGGCCAGCGCTTCGAGCAGCGCCTCGTCATCGAGGTCGAAATCGGCGAGGTTGCGCCCCATGACCGCGCCGGTGACCCCCATCCGGCGGTACGCGCTCATCGCGTTCGGGGACGCGTAGATGACGGTCCCCGTGGCATCGAGACGCATCATCCCATCACCCACCCGGGGGCCGAGCTCGTGTTCGACGATGTGGCCGGGGAAGGGGAACTCCCCGTCGGCCAGCATCTGGGAGAGCTCGTCGGCGACCTGGAGGTAGGTCAACTCCAGCTGTGATGGCGCACGCACCATCGACAGGTTGGCCTCGCGTGTGACGACCCCGATCGTCCGGCCGTCGAAACCGACGGGGATCGCCTCCTCGCGCACCGGGACCCCGCTCGACCAGTCGGGATCCCCATCGCGGATGATGCGACCCTCCGCGAACGAGCGGGTCACGGCCGGCCGCTCGCTCGATGGCAGCACCCTGCCGACCAGATCCTCCTGGTAGATGGTCGGCGCGGTGTAGGGCCGGATCTGGGAGATCACGACCAGTGCGTCGGCGTCGCTGTCGTGTGCGAACAGCAGGAGGTCGGAGAAGGACAGGTCCGCCAGGATCTGCCACTCCGCGACGAGCTCGTTGAGGGCATCGAGCTCAGGACCCCGCAGGCCTGCCCGCCGCTCCGCCAGCGTGTCGAGGGAGGACACCGATCAGCCCTGGAGGAAACGCTGCAGCTGGTGCAGCGGGACCGCCTCACGGATGTGCTCGAAGGCGCGCTTCTCGATGTCCCGGGCCTCGCTCAGCGACAACCCCAGCGTCCGCGCCGTGTCCGCGAGATCGTGTGGGTGCCCATCGGCCAGCCCCATCCGCAGCTCGAGCACCCGGCGTTGTGTCGCGGGCAACCGGGCGAGGACCCGCTCGAGCGGCTGCTTGAGTTCCTCCGCCGGGTTGGTCCCCTTTCCGCCCTTCTGGGAGGACCTCCCGCCGCTGCCCTTGCCGCCCTTGGCCCCGCCGGATCGTGCCTGCTTCGACGACTGCTGGCCCTGGTCACGCCCTTTGGCGCCACCAGGTTGCCCCTGGTGACGCCCACGTCCCCTGCCCTGGCTGCCGCCCATCGTCCCAGCCTATCGGCCCCGTCACGTGGGCTCACGGCGCTCGAGGAACGCGGCTACGCGCTCCGGGACACCTCGTTGGTCATGACCGCGCCGACGGGTCGATCCGGACGCTCATGTTCCCTCCCCGGTCCGCCTACCCTCACCTCACGCGCTGCACCTGGCACCATCCGCTCTGCGCGGCTCGCCCACCGCGCAGCCGACAGGAGGACCGCGTGCCCTTCACCGTCACGGTGCTGGTCGTCGCTGTCCTGACCTCCTGGGCACGCGGCGGGCGACTGCACCGGATCGGGCACGCCGAGATCCGTGCCGGCTGGGTCCTGTTCGTCGGCGTGGCGATCCAGTTCACGGTCGATGTCGCTGCCGGCCGGGGGCTCCTGCCGGACGCGGGTGTGATGGGCTGGTCCCTGCTGCTGTCGAGCCAGGTGCTGGTGGTCGCCTTCCTGCTGTTGAACCGGCGGCTGCCCGGCGTGTGGCTCGTAGCGGCCGGGTTGGCCCTGAACGCGGCGGTGATGGCCGCGAACCGGGCGATGCCCGTTGACCCTGCGGCCATCGCGGCGATCGGGATGGAGGGCGCGGCGGTGCCACCGGGCAAGCACACCCTGCTCACCGCACAGACCCACCTGCCGTGGCTCGCCGACATCATCCCGGTGCCGTGGCTGCGTTCGATCCTCTCCGTCGGTGACCTGGTGCTCGCGGCCGGACTGCTCCCGATGACCCATGCCCTGATGACGAGCCCCCCACCCCGCACCGACGTGCGGCGCCGCGGGCCGCGGCTGCGGCCGACGCCCGAGCTGCGCCGCCGGACCGGCGAGCGGCAGCCGACGCCGGCACGGACCGGACCGCAGGGGCTGCGGCCGACACCGCAGCTCCGCCGCCGTTCCGACCTGCGCTGACGCCGGGGACGCCGGGGACGAAGACCGGGTTCAGCCGACGGCTTCGGGCTCCGCGGTGCGGTCGAGGACGCGGGTCAGCGCCGCGACCACGTCGAGGTCGCCGACCTCACGGACCAGACGGACCACGGCCTCGTGACGCTGCCCGGGAGCGGCGGGGTCGGGGGCGTAGCGGTCGAGCTCACAGCAGGCGACGATGATGCGGGCCGGGAGACCGACCGCATCGCGCGGGCTGCGCTGGAGGTCCGCCTGGGCCGCGACGATCGCGGCGACGCGGTCGAGGTCGCCGACCTCGCGCAGCACGTCGGCTCCTGCGGTCGCCAACTCGTGCTGAGGTGCGGGGGCCTCGCGTTCGAGCTTGATACGGCCGAGCTCGTGCAGGTGGGCCGCGCGCACGGTCTCCGCCACCGTCGACGCGTCCAGGCCGAGCTCCAGCGCGACATCGCGAGCCAGCTCGGCGACCCGCACCCCGTGATCGGGCGCGACGGTGCCGAGCTGCTCCGGCAACCGCGACATGGCCCGGATCGTCTGGTCGTAGGCACGCTGGCCGAGGGCGAGACGGTCCAGGCCGGCCCGTGCGGCGGCCAGCGGCAGCAGCATCGTCGGCAGGGTCCACAGGCCGAGCACGGGGTGCACGAGCGCACCGAGCGCAGCCGTGGCCGCGATGGAGGCCCCGACGAGCCAGTTGCGCTGGATCTCCTCACCGATCCGTCGCAGGGCGAAGCGCCAGCCGGTGTCGAGGCCGGTCAGGGTCTCCACCGCCGGCACACCGACCAGGATGGCCAGACCGACGGCCACGGCGGCACCGAGGTTCAGCGACGCCGCGGCTCCGACCTCCGGGCTGCCGGTCCAGGTCGCCGGGCCGAGCGCCGCGCCGATGGCTGCCACGCCGGACAAGGTCCAGCCGCCCGCGGCCCGTTGCAGGACGTCCACCACCGATGGGGGTCGGCGGGCCAGCAGCTGGGACAGCACGTAGGCGCTGGCCGCGATCAACGCGACGACCAGCGGTGAACCACCGAGCAGGGCCGCTGCACCGACCACGGCGAGTGAGGTGGGCAGGGAGCGCCCATCGGCGAGCCGGATCGGCAGCAGCTCCATCACCGCCGCCGCGACGACGAACAGCAGCAGGTCGCGCAACTCGAGTTGCAGGACCAGGGCCGGACCGATCTCCGGCGACCACCAGGCGGCTCCCAACAACGAGCCGACGGCCAACACCAAGGCCACCGCGACGAGGCGCCCGGAGGTCATCACGAGCTGGTCCAGGTCCCGGAGCCGCGGGAGGAGGTGGCGTCGGTGCGTCGCTCGCGCCGGGTCGGCAGCGCACCCCTGGAGCGCTGCAGCTCACCGACGGGGGCGTTGGGGATCTCCGCGCCGTGCAGGGCTTCCTCGGAGGCGAAGTCGACGGTCGGCTCCCACCCCAGGCGGCGCACGCACCGGGTCAGGGCGGCGACCACCTCGGCGTCGAACTGCGGGCCCGAGCAACGCTCGAGCTCCGCGATGGCCTCCTCGACGTCCAGCGCGCGCCGGTAGGAGCGGGTCGAGGTCATCGCGTCGAAGGCATCGACGGCGGTCACGATCCGGACCAGGCGCGACAGGTGCTGCTCGCCGACGCCGTGGGGGTACCCGCGCCCGTCGAGTCGTTCGTGGTGGTAGCGGACGATGTCGATCGCCGGCTCGAGGAAGTCGATGTCGTAGAGGATCTCCACCCCGATCGCGGGGTGCTCCTGCATCTTGGCGAACTCGTCGTCGTCGAGTGGGCCGGGCTTGTTGATGATGCACAGCGGGACGCCGACCTTGCCGACGTCGTGCAGCAGCGCGGCGTACTTGGTGATCCGCCGCTCCTCGTAGCCGACGCCCAGCTCCTCGGCCACGTGCACCGACAGCTGCGACACCCGCTCGGAGTGGCCGCGGGTGTAGAGGTCCTTGATCTCGATCGCCTTGACGAACCCGCTGACGAGCTGCTCGTACTCCTCGTCCAGCGCCTGGAAAGCGTGTAGTCCGTAGCGGGCGATGAACGCGGGAACTGCCATGAGCAGCAGCGCCCACCACGAGGCCCGTTCGATCACGACGACGGTGAGCACGGCGATGCCGACGTAGGGGATCTGCATCGCCAACGACGGACCGATGGTGCGGAACGTGTCGAGGAAGGCGTCCCCGCTGTCGATGGCGACCACGCCGGCGACGAGGCCGTGGTTCACCACGCTGTAGACGGCAGCAGCGGCTGTGATCGCGAGCAGGGATCGCCAGTCAGGGAATGCCACACCAAGCTGCGTCACAAGCAGTTCGTAGGTGAAACCGCCGGCGGCTGCGCTGACCGGCAGCATCGAACTGTTGAAGACTGTGACCGCCCCCCGCATCGGCGACTGGCCTCGACGGGCGTAAACGGGGATGGCACCTAGGGCGCCGATCACCGCCAAAGCCGGCCCTCCGACGACGATCGCGACCAGGGCGACGACGTTCGTGAGCGAGACCTTGACCCGGTCACGCATGGTCGTGGCGAAGTACTCGGCGATCATGACGGCGAGGACAACGGCGAGGACTGGTCCGAGCGAGACCCTAGGCAACGCCCACAGAACGAGGCCAACGGCCAGCGCGGCGATGCCCGCGATATAGACGTGGAGGCGTAGCCGCCCGTCCATCGTCCGGTCCCCTTCGGTGGCACGAGAGCGAGCGATGTGCGGGTGGGGTCGGCCTGCCGGGATAACCCACGCTCCTACGGGATGC
>CAYXJD010000166.1:0-7188 GCA_964465225.1 uncultured Actinomycetota bacterium
CCCCCCGACGGGCCGATCAGCGCGACGGTCTCACCCGCGGCGATGTGCAGGTCGACCCGGTGCAGCGCCCAGCTCCCGGCCCGGTAGGCGAGGTGCACGTCGGCGAGCTCGAGCTCACCTCGCAGCCGTGGCGCGGGTCGCGCTCCCGGACGGTCCACGATCTCCGGGTCCGTCTCGAGCAGGTCGACGACCCGCTCCCCCGCAGCCGAGGCCTTCGCGATCCGGCCGGTGTACTTGGCGAGGTCCCTCAGCGGCTTCATCGACGCCTTCATGTAGGTCAGGAAGATGACCAGATCACCCGGTGTCAGCACACCGGTGAGGACCCGCCACCCACCCAGCGATAGCACGATCGCGGTGGCGAAGGCCACGACCACATCCGTCCGCCGTTCCAGGCCGGCCGCGAGTCGCCGGGCCTTGACCCCCTCCGTGAGGTTCTTCTTGTTGGCAGCCTTGAAGGACCGCTGGGTCTCGTCCTCGAGCTGGAAGGCCTGCACGACCGGCAACGCCCCGACGGTCTCGGCGACCTGCGTCGCGAGGTCCCCCTCGGCCTTGCGGGTCCGACGTGCGGCCTGGGTGATGGCCGGAGAGCGGCGGCGGTTCATGAGGAGGAACAGCACCGTGGCGAGTAGCCCACCGACGGTGAGCAACGGGTCGAGCCACAGCATCACGCCGACCATCGCGACGAAGGTCACGACGTTGCCCACCAGCGGCAGGCCGGCCATGACCGCGACCTCCTGGAGCCGGCCGACGTCGCCGATCAGGCGCTGCACGAGGTCGCCGGTCCGCAGGGTCCCGTGCTGGCGGAGCGAGAGGCGCTGCACGTGCTCGAACACCTGCGCCCGGATCGAGGTGGCCGCGCGGGTGCCGGCAAGCGCGAACGCGACCGTGGAACCGTAGGTGGCGGCGGCACGGCCGGCTGCCGCGGCGACGATCGCGAGCCCCATCAGCCCCATCAGGACCAACGTCGAGGTGGTGACCGTGGCATCCGGTGCGGTGACCGTGTCGATCACGACCTTGATCGGCCACGGCTCCAGCAGCCGGAAGCCGACCTGGGCGATCATCGCGAGCAGACCGCCCGCGACCAGCTTGCGGTGCGGTCGCAGGTGCGGGCGGACGGCGCGGACCGTACGCCGGATGGCGGGACGGGCGGTCACGAGATCCTTCGTCACACTCATGCTGCCGCCTCCTGTGTAGCCGCGCAGCCGCGGACCGCGAGGTCCAGCGAGGTCGCGGCCACATGGGTCCAGCGGTGCCCGACCAGCACCCTCGCGCGCCCCGCCGCCGCCAGGCGACGCCGACGGTCGGGGTCGGTGGCGAGCGCTCGCAGCCCGTCGGCGAGCGCGGCCGCCTCACCCGGCTCGACGAGCACACCGCTGCGCCCATGGTCGAGCAGCTGCGGAACCTGGCCCGTGTCGCTCGCGACGACCGGGATCCCGGCGGCGAGGTACTCGAGCACCTTCAGCGGTGAGAAGTAGGCGGCCTGGTCGCCGGCCGGGTAGGGCGCCGCGGCGACGTCCATGGCCCGCAGGTGCCGCGGCACCTCCGCCGGGGCGATGGCACCGGTGGCCGTCAGCGGGACGCCGCGGCGCCGAGCGAGGTCCTCGAGCTGGTCACGCCGCGGTCCATCACCGACGAGCACCAGCCGCGTCTCTGGCAGGTCGCACCGAAGGAGGGCAACGGCCTCGATCAGGGTCTCGACGCCGTGCCAGGGCTTGAGCGTGCCGACGAACCCGACCGTGAACGCTCGGGTTGGCCGGGCTGCGGGCGGCCGGAACCGGTCGGTGTTGACCCCGTTCGGCACCACGTGGGTGACGGCACCCGCTGCCCGCTCGCGGACCCATGCTGCGACCGGCTCGGACACCGCAGCCACGGCGCTGGCCCCCTCGGCGGTGTCGTCGAAGCGGGCCTCGGCGAGATCGACGTGGTGCAGCTCGCGATGCCGGCGCTGCTCGTCGGCCAATGGCGCGTTGACCTCGAGCAGGCGGGGGACGCCGAGCCGGCATGCCGCACGGATGCCCCCGCCGCCCCACAGGCTGTAGCGCTCGTGGACCACGTCGACATCAGGAAGGCCCGCGATGCGCTCCTCGGCCGCGGCGTCGAGGTCGAGCAGCGCCTGCTCGCGCGCGGCGACGTCGCGGGTGCGGGGACGCGCGAGCTCGATCACCTCGACGTCCGCGAGGTCGGCCGGGGGTGGCCCACCGGTCCGCACGGTCACGAGACGCACGTGGTGGCCGAGCTGCCGGTAGGCGCGCAGGAGCTCCTGGACGTGGACCGAGGCACCCTTGGTCCCGAAGGTGGGGACGCCCGGGTCGAGGCTGACGTAGACAAGCCGCATCAGGCCACCGCCTCGCTCGCCGCGACCGCCGGGAGCAGCGCGTGCAGTTGCCCGGCCTGCCGCGCTGACGCGAAGCGTTCCTCGACCTGCCGGCGAGCGGCGGCGGCGAGCCGCTGTCGCTCGGACACGTCCGCGGTCAGCTCGAGCAGCGCGGTGGCCAGAGCGTCGGCGTCCCGCTCGGCGACGATGCGACCGGTGACGCTATCGACCACCGCTTCGGGGATGCCGGTGACCGGGGTCGCGATCACCGGGGTGCCGAGCGCCATGGCCTCGAGGATCACCGTCGGTAGCCCGTCGGCGTTGCCGTCCGCGCCATGCACGCACGGTGCGGCCATGACCTTGGCTCCTGTGAGCTCCGTGCGGACCTGGTCCTGCGGCAGCGGGCCGACCAGGGTGACGTGGTCGTGCAGGTCGAGGGCGTCGACCTGTGCCCGCAGCGCATCGTGCCGCTCGCCACTGCCCACGATCCGGCAGCTGAGCGGCCGGCCACGGTCACGGGCCAGCGCGCAGGCCGTGAGCAGGACGTCGAACCCCTTCTTCTCCACCAGTCGGCCGACCGCGACCACGTCCACGTCACGCCCCGCGAGGGTGGGGTCGGCCGGGAAGGAGTCCAGACCGATGCCGTTGTAGACCCGGTGGACCCGGTCGGCGGCCCGGCCGTACCGCTCGCGCAGGTACCGCCGGTTGAAGTCGCTGACGGTCACCACGTGGTGGGCGTCGAGCAGCTTGCGACGGAGGTCCTCCGGGTCGACGGAAGCGTGGAAGATGTCCTTGGCGTGTGCCGTGAAGGAGTAGGTGATCCCGGCCAGCCGAGCGGCCAGCCGGGCGACGGTGGTCGCGACGGACCCGAAGTGCGCATGCAGGTGGGTGATGCCCCGCTCCCCGATGAGGGCGGCCAGCTCGATGGCCTGGACGGCGTCGCGGACCTCGGCCTGGAGCAGCTCGGCGACACGGAGACCGGAGCCGAGCGCCTGCAGGTCGGCCCACAGCTCCTTCGACCGCGGGGTGGTCGCGTCGAGGTAGTGGACCGGGGCCCGGACGCGAGCAAGGTCGGCGTGGAACCGCCCGTCCGCCGGGGGACGCAGCGAGACCACCTCGAGGTCCTCTCCAGCCGCCTCACGAGCGAGGAGCTCGGAGACGATGAAGGTCTCGGAGAACCGCGGGTACATCTTGCAGACGTAGGCGATGCGGTGGTCAGACGGCGACATGCTTGTCTCCCTTGTCGGAGGCTGACGGGGGTGCGGGGAGCTCGGACGGGACCGCCTCGGCCGAGGTGGACGGATCCCCGGTGAGCGCGTCGATGCGCTGCGCGATGCGGTTGAGGCCATCGAGGTCGATCGTGTGGCGCGGCCGGCGCGCCCCAGCAGCCGCTGCCGGCAGCCATCGGCGCAGGAAGGGCTGGAGGTCCTCACCCGTCGGGAGGGCGTCGATCACGCCGCGACCGGCGAGGGCGTCCGCACGGATCCGCTGCTCCAACCGGGGACGCTCACGCGGCACGACCAACGTCGGCGTCGCGGTCGCCAGCGCCTCGCAGACGGTGTTGTAGCCCCCCATGATGACCGCAGCTGCCCCACCCTCGAGCAGCGCGGGCAGATCATGGACGAAGCGGTGGAGCCGAACATCGGTGCGCTGCTCCACCAGCGCAACGAGGCGCTGCTGGTCGTCGGCGGGCATCTGCGGCCCGGTGACGAGCACGAGTCGGTGGCCCGGCGGGGGACCCGCATCCAAGACGGCAGCCGCAACCTCGGCGCCGTCCGCTCCCCCACCGACCGTGCACAACACGTACGGCAAGCCATCCGCCGGCACGTCCGTCCGCACCCCGTCGGGTCGGATCGCCCGCAGGTAGCCGACAGGACGGACCGGCACCGGGCTTGCCACCCCGACGGTCGACAGCGGCGGGATCACCTCACGGTCCCCGTACACCCAGACCTCGTCGTACCAGCGGTCCAGCGCCGCGACGGTCGCGCGCTGCTGCCACTCCTGCCGAACCCGGGCAGGCACGTCGAGCACATCACGCAGTCCAAGCACCACCCGGGTGTCCGGCAGCGTGTCGAGGGCCGGCTCGAGCTCACCGAGGAACCCCCGGGCATGCCGGTCGACGACGAGCACGTCCGGAGCGAACCCGGCAAGGGTCGAGGTGAGGATGTCGCGCCGCAGCGCCTGCAGCTCCGGCAGCCCGAGCGAGAGGTGCCGCGCCCGGTAGGTGCCCTGCTCGTCCTTGCGCAGCGCCGGCAGCGTCACGATGTCGGTCTGCGGCGGGCGCAGCATGCTGCCGGCCTCGGGGGTCCCGGACACCAGCAGCACATCATGGCCGCCCTCGGCGAGCCGGCCGGCCAGCAGCAGGTTGCGGCGCACGTGGCCGAGACCCACCGAGTCGTGGGAGTACAGGGCGACGCGGTGGGGCCGGCGGGTCGCTGCGAAGGCGCTGCGATCCGGCGTCGTCGAGGAGGAGCGCACCTCCTGGGAACTCACCACACGCATGGGCGTTCCTTCGTCTTGACCCACCGCGGTCCGATGGCGAAGGAACGAGTGAACGACGGCCACATGAACGTCAGGTGAGGGAAGCCTGAGGTGATGCTCAGACACCTGAGGACGCCTTCAGGGCGCTGTCGGCCCTCGCACGGTCGGGATGGCGACCCGGTCGCAGACGTTGCTGCGAGGAGTCAATCGTCGAGCCGCTCCACCTCGACGAGCGTTGCGTCGATCAGGCCGACGACGTCCTCCGCACCTCGGGCCGGTGCCGCTGGGGCTCCTGGTCGCCGTGGCGGCCGCCGGGTACCGCGAGGAGGGGTTCTTCCCGGCAAGCATGGTGATCGTTGGCGCGCACTACCTGCTGCGCCTTCCTGCTGCATGCATCCCACCGGCGCACAGCAGGTCGCCGCACTCGGTCCTGAATGCTCACGGCCACGGCAGTCCGAGATCGCGAGCGGTCTCACTGCTGACCATGTCGACCCGTCAGCCGGGCGTCCAGCGTCCCGGGTGCAGCAAGAGCAGCCGCCGTGACGGTGGACACCGCGCCAACGGCGATGCGAGCAGTGCCAAGGCGGACCAGACTGCAACCTCGGCGAGGTTGACGGTGGCGACCGGCGTCCCGTCCCAGGCACCACCGTCGATGATGGGGTCGAGGGCGGTGCCTCACCGGTAGTGCCTCGGGTACCAGGCGGTGCCAGCGAGCCAGCCGGCCCACGACACCATGCCGAGCATGTGGGTCACCAGCCACCTCGAGGGCGGCCACCTCACGCGAACCACTCCGTCGGACCACGAACGGTGGCTAGCCGCTGGCAGCGGCGCCGGCGGCGGCACCGATGATGGCGATCATCGCCGCCTCGGTCTCACGGATGACGTCCCGGGCCGCCGCAGCGATCGGCGTGGTTTCGGCGAGCTCCTTCGCCCGGGCGCGAGCGGCCCGGCGGTCGGAACGGGGTACGAGCCCGTCGAGGACAGCGGTGGCGCCCACCAGCGCGACCAGCGCAGCTTCACGGTCGTCGGCGGGGCGCCCGCCGGTGAGCACGCCGCGGACCGAACCGGCCATCCTCTCCACCTCAGCGGTGTCCACCAGGCGGTGCCGGGTGACCGTGAACAGGCCCAGGAGCTTGCGCTCCTCGGGCTCGAGCAGGCCCCGCGTGACCAGGCGGTCGCGGACCTGCTCCCGTCGGGCGGTGGTCCCCACCTTGCGGACCCAGCCCTTGAGTTTGCGCCGCCGCGACCCGTCACGCAGCTGGGCGGCGACCTCGTCGAGCAGGTCGTCCCCGGTCGGTCGGCTGCTGGCCCGTGGGACGTCCACCTCGATGCGCAGCCGGTCCCGCAGGGCCAGGTCGATCAGCAACGCCCCACCGAGCGCCATCGGCAGCTGCACGGCCGTCGAGCCGCGGGGCTTTCCGGCGCCCGGGTCCCAGGCGAGTAGCAGCATGTCCTCAGCGAGGAGGCGCTGATCGGTGGTCATACGGGGTCCTTTGGCGACAGCGTCGGAGGTGGCGGGGAGCGACGCCCAGGTCCGGCGGCCGCAGAGTCAGTTGACCGATCCGCCGGTCACCGTGCACGCTGACCAGCGTTAGGTTCACGACGGTTCATCGCTGGGCACCTCCCCGGTCGTGCGTCCTATGGCTGGAGGGCGACGCAGGCGGCCCGCTCGCCGGGCCGCGTCGACGAGCACCGCCTCGATTTGGGCGTTGACCGAGCGGAACTCATCCGCGGCCCAGCTCTCGTAGACGTCGTACAGCTCAGGAGGGATCCTGAGCGGGAACTGCTTGCGGTCGCGAGCCATGGTCAGCGCGACAGCGTGCCCACGTTGACGACCGGCGTGCTCGGTTGATCGCTGGTGATCACCGTCATCAGGTTCGACGCGAAAGTGGCCTTGCGATCGGCGTCGAGCGGTATCGCGTCCACCTCGGTGCTGCCCGCCTCGAGCTGTGCGACGGCATCACGGACCATCAGTACCGCGCCCTCGACGATCTTGGCCCGGGCCGCGACGATCGCGGAGGCCTGCTGGCGGCGCAGCATCGCCTCGGCGATCTCCGGCGCGTAGGACAGATCGGTGATGCGGGCCTCCAGCACGGTCACACCAGCATCATCCGCACGCTCCTGCAGCTCCGACAACAGGTCACGGTTCACGTCTATCGGGTCGCCGATCAGCGTGGTCGTGTGGGTGTCGTCCCAGGCGTCGTAGGGGTAGGAGCGCGCCAGCTGCCGCACCGCCGACTCGGACTGGATCCGGACGTAATCGACGAAGTCGTCCACCCCGAAGACCGCACGAGCCGTGTCGGTGACCTGCCAGACCACCACCGCAGCGATCATGATCGGGTTGCCGTTGGCGTCGTTGACCTTGGAGGTCTCCGTGGTGAAGTTGCGCACCC
>CAYXJD010000167.1:0-7180 GCA_964465225.1 uncultured Actinomycetota bacterium
CTACACGGCTCTGAACACTCTTTCCCTACACGACGCTCTTCCGATCTATGGTCGGCGACGGCACGCACCAGGCCGTAGTAGAAGGCGGCGTTGGCGACCGTGTCGACCATCGTCGGTCCGGCCGGCAGGACCCGGTTCTCGATACGCAGGTGGGGCTTGCCCCGCGCGATCGCGTAGATCGGCCGGTTCCAGCGGTAGATCGTGCCGTTATGCAGCACCAGCTCGGGCAGGTGGGGGACGTCGCCGCGGGCCAGCACGGTCTCCGGCTCCTCACCGGCGACCTCCGGCAGCAGTGCCGGGAAGTAACGCACGTTCTCGTCGAACAGGTCGACGATGTCGTCGATCCACCGCTCGCCGAACCACACGCGGGGTCGGACCCCCTGGGCGGTCAGCTCCTCGGACCGGGTGTCGATCGTCTGCTCGAACAGCGCGATCCGGCTCTCGCGCAGCAGCTCCTTGCCGAGCAGGAAGGGGGAGTTCGCACCGACGGCGACCTGGGCCGCGGCGATGGCCTGGGCCGCGTTCCAGGCGCCCGGGAACCCCTCCGGGCTCACCTGCAGGTGCAGTTGCACGGAGGTGGCAGCCGCTTCCATCGCGATCGAGGAGGCGTGCAGCGACAGCCGCTCCACCCCTTCGATCTCCAGCAGCAGGTCCTCGCCGCGGGCTTCCAGGATCTGCTCGTTCAACAGGTGGTAGCGCGGGTTCGCCGACAGGTTCTGGATCGTGACGTGCAGGTCCTTGAGCGTCGGGATGATCCCCACCATCGCCACGTGGGCATCGAGTTCCTCGGCCCGTCGGTCGGCGAAGGCGAAGGAGGTCTGCAGCTCCTCCTCGATCTCCCGGAACACCGTGCCGACCAGCTTGTGCGGGGCGAGGTTGAACTCGATGTTGAACTGGGCGAGCTCGGTCTGGAAGTCCTCGGACTCGATCCGCGACAGCAGCTCCGCGTTGATCATCATCGGTTCGCCGTCGCCATCGACGACGTAGAACTCGACCTCGACGCCGATCAGCTTGCGCTTGGTCTCGAAACGCTGGTCGGCGAGCAGCTGCTTGAAGACCGCGAGGTCGCGTTTGACCTTCTCGCGGTAGCGCTGCCGGTCCTCGCGGGTGAACCGCGTCTCATCGATCTCTCGCCCCAAGGGGTGCCCCCACCGCAGGTGAGCGGGATGCTAGGCGTCCGAGCCTGACGGACGCAGTATCCGCCTCGCGAAGGGCAGCGGCGGGTGCGGTCAGTAGCCTGCCGCGGGCGGGACGTGTCGTTCCATGCTCCCGCGCCGAGGTCCCTCCGTGCCCCCTGTCGTTGACCGTGTGCGTCTGCCGATGGCGGTCCGCCCGTGGCTCGGTGCCGTGCTGATCTCCTTCTCCGGGGTCTGGGTGCGACTGGCCGACGTGGAGGCGGCGCGCTCGGCGTTCCTGCGCACCGCCTACGCGCTGCCGCTGCTGGCGGTGCTGGTGGCGATCCGGGTGGGCAGCGGCAGCGACGAGCGGCGGTGGCTGCGACCGCTGGCCTTCGCGGCCGGTCTGCTGTTCGGCGTGAACCTGGTGGCCTGGCACGGCTCGATCGGGATCATCGGCGCCGGCCTCGGCACCGTGCTCCCCAACCTGCAGGTCGTGGTGGTGGGGCTGCTGGGGGTGCTGCTGTTCCGCGAGCGCCCACGACCCGGGTTCTGGATCGCGCTGCCGGTCGTGCTGCTCGGGATCTGGCTGCTGTCCGCGCTGGGTCGGCCCGTGGTCACCGACGGTTCGGTCCCGGCCGGGGTCGGCCTGGGGGTGCTCGCAGGGGTCGCCTACGGCACCTGGCTCGTCGTGCTGCGGGTCGCCCGGGGGCGTGCCGGCGGCAGCTCGGCACCGCAGATGCTGTGGTCGCTGACCCTCGGTGGGGCGGTGGTGACCGGTGCGGTCGCCGTCGCCGAAGGGGTCGCCGGGCCGGCCGGCTGGCCGGCGGATGGCTGGCTGCTGCTGCTGGCCCTGGGGTCCCAGGTGGTCGGGTGGCTGCTGCTGACCTCCTCCATCCACCTCCTGCCCGCCGCCGCGACCTCGGTCGCGCTGCTGCTCCAGCCGGTGCTGGCGCTGCTCTGGGGTGCGGCGTTGCTCGCCGAGCCGGTCGGTCTGCCGCAGGTCGCCGGCGCCGCGATCGTGCTGCTCGGGGTCGCCATCGCCCACCGCTCGCTGCGCACACTCGAGGTCCAGCCGGCCGGTACCGGGCAGGTGGAGCCATGACCGGTCGTCCGCCGGGGGAGCCGGTGCAGGTGCGAGCGATGGTGGCGGCCGACCACGCCGCGGTGGTGGCCCTCAACGAGGCCGAGGTGCCCCGGGTCGGGCCGCTGGGGGCCGATGGCCTGCCGGCGCTGCTGGCCCACTGTGACCTCGCCCTGGTCGCCGAACGCGCGGGCGAGGTGGCCGGCTTCGTCCTGGCGATCGCGCCGGGGGCCGCCTACGCGAGCCCCAACTACCGTTCCTTCGAGCGCCGGGGTACCGACCACCTCTACGTCGACCGCCTGCTGACCGCTCCTGCGCACCGCCGGGCCGGGGTCGCCTCGGCGCTGTCCGATGCCGTCGAGACCCGGGCGCATGCCACCGGACGCGCCGAGGTGACCTGCGAGGTCAACGTCCGGCCGATGAACCGTGCCTCGCTGGAGTTCCACACCGCCCGCGGGTTCGTCGAGGTGGGACGCCAGGACACCGGTGGCGGTGCGTTGACGGTCGCCCTGCTCGCCAGGCCGCTGGCCCCGACCGCTGCGAACGCCACCTGACGAGTGACCGCGTGACGCACCCGCCGGCAGGAGCCGCCGGGGCACGGGTGAGGAGGTAGCGGTGGACCCGATCGAGCACCCTCGGCAGGACTACCTCGCCGGGACCCTCGCTCCCGAGGACGTCGCGGAGGGACCGCTGCAGCTGGCGCGGGCCTGGCTGGACGCCGCGATCGCCGCCGAGCTGCCGGAGCCGACGGCGGTCACCCTGGCCACGGCGGACCCCGACGGCACGCCCGATGCCCGGGTCGTGCTGCTGCGCGGGCTCGACGACCGTGGGGCGGTCTGGTTCACCAACCGCCGTTCGGCGAAGGGCCGACAGCTGGGGTCGTTGCCGAGCGCGGCGCTGGTCGCCTTCTGGCCCGAGCTCGAACGTCAGGTCCGCCTGCGCGGGCCGGTCACCCCGCTGTCCGAGGCCGAGTCCGACGTCTACTTCGCCTCCCGACCCCGGGGCAGCCAGGTGGGCGCCTGGGCGTCCGAGCAGTCCGAGCCGGTGGCGGACCGGTCGACGCTCGAACGGCAGGTCGCCGCGGTGGAGGCGCGGTTCGCCGGACGGGAGGTGCCCCGCCCGCCGCACTGGGGTGGCTACCGGTTGACGCCAGAGGTCGTCGAGTTCTGGCAGGGGCGTGCCTCCCGCCTCCACGACCGGATCCGCTGCACGCTGCTGTCGGGTGAGGCTCCGGCCCACGATCCCGTGCGCTGGCGGATCGAACGCCTCCAACCCTGACCGGCCGCACCGATCGCGGCTACCGTTGCCGGCTTCCACCACCGCTTCGCACCCCTGCTCCGCCCCCCCGCTCCCGCACCCAGAGCCGAGGTCCACCGTGGCGTCGACCAACGGTACGTCCAATGGCGGCGCGCGCCTGGAGAAGAAGCTCGGCCTGATCGACGTGTACGCGATCTGCACGGGTGCGATGTTCGCCTCCGGGTTCTTCCTGCTGCCGGGCATCGCGGCGGCCAACGCCGGTCCGGCGGTCGTCCTGGCCTACGGCATCTCGAGCCTGCTGATGGTGCCCGCGATGTACTCGATCGCGGAGCTGTCCAGCGCCATGCCGAGAGCGGCGGGCACCTACTTCTTCATCCACCGCAGCCTCGGGCCCGTGGCCGGCACGATCGGCGGGCTCGGGGCCTGGGTCGTGCTGATCGCCAAGAGCGCCTTCGCGCTGGTCGGCATGGGCGCCTACCTCGGCCTGCTGTTCGACGTGCCGATCCAGCCGCTGGCGATCGCGTTGACCGTCGCCTTCGCGCTGCTCAACGTCTTCGGGGCGAAGGAGACCGCCCGGCTGCAGGTGTGGCTGGTCGTCACGCTGGTGGCCGTGATGACCTTCTTCCTGGCGCTCGGTGCCTTCGAGGTGGTGATCGACGACCCGGTCGTGCAGGGCAGCTTCCAGCCCTTCCTGCCCTTCGGCGTCGAGGGCCTGGTCGGCACGATCGGGCTGGTGTTCATCTCCTACGCCGGGCTGACCAAGGTGTCCTCCGCCGCCGAGGAGATCCGCGACCTCGACCGCAACCTCCCGCTCGGGATGCTGCTGTCCCTGCTGACCGTCGGGATCCTCTACACCGGGGGGGTCGCGCTCCTGGTCGCGATCATCCCCGAGCAGGAGCTGTGGACCGATCTCACCCCCGTGGCGACCGCCGGTGAGGCGGTGTTCTCCTGGTTGCCCGGGCCCATCGGTGTCGGGCTGATCGTGATCGCAGCGGTGACCGCGTTCGCCTCCACCGGCAACGCCGGGATCCTGACCGCTTCGCGCTACCCGTTGGCGATGGCCCGCGACCGCCTGCTGTGGAGCGGCTTCGACCGCCTCGGGCGGTTCGGCACGCCGGTGCTGGCGGTGGTGGTCACCTCGCTGCTGATGATCGTCGCGATCGTCTTCCTGGACGTCGAGCGGCTGGCCAGCCTGGGCAGCGCCTTCCTGCTGCTGCTGTTCGCGCTCATCAACGTGTCGGTGATCGTGATGCGCGAGAGCCGGACGTCCTCCTACGCGCCCGGCTACCGGTCGCCGCTGTACCCGTGGATGCAGATCGTCGGCGCGGTGACCACCTTCGGGCTGATCTTCACCCTCGGGGTCTTCTACGTCGGGTTCGTGCTGGTGATCATCGGGGTGTCGGTGCTGTGGTACCGGTTCTACGTGCGCACGCGGGTCACGCACCGGGCGGCGATGTTCGGGGTGTTCCGCCGGCTCGGTGAACAGCACGACGACACGGTGGACGAGGAGCTGTGGGGGATCCTGCAGGAGCGCGGGGTCGACACCGACGACCCCTTCGACGAGCTGCTGGCCCGCGCGATCGTGGTGGACGTCGAGGGCAAGGTCACCCAGGACGAGATCCTCAGGCGGGTGGCGATCCGGATCCGCGGTCGGCTCGAGCAGGCCATGCCCGACCTCGACGAGGCGCTGGTGGCCGCGGCGACCCGGGCGGTGGTGCCCGCCGGCGCCCCCGCGGTGGTGCACGATCTGCTCCGCCAGGACCTGTCACGCCCGCTGATCGTGCTGGTGCGGGCCCGGCGCGGGGTACGGATCGCCGGCGGCCGCCGCTTCCCGGGGAGCACGACCCCGCAGGACACCGGCGCCGAGGGGCCGCGGACCCAGGCACTGCTGTTCCTGCTGTCACCGGAGGGCCGGCTCACCGAGCACCTGCGCCGGCTCGCGCAGTTGGTCACCACGGTCGAGCAGGAGACCTTCGGGGACCAGTGGCGGCGGGCGCACGACGAGCAGGCGCTGCTGGAGACGCTGCTGCGCGACGAGCGCTACGCCTCGGTCACCGTCGGCGCGGCCGGCGCCCCCGAGGGGTTCGCCGACAAGCGGCTCAAGGAGCTCGAGCTACCGGGTCACCTCCTGGTGGCACTGGTCCGCCGGGGGGACCGCACGATCGTGCCCGACGGCAACACCATGCTGCGGCCCGGCGACCGCCTGACCGTGATCGGGACCCCGGGCGAGGTCGCCAAACTGTCTGGCCCGGTCAGCGAGCGTTAGCCGTGGCTGCTGCGGTGGCTGTCGTCGCTGCGCGCCGCGGCGCCGATCACGCCCGCAGCATCGCGGCCTCACGGTTGGCACGACGCAGACGCTCCGCCGAGCTGACCAGCAGATGTTCGATGATGCGGGTGTAGACGAGGTGGTCGGTGCTGCGCACACCCATCAGCTCGTCGCGCGTGAGCACGAAGCAGCGCGCCTCGGTGACCGTCCGGACCGTGGCGGCACGACGGGCGCCGCCGAGCAGTCCGAGCTCCCCGAAGGTGACCCCGGGGTACAGGTCGGCGATCTCGGTCTCCGTGCCGGAGCTGTTGCCGTTCACCGGCGTCATGAGCACGACTCGGACCGCACCCTCGGCGAGCAGGTAGAGCGCGTCGGCCTCAGTGTCCTGTTCGATGATCGTCGCACCGGCCGCGTAGCGTCGTTCGGTGAATCGCGGGAGCAGCCGGGCGCGCTCGTGCTCGCCGAGATGACGTGTCAGCTCGAAGGACCCGAGCTCCACCCGTGCGGTCGCCGGATCCGGCCGGCCTGCGGAGGCCAGGAGCCGCTGCTCGCAGACGAGCATGGCATCGTCGAGCGCGGCAGTGACGATGACGTCCATCCCGTGGAACGGGTCGGGGCCGAGCACCACTCCCGGGTCGGCGACGAGCAGCCGCTTGGCCGCACCGGTGATGTCGCTGGCGAGTCCGCGGAGCAGCCCCAGCGTGGAGCTGTCGGTCGCCGCGGTACGGGTGAGATCGACGATGACGGTGTGGATCCGGTCCGAGCGGGCGTCCACCTCGCGCACCAGACGCTCGATCGAGCTCGCGAACAGGTCGCCCTGGAGCTCGACCACCAGCACGTCGCGCCCGAGTTCGCCGAGTACCGCGTGGTCCGCGTCGGGGCGGGCGCGCGTCGAGGCGACCTCGGCCAGCGCGTAGCTGCGACGGATCGCGTGTGCGGACATCGATGGGGCGCGAAGCAGGTGGAGGTCGAACACCCTGGACAGGTCCCGGAAGGCGGCGACCCCGCGCACGCTGTTGCCCTTGACGTCCAGCGGTGGCGAGTACAGCGCCAGGCCGAACTGCCCGGGCAGAACCCCGACGACCCCGCCGCCGACACCGCTCTTGGCCGGGAGGCCGACCTCGTAGACCCACGTCCCCGAGTAGTCGTACATCCCGCAGGTGCTCATCACCGACAGGACCTTCTCGACGTGCGCCTCACCGAGCACGCGCTGCCCGGTGCGGGGGTTCACACCGCCGTTGGCCAGCGTGGCCGCCATGGTCGCCAGGTCGTTACAGGTCACCAGGATCGAGCACTGCCGGAAGTAGTCCTCGACGATCTCGTGGACGGGGTCCCCGATGATGCCGAAGCTGCGGAGCAGGTTCGCGATGGCGCGGTTGCGGAAGCCCGTGGCGCTCTCGGAGGCGAACACCTCGCGGTCCCAGTCGAGCTGCCGGCCCGCGTAGAGGGAGAAGGTCT
>CAYXJD010000168.1:0-7177 GCA_964465225.1 uncultured Actinomycetota bacterium
GGGGCTTCACCGACGACGAGGCGATCGCGCTCACCGATGTCCTGCTCGACTCGGGTGACACCGTCGACCTGTCCATGCTCGACGGCCCGACCGTCGACAAGCACTCGACCGGGGGGGTGGGCGACACCACCACGCTGATCGTCGCGCCGATGCTGGCCGCCGCCGGGTGCCAGGTCGCCAAGCTGTCGGGTCGCGGGCTCGGGCACACCGGCGGCACGCTCGACAAGCTCGAGGCCATCCCCGGCTTCCGGGTCGACCTCAGCCCAGAGCAGCTACGTGCCCAGGTTCAGGACATCGGACTGGCCGTTGCCGCCGCCACCGCTGAACTGGTCCCGGCCGACAAGCGGCTGTACGCGCTCAGAGATGTGACGGCGACCGTGCCGAGCACCGCCCTGATCGCCTCCAGCGTGATGAGCAAGAAGCTCGCCGGCGGGGCCAGCCACGTGCTGCTGGACGTCAAGCTCGGGGACGGGGCGTTCGTCGACGATCCGGAGGCGGCCGTCGCCCTGGCAGAGCTGTGCGTGCGGATCGGCAGCGCGAGGGGCAGGCGGACCGCTGCGCTGGTCACCGACATGTCCCAACCGCTCAGCGATGCCATCGGTAACGCACTGGAGGTCGGCGTCGCCATCGAGGTGCTGGCCGGGCGTCGGGGTGGCCGGCTGCGGGAACTCAGCATCGCGCTGACCGCAGCGGCACTGGAGCTCACCGGTCGCGATCCGGCAGCAGCGAGGACCACGGCCGCACAGGTGCTGGATACCGGGCAGGCCCTCGAGCGGTTCCGGGCCTTCGTGGTCGCGCAGGGCGGCGATGCGAGGGTGGTGGACGATCCCTGGGCACTGCTCCCGACCGCCGAGGTGATCGCACCATGGCGTCCGGGTGCCGGGCACGTGAGCGTGACCGGCTGTCGGCGGCTCGGGGAGTTGGCCGGCCGGCTGGGCGCCGGGCGGCGGCGGGCGGGCGATGCCCTCGACCTCGGTGTCGGGCTCGAGGTGCTCGTGCGCACCGGCGACGCGATCGAGGCGGACACCGTCGCCGCTCGGGTCCACGCGCGCACCCAGGCCGATGCCGACGCGGTGCTGGCAGAGTTGCCCGAGGTCGTCGCGGTCGGTCCCGAACCCGTCGGCGCACCACCGCTGGTGCACGGGCGCGTCGGACTGGGCTGAGTGCGGCATGCCGCGGCCCGGAGGACGGATCGCAACATCCTGGCCGGGGCCTGGTCGCTCTGTTGCGATGTCCGGCCGGCGGCGCGAGCCGCGGGTGGGGTGGGCAGCGCGAGCGCGGTGACCTTCAGCTGCGCTGCGCCAGACCCAACCGGTAGGCCTCGGCCACCGCCTGAGCGCCGGTCTCCACCCCCAGCTTCTGGTAGACGCTGGTGAGGTGGTTCTTGACGGTCTTGACCGACAGGAACAGGGCGTCGCCGATCTCGCCCGGCCGCTTGCCCGCGATGAGCAGGTCCAGGACCTCCCGTTCTCGAGCGGTCAGGCCGAGGTCGCTGCTGCGGGTGCGACCGGCAGCGATGTCCATCACCCGGGTGGCGACGCCCGAGCTGAGGTAGGAACCGCCGGCCTGCATCGCGCGCAGGGCGTCGAGCAACTCGTCCACCGAGGCCGACTTGGACACGAAGCCGCGGGCGCCGATCGCGAGCGCGCGCTGCAGGCTGGCGTCGTCGTCGTGCATCGACAGGAAGAGCACGGCGACGTCGGGGTGCCGGATCCGGAGCTCTTCGGCGACGGCCAAGCCGTCCTTGCCCGGCATCGCGATGTCGAGCACGACCAGATCCGGCTCGTAGGTGGCCACGGCCCGGAGTGCCTCGAGGCCGTCGGCGACCTCGGCGACGACCTCGAGCTCCGCCTCCGCGTTCACGGCCTTGACGATGCTCTGGCGGACCAGGGCATGGTCGTCGGCGATGACGACACGCATGCTCACGATGCGCTCCCGGTCGGCAGGAGGGGTTCGGCAGGGAAGGTCAGACACACCAGGGTGCCGCCATGGACGCTCGTGCCGATCGCGAGCGTTCCACCCAACCTGTCGGCACGCTCGCGCATCGACCTGAGTCCGACCCCGCCGCCCGCCTGCTCGGAGGTGGGCTGCAAGCCGCTCCCGTCGTCGGCGATCGTCAGGACCACGGCACCTTCGGTGGCGTCCAACATCAGATCGATCGCGGAGGCCCGGGCGTGGCGCAGAGCGTTGGACACCGCTTCCTGTGCCACCCGCAGGGCCTCGTCGGCTCGGTCGGGGTCGATCAGCACCTGTTCGTGCACGGTCAGGGTGAGCCGCGGACCGCGGGCGCTGCGGAGGTCCTCGAGGTGACGCCCGAGCAGCGCGGCGACGTCCGAGCCTGACGGTGCCCGCAGACCGGCGATCGTGTCGCGCAGTTCCACGAGCGCGGTGTCGGCGACCCGCGACAGCCGCTGGAGCTCCTCCTGGGCGACCCCTTCGCTGCGACCGAGAAGGCCGAGCTCGAGCTTGAGGTGAGCCAGGGACTGGGCGACCCCGTCGTGGAGCTCAGCGGCGATACGGCGTCGCGCGGCGTCGGCGGCTCGCAGCTGCGTGTGGTCGAACAGCCGCGCGTTGTCGAGCGCCAGCCCGCCGTCCTGGGCCAGGACCTGCAGACGGGTACGGGCCGCACGGGCGGCATCCGCTTCGTCGAAGCCCGCCAGCAGTACCGCGCGGGGCGGGCGGCTGACTCCGAGCGGCAGGGCACGCCAGTACGGCGCCGCACCGTTGGCGGCGACGAGCACCTCCGGCAGGTCCCGCTCGGCACGCAGGATGCGCCGTCGGTGCAGGAGCGGTTCGACCTCGTCGGCGTGGAGCCCGGCCGGCGCGCCACGCGGCAGGCCCGTGGTGGCGTCACTGCGGAACAGTTCGCCCTCGCGCAGCAGCACGGCGCCGGCCCGTAGCCCCGGCAGGCGCTGTACTTCGGCGACGATCGCCGCCGACACCGTCGAGGCATCGAGCCCGCCGGGCAGCTCGTCCGCCAGCGCGCTGAGTGAGCTCAGGAGCCGGTTGGCCTGCTGCAGCACCAGCCGGTCGCGCACCGTGGGGTCGGTGACCAGCTGACCGGCACTGGCCGCGACCAGTCCCGTCATCGGCAGCAGGAGCGCGACGGCGAGCACCCCTTCGGTCTGTAGGGACTGCACGTCGGTGAAGGCCAACGCCCCGGCGACCAGCACGATCGCGAGCGTGCCGCCCGCCGCCAGGCCCGCGATGGCCCCGCCGATCGTTGCCGTCCCGGCCACCGCCACCAGCAGGAAGGGCAGGAACGCCACCACGTCCGGTCCGGCGAAGGCGGCCAGGATCGCGGCGACCGCGAGGTCGGCGGCGCGCACGTACCGGCCACGCCGCAGCAAGCCGGTCACGACGACGTAGAGCAGGAGCAGCAGCACGAGCACCACACGGGCCTCGAAGCGGCCGGCGAGCAGGAGCAGCACCGTCGACAGCAGGGTCGCGGCCAGCCGCGCCCACCGCTCCAGCCCGACCGCGGACAGCGCCTCTGCCAGCCGATCGCCAGGTCGCTGCAGCCACACGGGCGCCGTGGTGGCGCCACGGCGCTCCCTGTCACCATCCCGGGCCACGCGCGTCCCCCTGCTCCGGCGCGGTCGCTACCGTCCGTCACCCTGCCGACGAGGATCGGGTGCGGCGGGACCCGCTCACCGTCAGCACCCTACCCAGCGTCCCCGAGCAGCGAGGAGCACCGGTGGCACTGCCACCCCCTGGCGTACCCCCGGCGGCGCCCCCCACGCGTCCCCGTCCCGGGGGCCTGGCCGCGGTGCCCTTCGCCGGGCACCTGTTGCCCCTGCGCCGGCTGACCGTTGCCGACGTGCTGGACGGTGCCTTCCGGATCATCCGGGCCGTGGTCGGTCCGGCAGCGGTCATCGTGCTCGTGGTCATCGGCCCGTTGCGGTTCGCGACGAACCTGGTGCTGTCCAGGGTCGCGCCGGAGATCGTCGGTGGCGGCCTCGCCGCGCTCACGGACCTGGACGTCTTCGCCGCCGCCCCGGCCGACAACACCCTCGTGCTGACCAACCTGCTCAGCGGGCTGCTCGGCTACCTGCTCTCCCTGGTCGCCTCCGCCGGGGTGGTGGCGCTCCTGCTCACGGTCGATCGGGGCGGACCGGCCGACGTCGGCGGTCCGTTGCGCCTGGCCTTCCGGGTACTCGTGCCCACGCTCGTGGCCTCGTTCCTGCTCGGCGCACTCGGCATCGCCGCTGCGATCGCTGGTGCGGTGGGCAGCCTGCTGCTGGTCGTGATCCCGGTACTCGGCATCCTCGTGTTCGTGCTGCTGGTCCTGCCGCTCTACGTGGTCGGCACCGCCGCCTTCGTCGCCCTGATCACGCTCGTGGTCCCCGTCGCCGTCGCGGAGCGCCGCGGTCCGCTGGCCACGCTGACCCGCACGGTGCAGGTGTTCGCCCGGCAGCCGCTGCGGATCGCGTGGATCACCCTGCTCGTCGGGGTGGTCACCGCGGTCCTCGCCCTCGCGCTGCAGCTGCCGTTCCTGCTGCTGGCCGGCGTGGTACCGACCGGCGGCTGGGCGATCGAGGCGCTCGGCCAGACGGCCGGCCAGGTGCTCAGCGTGCCGGTCAGTGCCGCCGCGGCCCTGCTGGTCTACCTCGATGTCCGGGTGCGCTCCGAAGCGGTGGATCTGCGCGTGCGCGCCCGGGCCCTGGGCGCCGGCTGATGCGGACGCGGCATGGGGGCAGTCGGGGGCGTCGAGGTGGCAGTGTGCCGGTGCTCGCCGCGGCGAGCGGTCTCGCCCACGACGCGGAGCTCGTGCGACGGCTGGCTGAGCGGATCGTCGGCAACCCGCCCTACCGGGACGGCGAGGCGGGCAGCCTCCAACGTCTGCTCCAGAGCGTGCTCGACGGGATCGGCGGGTTCCTGTCCCAGCTCTTCGGTGCCGTGGGTGGCACACCTGCGCTGGCCTGGGTGGTCGCCATCGTCGGCCTGGTGGTGCTGGGCGTGGTCGTGTGGCGCGCCACCCGGGGGGCGACGCTCGGGCGCGGCGGTGACCCGGCCGTGCCCACCCCGGGTGCCGAGCGGTCCGCCGCGTCCTGGCGCGCTGAGGCCGAAGCCCACCTCGCCGCCGGACGCTGGGAGCCGGCGCTGCGTGCCCGGTACGCCGCCGCCGTGGTCACCTTGCTCGAGCGCGGCGTCGTCGACGACGTCCCGGGTCGCACGATCCGCGAGCTCGATGCGGAGCTGCAGCGGGTGGCTCCGGGGATGGCGCCGGCCTTCGCCGCCGCGGGGTCCCGCGTGGAACGGGTGGTCTTCGGTGACGAGCCGGTCCGTGAGGAGGACCTGCGGGCCGCCGCCCACGCCCTGGAGCGGGCGGCCAGCTCGAGTCCGCGCGTGGATGTCGGGGTGGGCGTGTGAACCAGCAGCGTGCGTCCTCCCCACCCGCCCGCCAGCGGCGGACGACCCAACTCCTGCTGGCCGCCGTCGGACTGGCCGGTCTGGTGCTGAGCGTCTTCGTGCTCGGCCCGCCCACGACCGGGTTGCCGCTGGACCCGACCAGCGTGGCACCCGACGGGGTGCGGGGTGTGGTCGAGCTGCTCGAGGCCCTCGAGGTGGACGTCACGATCGACGCCGAGCCACCTCCCACCGTCGGTGCGCGCGCATGGCTGCCCGTGGATGCGCTCGATGCGGACAGCCGCGAGGCCTGGGCAACCTGGGTCGAGCAGGGCGGCCACCTGGTGGTCTCCGACCCGACGTCGGAGCTGCACGACCTGCCCCGCCTCGGCAGCGATCAGCTCGTCGGCCGTGCGGACCGCCGGGCCGACTGCGACCGCTTCGCCGACCTCGGCGCGATCCGTCAGGGGGACTGGCAGGGCCTCGAGGTCCCTGCGGGTGCGCAGGGCTGCTTCCCCGTCGGCCAGGAGGAGGGTGCCTGGTTGGTCCAGCTCGACCGCGGTGCGGGCCGGCTCACCGTCCTCGGCAGCACTGAGCCGTTCACCAACACCCTGCTGGATGCCGCGGACAACGCCGTGCTGGCAGCGGCGCTGCTCGGTCCGGCGCCGGGGGAGCGCTTGGTCGTGATCCCCCGTCCCTCCAAGCCCGCGGAGACCGGCGGTCTGCTGGCCCTGATCCCCACCGGGGTGTGGCAACTGTTGGCGCTGCTGGTCCTGGCGCTACTGCTGGCGGTGGTGTGGCAGGGACGCCGTGACGGTGTCGTCGTGGCCGAGTCCCTGCCGCCGGTCCTGCCCAGTGCGGAACTGGCCCGCTCACTTGCGGGGCTGCTCCAGCGCGCCGGTGACCGCGCCGACACCGCTGAGCGGCTGCGTCGGGACCACCGACGCCGCGCTACCGCCGCCCTCGGGCTGTCAACCGCCCTGGATCCGGCCGCGTTGGTACACGAGGTGGGACGTCGGACCGCGGTCGCTCGCGATGACGCCGAGGTGGCCCTGCTGCCGGGCGCGGTGCACGACGATGCCGACCTCGTCGAGGTCGCGGCCGCCGGACACCGCTTGCACCGGGACCTGCTCCGCCCAGCCGAGCGAGACCTCACCGAGAACTGACCGAGCGAGAGGATCGACCACGATGTCGAGCTTTCCCCCTTCCGACCCGAGCGGACCGCCGATGCCGCCGCCACGCGCCCCTGACGCGGCGGGGACCGGCCCCGACGCCGCGGTGCCCGGCCCCGACGCCGCGGTCCCCGGCTCCGACGCAGCGGTAGCCGACCCCGATGCGGCCGCGCAGGCGCGCATGGCCCTCGAGCGGGTCCGGGCCGAGATCGGCACGGTCATCGTGGGCCAGGACGGCGTGATCACCGGGCTCGTGGCCGCGCTGCTGGTACGCGGACACGTCCTGCTCGAGGGCGTCCCGGGGGTGGCCAAGACCCTGCTGGTCACGACGCTGGCCCGCAGCCTCGATCTGCGCTCCAGCCGGGTGCAGTTCACCCCCGACCTGATGCCAGCGGACGTCACGGGCCAGACGATCCTGGACCCGAGCCGGGAGGGCTTCCGTTTCCGTGAGGGCCCGGTCTTCACCAACCTCCTGCTGGCGGACGAGATCAACCGGACCCCACCTCGGACCCAGGCCGCGCTGTTGGAGGCGATGCAGGAACGGCAGGTCTCGGTGGACGGGACGGCCCGACCGCTGCCCGAGCCCTTCCTGGTGGTCGCCACCCAGAACCCCGTCGAGCACGAGGGCACCTACCCGCTGCCCGAGGCGCAGCTCG
>CAYXJD010000169.1:0-7161 GCA_964465225.1 uncultured Actinomycetota bacterium
TTTGTCCGCCGGGTCGTCGTGGACCGACTTCCAGAAGCGGCGCCGGTTGCGTCGGACATACCAGTTCGACAGATCCTCGACGAAGCGCTCCAGCGCCCGCGTCGAGGTGGACACGTCGTAGCGCTCCAACGCACCGTCCACGGTGTCGACCAGGCTGGCCAGCTCGGCCAGCACCCACCGGTCGATGGCGGGGCGTTCGGCGACCGGCGGCGCCGGCTGCTCGAGGTCGAAGCCATCGATCGCGGCGTAGGTGGTGAAGAAGACGTGGGTGTTCCACAGCGTCAGCAGGAAGCGCCGCACGACGTCCTCGAGCAGGTTGTGGCTCACCCGCCGGTTCACCCACGGGTTGCCCTCCGCGAGCATCAGCCAGCGCAGCGCGTCGGCGCCGTGCGCGTCGATCAGCTCCCACGGGTCCAGCACGTTGCCGGCGGACTTGGACATCTTCCGCCCGTCCTCGTCCACGATGTGGCCGAGCACGGCGCAGGTCCGGTAGGAGCTGTCATCGAACAGCAGCGTCGATTCTGCCAGCAGGGAGTAGAACCACCCCCGGGTCTGATCGATCGCTTCGCAGATGTAGTCGGCGGGATAGTGGCGGGCGAACTCCTCCTGCCCCGTGTGGGGATAGCCCCACTGCGCGAAGGGCATGCCGCCGGAGTCGAACCAGGCGTCGGCGACCTCCGCCACGCGGTGGGCCGTGCCCCCACAGGCCGCACAGGGCAGGGTCACCTCGTCCACGTAGGGGCGGTGCGGGTCCAGCTCGCTGAGGTCACGGCCGGCCTTCGCGCCGAGCTCCGTGCGGCTGCCCACCACCTCGACGTGGTCGCAGTCGTCGCAGCGCCAGAACGGCAGCGGGGTACCCCAGTAGCGGTCCCGGGACAGCGCCCAGTCCACGTTGTTCTCGAGCCAGCGGCCGAAGCGACCGTCGCGGATGTGCTCGGGGTGCCAGTCGATCTGCGCGTTGTTGGCCAGCAGCTGCTCGCGTCTGGCGGTGGTCCGGATGTACCAGGAGGGCTTGGCCCAGTAGATCAGCGGACGCTTGCAGCGCCAGCAGAAGGGGTAGGTGTGGGTGTAGGTCAGGGAGCGCAGCAGGAGGCCACGCTCGCGTAGCTCGGCGGTGATGGCGTCGTCCGCGTCCTTGACGAACGTCCCCTCCCAGGGTCCGACGGTGAACCGCCCCTGGGCGTCGACGGGGTTGAGGACCGGCAGTCCCTCGGCCCGGCCGACCGCCATGTCGTCGGCCCCGAAGGCGGGGGCCAGATGCACGATCCCGGAACCGTCGGTGGTGGTGACGAAGTCGGCGGCCAGCAGCCGGTGGGTGTCCGCATCCTCGGGCACCGCGACCACGTCGAAGGGACGGGCATAGTGGGTGCCCACCAGCTCGGCGCCGGTCAGTGAACGGACCACCTCGGCATCCTCGCCGAGTACCGCCTCACGGCGGTCGGCGGCGAGCACGAGCAGCTCGTCCTCGACCCCGAACGCCGAGGTGCGCACCAGCTGGTAGGGGATCGTCGTGCCGACGGCGCAGGCCGTGTTGGACGGCAGCGTCCAGGGCGTGGTCGTCCACACCACCAGCGCCGCCCCCTCCTTCGCCAGGGGGCCGTCGGTGATCGGGAACCGGACGTACACGGAAGGGTCGTCCACCTCCTGGTAGCCCTGGGACACCTCGGCGTCGGACAGGGCGGTGCCACACCGTCCGCAGTAGGGGGCGACCCGGAAGTCCTCGAAGATCAGGTCCCGGTCCCACAACTCCTTGAGCGCCCACCACATGCTGTCGACGTAGGTGTCGTCCATCGTGCGGTAGGCGTCGTGGGTGTCGATCCAGAAACCGATGCGTTCCGTCAGCTCCTCGAAGGCCCCGACGTAGCGCAGCACCGACTCGCGGCAGCGCTCGTTGAACGCCTCGATGCCGTAGGCCTCGATGTCGGCCTTGGAGTCCAGCCCCAGCTCACGCTCGACCTCGAGCTCGACGGGGAGCCCGTGGCAGTCCCAGCCCCCCTTGCGTCGGACGAACAGCCCCTTCATGGTCCGGTAGCGCGGGAAGATGTCCTTGAACACGCGGGCTTCGACGTGGTGGGTGCCGGGCATCCCGTTGGCGGTGGGCGGCCCCTCGTAGAAGGTCCACACCGGCGCGTCGGCCCGCTGGGCGAGGCTCGCCGCGAACACGCCGTGCGCTCGCCACAGCTCGAGCACCTCCGACTCCAGCGCCGGCAGGTCCGGTCGGGGTGCCACGTTCGGCCAGGGCGCGCCCGTGGCCCGAACGGAGGTCGGGTCGGAGCCCGGGGACGGCAGGTGGGCGGCCGAGGTGGTGGGGGCGTCGGGCATGGGATCGGTCCTCGCGGTCGGTCGTTGCCACCCCTGCGGGGCGACGGTCTCGCCGTGCGTCCCGAGGGACGATGCCGGGCATCTGCCGATGCCGGACCGCGGTCCCACCCTCGTTGGTCACCCGCACCGGGCGACCCGCTCGTCATCTTCCGCACCGGCTCGCGCCGGGGGCCGACGTCTCGGGTCGGCGCCGTCCGTGCCTACGCACCCGGGCGCTGGCGCTGGTCGCCGGGCCCGGGATCTCGTCACGGCCGCTCGGAGGTGATGGCGCGATGGACCCCACCGCCGGCTCCCACCGTCCCGGCTCGCTCGTTCGTGGGGCGGCCCGTCGTGCCGCGTCCTCGTCATCACGTTGTCTGATCACGTTGGTCTCGCTGCGGCCGCCCCTGCGGGATCGGCTTCGCTCGCTGTCGCTCGCGGTCGATCACCCCGGGGCCGCCGTCGGCACCCGGCCACGAGCCGGGCGCCGGTCGACAGTCTACGGCCACCGCCGCACCGGTGTCACCGCAGCGGTGGTTGTGCGCAGCGTCGAGCGCCGTTCTGTATCCTCCGCGGCCTCATGGCCACCACCCCGCTGACCAAGAAGCAGCTCCGCGCCCGGCGCGAGGAGCTCGAGGCCGAGCGCGCGCAACTCCTCGACCAGGTGGCGGAGCTCGACGCGGAAGCCGACGTCAACAACTGGCGTGAGGGTGGCTTCGACGACGACCCGGCTGATGCGGGCTCGGCCAGCTTCGAGCGTGAGACCGCTCAGTCGCTGTCCAACCACTCCCGCCGCCTGCTGACGCAGATCGACGACGCCCTGCGGCGCATGGATCAGGGCATCTACGGGCTCTGCGAGCGGTGCGGGAGGCAGATCGAGCCCGCACGTCTGGAAGCGCTCCCCTACGCGACGCTGTGCATGGAGTGCAAGCGTCGCGAGGAGACGGGTCGCTGAACTCGTGAACGACGGATCCCTTCCGGAGCCGACGAAGGATGCGGGAGCCGCTGGTGACGGGGCCCAGCTCGAGCCCCCGGCGCCCCCGCCGCACCGCCTCGCGGTGCCGGTCGGGCTGCTGGTTGCGGTCGTGCTGGTCCTGCTCGACCAGCTCACCAAGCAGCTCGCGGAGTCGATCCTGGTACCGGGTCGGTTCGTGCCGTGGATCGGCTCCGACATCGGGTGGCAGCTCGTCTACAACCCGGGCGGGGCCTTCGGCATCCCGGCACCGCACTGGCTGTTCCTGCTCGTCACGGTCGGGGTGGTCGTCCTGGTTGCCCGGGTACTCCCGCGAACCCCGACGCTGCTCGCCGCCGCGGCCTACGGGCTGCTGCTCGGCGGCGCCATCGGCAACGTGCTGGATCGTCTGCTGCGCGCGGGCGGCGAGGGGTTCGGTACCGGCCACGTGGTCGACTTCGTCGCCTGGGGCACCTTCCCGCGCTTCAACGTGGCGGACAGCGCGATAACGGTGGGTTTCGTCCTGCTCGTGTTCGCTCTGCTGCAGGAGGAGCGTCAGGCTGCTCAGGCGTTGCACGCGGCCTCGCAGGAGCAGGGATCGCCCCACGTCCCGGACCAGATCGCGGTCGAGCATCGGGACCCGGCGGCCGCCGATGCCCCGCCCGACAGCTCCTTCGGACCCTCACCTACCGCGGGCGAGGCCCCTGGCGACACCCCTGACGAGCGCACCGGTGACACCCCGCAGGCGGAGCGTCCCGATCCCGATCCCGGCGGCGACGGCGGGGGACGGGGACCGGGTTCGTGAAGGTGGAGGTGCCGGCAGCAGCCGACGGGCAGCGCCTCGATGTGTGGCTCGCCGGCCACCTCGGGAGCTCCCGCAGCCAGGCCGCGGCGCGCATCGACGCCGGACAGGTCCTCCTCGGCGGCACGCGGGGCGCGCGCGGACGACGGCTGCGTGCAGGTGAGGTCGTGGAGGTGTCCGCGCCGGTACCGGCGCCAGCCTCACCGCCACCGCCGGTGCCACCGATCCGGTACCGCGACGAGCACCTGCTCGTGGTCGCCAAGCCCGCCGGGCTGGTCGTCCATCCCGGCCCGGGCCATGCCGACGACACCCTGGTCGACGCGCTCGAGGCGGAAGGGATCCCGCTCGCGCCCGGCACTGAGGGGCACCGGCCGGGCATCGTCCACCGGTTGGACCGTGGGACCTCGGGGTTGCTGCTCGTCGCCTGTACGCAGGAGGCCTTCCTCGGCCTGACCGCGGCCCTCGCCGCACGACAGGTGGCCCGTCGCTACCTCGCCGTCGTCGTCGGGGTCCCGGAGCAACCCCGCGGCAGGATCGAGGCACCGATCGGTCGGGACCCGGGTGAGCGGACCCGCTTCGCGGTCGTCGCTGAGGGTCGGCACGCCAGTACCCGCTACCGGGTGCTGGCGACCGCCTCCGTGGGGGGGATCGAGCCACGGCGGCAGGTCGCCAGCCTGGCATGCGAACTGGACACCGGTCGGACCCACCAGCTCCGGGTGCACCTCGCAGCGCTCGGGACGCCGATCCTGGGTGATCCCACCTACGGCGCACCCGCCGCGGTGTCCCGGGCCGCCGGGCTGGACCGTCCCTTCCTGCACGCGGGCGCGATCGGCTTGGACCATCCCGTGACCGGCGCTCGGCTGGAGTTCTACGAACCCCTGCCCGACGACCTGCGGACAGCGCTCGAGCACACCGGGCTCCCGGTAGCCGACCGGCAGCAGGTGCTCGGGCAGTGGCGCGATCGTGACACCGCGACGTGAGCCGGTTGTGACCGGGGCCTGTCACCGCCGTGGCGGGCCCCCGGTCGAGGCGGTCACGCCTGTGGATCCTGGCTGACCTCTCCGCGCCAGGCGCCCGTCTCCTCGCCGCGAGACTCGATGAACGCCTTGAAGCCCTCGAGGTCACGCTGGATGTTCGCCTCCGTGATGCCCAGCGCGGTGCCCACCTTCTCGACGACATCGTCGGGCTCGACGTCCATCTGCAGCGTCACGCGAGACACCCCGTCGTCGAGCCGGTGGAAGGTCACGACGCCGGCGTGCCACGTGTCGCTGCCGGGTTCGGTCGTCCAGGCCACGCGCTGGTCGGGTGTCTGTTCGGTGATGGTGGTCTGGAAGCTCCGCTCGATCCCGGCGATGTTCACGTGCCACCGCACCGTGGTGTCGTCGAGCTGCTCGATCCGCTCCACGTCCTTCATGAACGACGGGAACTCCTCGAACTGGGTCCACTGGTCGTAGGCGGTCCGGACCGGGACCTCGACGTCGATGGATCGCGTGATGGTCGTCATGTCGCTTCGCTCCAAGGTCGGGACGCCCTCCAGCGTGGACGTGATCAGGCGTGACCGACAGCGGTGCGATGGCGGCTATCGGACACCTGTACGGAGCGCCAGGGTGCGCGGGCGGTGAGCACCCCTGCCTCCGCATCCCGGGCGACCACCAGCGTCCGGCGGCCGCACGAAGCACGGGCTGCGCGCGGCTCGCTCGCCTCGGACCGCCTCTTCCTCCTCGCCCGGGCAGGGCTGCTAGTTTCCCGGGCCGCGAACCACAGGCGTGTGGTTCTTCCCCGTCACACGCCTGTGGGCTCGCCGAGCGAGCGGCCAGCGACAGCGCCGCTGCTCGCCCACCGGCACCGCACGCCGAGCTGCCAGCGACGACAGGGGAACCCGTGACCAGCGACAGCTTCGCGCACCTGCACGTGCACACCGAGTACTCGATGCTGGATGGGGCCTCGCGCGTCGACGAACTCGTACGGCACGTCCGCGACGATGGCCAACCCGCGGTCGCCATCACCGACCACGGGGTCCTGTTCGGCCTGGTCGATTTCTTCCGGGCCGCACAGCGTGAGGGGGTCACGCCGATCCTCGGTTCTGAGCTGTACCAGGCGATCGGGTCGCGGCACGAACAACGGCTCGGCGGCGCGGACAACAAGACGCGGTACTACCACCTGACCGCCCTGGCCCAGGACGACGTGGGCTACCGCAACCTCGTATCGGTGTCCACCCGGGCCTACCTCGAGGGGACCTGGTACAAGCCACGGGTCGATTTGGAGGTCCTCGCCGACCATGCCGAGGGCATGATCGTGCTCTCCGGCTGTCTCGGCTCCGAGGTCAACCAGCACCTGCTCAAGGGCGACGAAGCCGCCGCCCGGCAGACGATGAGCGATTTCAAGGACATCTACACCGCAGAGCGGTACTTCATCGAGCTCCAGGACCATGGGATCGCCGAGCAGCGCCGGACCTGGCCGCTGTTGGAGAAGCTCGCCAAGGAACTGGGTCTCAGGACCGTCATCTCGAACGACTCCCACTACACCCACGCCGACGACGTGCAGGCCCACGATGCCCTGCTCTGCATCCAGACGGGGTCGAAGATCTCCGACCCCGATCGGTTCAAGTTCCAGGGCGATCAGTTCTACGTGAAGTCGGCGCGCCAGATGCGCGAGCAGTTCCACGCCTACCCGCAGGCCCTGGACGCCACCCTCGACATCGCCGAGCGGTGCGACGCGAAGATCGAGTTCGATCTCGACCTGCTCCCCGCGTTCCCGTGCCCGGACGGGATGGGTGAGGCGGACTTCCTGCGCCGGAAGGTGTGGGAGGGCGCCAGGATCCGCTACGGCGACCCGGTCCCCACCGCCGTGGCCGAGCGGGTCGAGTACGAGCTCGGCGTGATCGAGCAGATGGGGTTCCCGGCCTACTTCCTCATCGTCGCCGACCTCTGCGAGCACGCGCGGTCCGAGGGCATCAGGGTGGGCCCTGGTCGCGGCTCCGCGGGCGGGTCGGTGGTCGCCTTCTGCACCGACAGCACCCGCGTCGATCCGATCAAGCACGGCCTGATCTTCGAGCGGTTCCTCAACCCGGCCCGCCTCCAGATGCCGGACATCGACATCGACTTCG
>CAYXJD010000170.1:0-7115 GCA_964465225.1 uncultured Actinomycetota bacterium
AGCGGGTAGACCTACGGGTCTCGGGGGTTCGAATCCCCCTCCCTCCGCCGCATCACCTCGAGGAAGAGGCGGTTCCCTCGTAGGAGCCGCCTCTCTCCTCGGCGGAACCGGGGCCGGATGGTCACAGGATGGTCACGAGCTGCGTGGCCAGGACGTGACGAGCGACGAGGCGGGCGGCTGCTGACGCCGGCGCGAGCGATCGGCCCGCTCGCTTATCGCCGGTGAGGGATCAGGCCGCCTGCACCTACACCCAGTCGACGGTGACGACCCGCGCGGCGGATCGCCTCCGATGTCCACCCATGGTCCTGGTCCGGCTCGTAGACGCCAGATGAGCACGGTCACGTGCGAGATCGCGTTGCCGTCTGCTGCCCGCGTCTGTCGGCGTTCGGCGGTATCCTCGGAGCGCCCGAGGAGGTGTGCGATGGCTGGTCCGTCCCGTGCACGGCAGTACCTGCGTGGTGAGCGCGACGTCCGTGGGCTGGCGTCCGCAGCGGCAGGTACTGGGGGCGACGAGGCCGCCCACGGCCTGTTCGCCGACCTCGCCGCCAGCTGGCGGCTGTTGCGCGCCTACCTGCGGGGTGAGTACCGCGACGTGCGGCTGCGCAGCGTGCTGGCGGTGCTCGGCGGGCTGCTGTACTTCATCTCGCCGGTGGACCTGATCCCGGATGTCCTTCTGCTGCTGGGCCTGACCGACGACGCGATCGTGGTGTCGTTGGTGTTCGGCGTGGTCCGGCAGGAGTTGGCGGGGTTCCGCGCCTGGGAACTCGAGGCCTCCCAGCTCGACGTCACGGTACTCAGCACCGTCCGCGAGAGCTGACATCGGCGGGAGCCGGGGCCGTCCTCGTGGTGCGTCACCGTTCGCGGACGTGGTGCCGACCCTGTGGCTGGTCGCGGGGTACACCCTGGCGGTCCTGGTGTGGCTCCTGGCGGGCGCGGCGTTGCCGGGGAGTAGGTGGCTGGCGGTCCACCTGTTCACCCTCGGGGTACTCACGAACGTGCTCCTGGCCTTCAGCGAGCACTTCTCGCGGGCGGTGACGAGGACCCCGGGCCAGCGCGCGTGGTGGTGGACGTGGGTCGCCAATGCCGGGATCGTCCTGGTGCTGCTGGGCCTGCCCAACGACTGGCTGCCGGGGCTCGCGCTCGGGGCGACGGTGCTCACGGGTGTCGTGATCGCCGCCTGGTGGCGGTTGCGCGCCATGCGGCGCCATGCCGTCGGCGCGCGTTTCACCTGGGTGGTCCGGCTCTACGAGCGCGCGCATGTGGCGTTCGTGGCCGCTGCGCTCCTCGGGGCCGCGCTGGGGCTCGGGCTGGTCGCCGGACCGTGGTACCTCGGAGCGAGGCTCGCCCACCTCCACGCCAACGTGCTCGGCTGGGCGGGGCTGACGTTGTTGGCCACGCTGGTGTTCTTCGGACCGACCATGGCGCGCACCCGGATCGAGCCCGGAGCCGATGAACGGGCCGCCCGGGCGCTGCGACCTGGGGCCGCCGTGCTGTTCGTCGCCGTGTTCCTGCTGCTCCTGCTCGGCCTTCCCGGTAGCTGGGGCGTCGCCGCCAGGGTCACGGCCGGGCTGGCCCTGGCCGGCTTCGCGTTGGCGGCCACCTCGGTGTGCCTGCCGGTGTGGCGGGCGGTCCTCTCGGCGCGGGTGACCGCGTCCCGGCCGCTGCTGCTCGGTGCGGTTGCGTGGTTGGTGGCCGTGGTCTGGGTCGACGCGGCGGTGGTCACGACCGGTGCATGGCGCTGGCTGGACGCCGTCGGTGTGGCGGCCCTGGCCGGTGTGCTCGCGCCTGCGATCCTGGCCACGGTGGTCTACCTCGCGCCGATGCTGCGCGGTCGCACGACCGGCGAGCGGGAGTTGGTCCGGGTCCGGCTCGAGGTCGGGGCCCGGACCCGGTCGGTCCTGACCAACCTGGCCGTGCTCGCCGCCGTCAGCGGCGCCGCGCGCTCGGGAGGCGACCTCCCGTTGGCGGGGCTCGCCTGGATCCTGCTCGGGGGCACGGTGCTGACCACCGTCGTCACCGTGCTGTGGCCGCTGGGCGCTCCCGACGCCGGGCCGGCCTGAACGCACGCTCGCAGCAGGTGACAGCGTCGTGACAGCGTGGCGCCAGGTCCTGCGGGCAGTGTGGGGTCGTCGGAACCCAGCTCGTCGACCATCGGATCTTCCCGTGAGCACCACCAGCGCGACCCGCCCAACCGCGGGAGTGACCTCATCGGAACCGCGACCCCCCCGTGGCTCGCTGCGAGCCCTCCTCGATCGGCTCGACCGCGCCGAGCGGCCGACGCTGGTGCGGGCACTACCGCTGATCGCGGCGCTGGCCTTCGGCCTGACGCTGCCCCGCAGCCCCGCCGACCACCTCCAGGGGCTGGCCATGCTCGGCCTCGCGCTGCTGCTGGGGCTGGCGACGGGCCTGATCTGGCGCTCCCGGTGGGCGCTGCTCGCCGGCCCCGCCGCCTTCGTCATCGGGTACGAGCTCAGCCGGCTGCCCTTGGAGGGGCCCACCGTCGGGTTCCCTCACCTGAGCATGTACGGACTGATGGCCCTGGTCGCCGGCCGGGGAGTGATCGCTCTGGTGGTCGTCCTGCCGATGCTGCTCGGTGCCGGGCTCGGCCTCGGGCTGGCACAGCGCCGTACCGGGCCGGCGACGGTCAGCCCCGGATGGCCGGCACGGCTGCGGGTCGGCGCGACACTGCTGGTGCTGGCCCTGCTCGCCGTGCTCGTCGGTCGTCCCGCGAGCACCGCGCCCATCCTCGCCGCCGATGGAGAGCCACTGCCCGGCAGCATCGCCGAACTGACCCATATCGAGGTGAACGGCCGTGATCTCGGGCTGCTGATCCGTGGGGCGAGCACCGACAACCCCGTCCTGCTCTACCTGGCCGGCGGACCCGGGGGCACGGAGCTCGGGGCCATGCGCCGCCACCTCGAGGCGCTCGAGGAGCACGTGACCGTTGTCACCTGGGACCAGCGCGGGGCGGGGCGTTCCTACGCCGCCCTGGACCCGATCGGCGACTACACGATCGAGAGCGCCGTCGACGACACCATCGCGGTCACCGAGCATCTGCGCGAGCGGTTCGGCCAGGACCGCATCCTGCTGCTCGGTCAGTCCTACGGCACCTTCCTCGGCGTCCTGGCGGCCCAGCAACGCCCAGAGCTCTACCGGACCTACATCGGGACCGGCCAGATGGTCGATGCCGGGGCGACGGACCAGATCACCTACGCCGACACGCTGTCCTGGGCACGTGAGCGTGGTGATGACCGCCTCGTCGAGCAGCTCGTCGCCAACGGCCCGCCGCCCTACGACGATCTCCTCGCCTACGAGCCGGCGCTGTCCAGCGAGCCGATGGTCTACGCCTACGACCACAGCGCCAACGCCGAGGGTGCCGGCGGCTTCTCCGAGAACCTGCTGGTACGTGAGTACTCCTTCGTCGACCTGTTCCACACCTTCGGCGGGTTCCTCGACACCTTCGGTGTCCTCTACCCCCAGCTCCAAGCGGTCGACCTGCGGGAGACCGCGACCGAGCTCGAGGTGCCGGTCTACCTCGTCCAGGGCGCCAACGAGATCGACGGCCGCCGGCAGCTGGTGGACGAGTGGTACCCGATGCTCGAGGCGCCGACCAAGCAGCTCGTGGAGTTCGAGACCGCGGGGCACCGTCCCCTGTTCGAGCGTCCGGAGCGGTTCGTCGCCTACGTGGCCGACACCGTGCTCCCGGAGACCGCGTCGGGCTCGCAGCCCTGAGATCCCGGCGGGGTCGAGGTGACCCGGCGCCCCGGGCGCTCGCCGACCCGTCGGCCGCGCTGTCTCGGACAGTGCTCGCACGCTCAGCACGTCCCGGCGGCGGTGAGCGCGAGCAGCCCTGGGAGGTCGATGGCGAGCTGCTCGAGCACGGTGACGTCGAGCACGTCGAGGGTGTCGGCGGGGGTGTGAGCCAGCCCGCCGAGCAGGGCGTGCACCTCCTGGCTGGTGATGGCGACCGCCGGGATGCCGCGCAGCGCGAAGATGGCATGGTCGCTCTCGTTCCACGGCGCGGCGGGGACCCACCTCGGTGCCCGTCCCGTGGGCGCTCCCCGGCGTCGCCGTCAGCCCATCCAGAAGCCCTTGCGGTGCGAGATGCCCAGCAGCCGGTTGCAGCCCGGGCAGGCGTAGGCGTAGCGCTTGCCGAAGCGGGCCCTGGTGCTGCCGTTGGCGGGCAGCATCCGGGTCCGGATCGTGGTCAGTTCGGCGCCGCAGTGCGGGCAGTCGGGGACCAGGTGTGGGTCCTCGATCACCTCGAAACGGTCGGGTGTGTGCTGTGGCTGGCTGGTCATGGTCGCTCCTGTGGGTCGCTGCTGTGGGTCGCTGCCGTGGGTCGCTGCCGTGGGTCGCTGCTGTGGGTCGCCGGACCCGGGCGGGGTCAACGTCGCCGAGGCGCGGTCAGCGTGGGTGCCGCAACGGGGGTGCGCTCGTAGCCGAGACGGCCCTGGGTGAGGCCGATCAGGGCCAGCGCGCCGAGACCGGCCAGTGCGATCGCCAGGCCGAAGGCCAGGTCGTTGGGTGCCTCGGGCGCCAGGAGGGGGAACACGCCGGCGGCGAGGTTGGTCATGGTGTGCAGGACGAGCACGACCGGCAGGCTCCGGGTCCGGTTCCACAGCCACGTGTAGAGCACCGCGGTCGCGATGGCCTGGCCGAGGTACAGCAGCGGCGGTAGGGAGGCCTGCACCTGGCCCGGGTCCAGGAACAGCGGGAGGTGCCACAACCCCCACACGAGCCCGAGCAGCAGCGACGCTGGGACGGGGCCGGCGCGGGACTGGAGGCGGTCGAGCGCGAAGCCGCGCCAGCCGAGCTCCTCACCCAGCGGCCCGCCGAAGACCAGGATCAGCAGGAACGCGGGGAGGACCAGGTAGGCGGTGCCCGGATCGTTGAAGGGGCCCGGCGGTGTGCCGAGCAGGGCCGCCAGTCCGATCGCGGCCAGCACGACCACGACCGGGCCGGCCACGACCAGCGACCAGATCGGTGCGGGGGCGCGCCACCGGCGGAGAGGGGCCAGCAGCCCGGCCAGGCCGCAGCGACCAGCGGCGGCGACGGTCACCCCGATCGCGGCGAGGCTGGGGCCGAACCGGCCGGCGACGATGAGCACCTCCGCCACCGTGTCCGGCAGCTCCAGCCAGGCGGCCAGGGCCCACAGGGTCCAGCTCCACGTGCACGTCGCGAGCAGGAAGGCGATGAGCGCCGACGACCTGCGCATCAGCCCCACCGCCTGTCAGTGGGGTCGGGCGGCGCTCGGACCACCTGGAGCAGCACGCGCAGGAACAGGATCGCGCTCCCGAACAACCCGATCCAGCCGAGCACCTCGACGAGCAGTACGTCACCGCCGGCGAGCACCGGCCCGGTCTCCGCCACCAGCAGCAAAGTGGCCAGCAGGCCCAGGCCCAGCGACAGCGCGGTGAGCACCACCCGGTTGACGAGTCGTTCCGCGACGGCCACGTCCTCCGCGTCCGCGAAGAGTCGGACACGGGTCGTCAGCCGGCCGTGCTCGGCCAGCGTCGCGAGCCGGTCGAGATGGCGGGGTGCGCGCTGCACCAGGGGGCCGAGCTGTGCCCACTCGCGCTGCACCAGTTCCGCGACCGATGAGGGTGAGCTGCGCTGCTGGAACTCAGCGCCACCGAGCGCTGCGACCTGCTCGATCAGGGGATAGTCGGGCGAGAGCTGCTCCAGCGTGCCCGCGAGCGTGGCAAGCGCCCGGAACATCGTCGAGGTCTGGGGTGGGAGGCGGAAACCGAGCTGGGTCGTCAGCCGCAGCAGGTCGGTGAGCGCGCTGGCCGGTGGCAGCCCCGAGCCGAGGTTGGCCGCCATGAAACGTGCCAGCTCCCGCTCGATCGCGTCGGGGTCGCGGGTCGGCGGGACCGCCCCGACGGCGACCAGCGACTCGTACAGCAGCGACGGCTCGCCGAGCTGCAGCGCGAGGAGCATCTGGAACACCGAGGCCCGCTCGAAGGCATCGAGCCTGCCCGTGACGCCGAAGTCGATCAGCCCGAGCCGGCCATCGTCGAGCAGCAGCACGTTGCCCGGGTGGGGATCGCCGTGGAAGCGTTCCCCCTGGAGCATGGCCTCGACCTGGGAGGTGCACAGCTCGTCCGCGAGCCGACGCCGGCCGGCGGGGTCGTCGGCGGCCGCGCCCGGTGGCAGGGACGACAGCGGCGTGCCCACCAGGCGGTCCATGACCACCAGCCGCTGCGTGGTGAGCGCGGTGACGACCGCCGGCACCCGCACGAGCTCGTGGCCGGCGGTGGCCTCAGCCATCTCCGCGGCGTGGCGCGCCTCGACGCGCAGATCCAGCTCCAGACGCAGCGACCGGGCGAAGTCCTGGGCGAGCGCCCCGATCTCGTAGGCCCGGCCCCAGACGGTGCGGCGCTCGGCGAGCCGGGCGAACGCCACCGCGATCGCCAGGTCGCGCTCCACTTCGGCCATCAGGCCGGGACGGCGCACCTTGACCACGACCTGCCGACCGTCGTGCAACCGGGCGGCGTGCACCTGGGCGATCGAGGCCGAGCCGACCGGCTCCCACTCGATCGCGGTGAACACCTCTTCCAGCGGAACGGGCAGCTCGGCGCGGATCGCTGCCTCCGCCTCGGTGCGCTCCAGTGGTCGCGCGCCGGCGTGGAGTCGGCCCAGCTCGGCCAGTGCCGCCGGCGGCAGGAGGTCGGGTCGTGTGGCCAGCAGCTGCCCGAGCTTGACGAACATGCCTCCGGCGTCCTCCAGGGCCAGCCGGGCGCGGCGCGCCAGCTCCTCGGGACTGCGGACGTCCAGTTCACCGCGACGCAGCCCCAGCGCCGGGGCGAAGCCGTGACGGGTCGCGATGCGCGCGACCCGCAGTGCTCGCCAGCCGAGCCCGACCCACCGCGTGCTGCGGCGCAGACGGGTGAGCAGGCCCGCACGGGCACCGGACCGTGGCTGTGCGAACAGCACCTCCAGGACCACCACCATGAACATGGTCCCCAGCACCTGGAACGGCAGTGCCAGGGTCGCGAAGGTGTCGCGCCGGGCTTCGAAGGCCGCCAGCTGGCCCTCGATCGGTGCGGTCACGTCGATCACCAGCAGCCCGGCAGCCGCCGCTCCCACCGCCATGCCGAGCAGCGCCGCCG
>CAYXJD010000171.1:0-7082 GCA_964465225.1 uncultured Actinomycetota bacterium
TGGGCCGAGGTCACGGTCGGTGGACTCGCCTGTGCGGCGGTGCTCGTCCTCGTCGGGACCCTCAACCGGTACTACATGCCCGAGGGCCTCGCCCGAAGCTACGCCGAGTCCCGAGGCATCGAGTGGCCCGAGGGGGGCCTGGACATCCCGATGGGGCTGGCGTACCCCGTCCTGATCGTCATCGGTATCGCGCTCGTCATGACCTTCATCGCCAACCGGCGACGGTTCGGGCGTTACATCTACGCCATCGGTGGCAACCCCGAGGCCGCGAAGCTCGGCGGTATCAACACCCGCTGGACGACCGTCAAGATCTTCACGCTCATGGGGATGCTCGTCGCGGTCGCGGCCGCGATCCAGTCCGCCCGCCTCAACGCGGCGGTCAGCGGGATGGGGCAGCTCAACGAGCTCTACGTGATCGCCGCCGCCGTGATCGGGGGCACCTCGTTGGCCGGGGGGGTGGGGACCATCGCCGGGGCCATGCTCGGCGCTCTCGTGATGCAGTCGCTGCAGTCCGGGATGGTCCTCATGGGCGTCGACGCGCCTCTGCAGACCGTCGTGGTCGGCATCGTCCTCGTCTTCGCGGTAGCCATCGACTCCTACTACCAGCGGAGGGCCGAGTAGCGACATGACCAGTACCAGCACCCCACGCGACGGCACACCACTCATCACGATGCGCGACGTCCACGTGTCCTTCGGGGGCGTCAAAGCCGTCGATGGCATGCACGTCGATCTCTACCCGGGCGAGGTACACGCGCTGGTGGGCGGCAACGGTGCTGGCAAGACCACGTTGATCAAGACCCTCGCCGGAGCCCAGAAGATGGAGTCGGGCCAGATCCTGATGGACGGCGAGCCGATCACCATCGAGAACCCCAGGGACGCCAAGCACCGGGGCATCGAGACCATCTACCAGACGCTGGCGCTGGCGGAGAACATCGATGCACCCGCGAACGTCTTCCTCGGCCGGGAGGTGACCACGCGCCTGGGCAATCTGGATGAGGGCGCGATGGAGGATCGGACCCGGGCCGTGATGAGCCGGCTCAACCCACACTTCAAGAACTTCGCCGTCCCCGTGGCCTCGCTATCCGGCGGGCAGCGACAGTCCGTCGCGATCGCCCGCGCGGTCGAGTTCAACGCTCGTGTCCTGATCATGGACGAGCCGACAGCCGCTCTGGGCCCGGCCGAGTCGGAACAGGTCCGGGACCTGATCCGTCGACTCCGCGAGGAAGGCATCGGGATCTTCCTGATCAGCCATGACATCCACGACGTCTACGACCTCGCGGACCGGATCACCGTGATGCTCCAGGGCAAACTCGTCAGCACGGTCGCCAAGAGTGACGTGACGACCGATCAGGTCCTCGCGATGATCATCCTGGGCAAGCGCTCCGAGGAGATCGAGGACTCCGACGTCCAGTCCCTGCACTGAGCGATAGCGACGATGCCGGCGGGTTGGGTGGCGAACGCGTCGCTGACCAGGCAGCAAGCACCGCCTCGATGACGCGCATGTTCGCGATGGCGTGCTCGACGGGCACGGGCGCTCGCCCGCGATCGAGGAGTTCCTGAGCGAACAACCGTGCCCGGATCGTGGAGCTGTCTTGGGGCCAGAAGCCCCGGCACCCGCGTGTCGGGAGCAACGGTGGCTCCCCTCCCACGGTCACCAGGACGCGGATCTCACGGCCCGTCGGGATGTTGCGTGGAGCCGCTCTCTCGATGCGCCCATGAGGATCGGCGGCTGAAGACAATCGTTCGACCGTGCTGCAGCTCAGATACGCACCCACACTCCGGATCAGGTTGTCGGGACCCTGTTCACGAGTGCGAGCGGGCCATCGAACAGCCGCTCGAGGGAGAGCTCGGCGGCGCCGATGAGCAGCGCCTCGTCCCCGAGTTCGCTGACGACGAGTTCGACCATGTCCGCGGACACCGGTAACGCCCGGGAGCCGAAGGCCTCATCGATGTAGGTCTGCAGGGGCTCGAACAGGCGGTGGTACAGGCCTCCCAGCACGACGAGGCGGGGATTGAATAGGTTCACCAGGTTCCCGAACCCGAGCCCGAGCCACCGGCCGGTCTCCTCCATCGCCGCCGTGGCGACCGGATCACCGTCGGCGGCCCGGGCCAGGACGGCCTCGATCGCCTCACCCCCGACCAAGCTGGGTTCGATGCCCGCCCGGCGCAGCAGCGCGCGTTCCCCCGCCTCGGTCTCCCAACAGCCGCGAGCGCCGCAGCCGCAGCTCGCGCCGTCGGGGTTGATGAGCATGTGTCCGGCTTCGGCCGCGTAGCCCGCAGCGCCGAGCAGGGGCTGCCCCCCAGCGACCACGCCGACACCGATGCCGACCTCCCCGGAGACGTACACCAGATCATCAACGTCGCGACCCGCGCCCCGGCGCGCTTCGGCGAGAGCTCCCAGGTCGGCCTCGTTCGCCAGATCGATGGGTAGCTGCTCCGGCACGCCCATATCGGTCAGCGACTGCGTCAACCGCTGGCTGAGCGGGACATCACGCCAGCCGAGGTTGGGAGCGAAGTCCACCGTTCCGGTCAGACGGTTGGTCAGCCCAGCAACCGCCACACCGACCCCTGCCAACGGTGCGCGCTCCCAGGAGCGACGCATCGCACCGATCTGTCGGGCCACCTCCTCGATCGCCTCGTCTGGCTCCACCGAGCGCCGGGGACGGACCAGCCGGCGTGCAGCCAGGATCTCTCCACCGAACCCGTTCACCGCGGTCGCCAGACTGTCCACGGTGAGTTCGACAGCCAGGGCAATGGCGCCTTCGGGTCGCGGCTCGACGATCGGCGACGGTCGACCGGGCCCCGGCGTGACCTCGTGCCCGTTCTCCACCGCCAGGCCCAATTCGCGCAGTTCGGCGACCAATCCGCCGATCGTCGAGCGGTTCAGTCCCGTCAGCTTCGTCAGCCGCGCGCGCGAGGTCGGCCCATTGACGTGCAAGATGCGCAACAGTGCCGACAGGTTCCGCTGCCGAACGCTCGAGCCCGCGTGCGCTGTGCCAGGTGCACGGGCGTTCGGCAGCGGGTCCGCCTGCGGTTCAAGAGCCATGACCGTACTCCGGTTCGAGGCAGCCAGCGCCGCTGAGAACAAAATGTAGGGGATACAGACAAATATTGCTAGGCTTGGGCAAGCGGCCCTGGAGGTGCAGACATGGCGAGCGCGTTCTTCCCTGAGGTTGCTGAGCCGATCCGGTATGCAGGTCTCGGCAGCGACGATCCTCTCACCTTCAAGGTGTACGACCCTGACCGGGTCGTTCTCGGCAAGCCCATGCGCGAGCACCTCCGCCTCGGCGTGTGCTACTGGCACTCGTTCAACTGGGCGGGCTCGGACGTGTTCGGAGCTGGGACCTTCGATCGGCCGTGGCTCGATCCTGCTGCCGACCCGATGCAGGCCGCGCACACCAAGTTGGAGGCGGCGTTCGAGTTCTTCGTCAAGCTCGGCACGCCCTTCTTCACCTTCCACGATGTGGATATCGCCCCGCCGGGGCGGACCTTTTCCGAGTCGGCCGGCAACCTGGAGCGCATCGTCGCGGCGGTCGGGGAGAAGATGGCCGAGACCGGAGTGAAGCTGTTGTGGGGGACCGCGAATGCCTTCTCCCATCCGCGGTACGCGGCAGGGGCATCGACCAACCCCGACCCTGAGGTGTTCGCCTACGCCGCCGCGCAGGTCAAGCACGCGATGGAGGCCACCCACCACCTCGGCGGGGAGAACTACGTGCTGTGGGGCGGTCGGGAGGGGTACGAGACCCTGCTCAACACCGATCTCGCCCGTGAGCAGGCCCAGCTCGCGCGGTTCCTGACCCTGGTCGCAGAGCACAAGCGTGACATCGGGTTCGCGGGAACGTTGCTGATCGAGCCGAAGCCGCAGGAGCCGACCAAGCACCAGTACGACTACGACACCGCGACCGTCCACGGCTTCCTTGAGCGGCACGATCTCGCCGGTGAGTACAAGGTCAACATCGAGGGCAACCACGCCACCCTGGCGGGTCACAGCTTCCATCACGAGGTCGCCTACGCGGTCGCCAACGGCGTCTTCGGCAGTATCGATGCCAACCGTGGCGATCCTCAGAACGGTTGGGACACCGATCAGTTCCCCAACTCGGTCGAGGAGCTCTCGCTGGTGGTCCACGAGATCCTGCAAGCTGGCGGGTTCGGCACCGGTGGGTTCAACTTCGACACCAAGCTGCGCCGCCAGAGCCTGGACCGCTACGACCTGTTCCACGGCCACATCGGCGGGATCGACACCTTGGCTCAGGCGCTGCTGGTCGCCGCCGACCTCATCGAGACCCAGACCCTCGCGGATGCCCGCCAGCACCGCTACCAGGGCTGGGACGCAGACCTCGGCCGCGACATCCTCGGCGGGGACCTCTCGCTGGCCGACCTCGCAGCACGTGTCGAGCAGGACGGCATCGACCCGACCCCGACCTCCGGACGGCAGGAGCTGCTCGAGAACCACATCAACCACGCCATCTGGCGCACGTAACCGGTAGCCGGTCGTTGGTGGAGGTCCGCCGCCGTCCAGTCGAAGGAGCAGGCATAGACCACGTGATCGGTATCGACACCTCGACCACGGCGACCAAGGCCGTGGTGGTCGACCGCCATGGCGCGGTCGTCGCGGAGGGCGCAGAGGGCTACAGCTACGAGGTACCGCGCACCGGCTGGAGCGAACAGGCTCCGCACCTGTGGTGGGACGCGACCTGCAACGCGATCCGCTCCGCGCTGACCTCCGGTGGCATCGACCCGCGCTCGGTCGCTGCGGTGGGGTTGGCCGGGCAGATGCACGGCCTGGTGCTGCTCGACAGCGATCACCGGGTCCTGCGGCCCGCGATCCTGTGGAACGACCAGCGCACCGGCGACCAGTGCGATGCGATCCGTGACCGCGTGGGCGCGGCCCGTTTGGTGGAGGTGACGGGCAACGACGCGATGACCGGCTTCACCGCCCCGAAACTGCTGTGGGTGCACGACAATGAGCCGGAGGTCTACGAGCGCATCGCCCACGTGCTCCTGCCCAAGGACCACGTGCGGTTGCAGTTGACCGGGGATATGGCCGTGGACAAGGCCGACGGGGCGGGGACCCTGCTGTTCGACGTGGCGGCGCGTGACTGGTCCCCCGAGATCCTGCAGGCCCTGAGCGTGGATCCGGCATGGCTACCGCGGACCTACGAGGGACCGGAGGTGACGGGCACCGTGAGCGCTGCTGCCGCCGAGGTGACCGGTCTCCTGCCGGGGACACCGGTCGTTGCAGGAGGGGGTGACCAGGCGGCGAACGCCGTCGGGGTCGGCGCGGTCGATCCCGGCACGATGGCGCTGTCGCTGGGGACATCCGGGGTGGTGTTCGCGCCCACAGCCGAGCTTCGGATCGCGGCACAGGGGCGCGCCCATGCGTTCTGTCACGCCGTGCCCGACCGGTGGCACCTGATGGGGGTGATGCTGTCGGCGGCAGGGAGCCTCCGGTGGTACCGCGACACCGTCGCACCAGGCGAGGACTTCGCCGCACTGAGCGACGAGGCAGCGACCGCACCCGCCGGTGGCGCTGGCCTGTGGTTCCTGCCGTACCTGACCGGCGAACGGACCCCGTACCCCGACACGAAGGTCCGCGGCGCCTTCATCGGCCTCGACGTCCAACACGAGCGTGCGAACCTGACGCGAGCCGTCCTCGAGGGTGTCGCCTTCGGGCTACGCGACGGGCTCGAACTGATGCTCGAAGCGGGGGTGCCGGCACCCGCGCAGATCAGGGCTTCGGGTGGCGGCAGCCAGAGCCCGGTGTGGCGACAGATCCTCGCCGACGTGCTCGATGCGGAGATCGCGACCGTCGCGACGGCAGAGGGAGCGGCCTTCGGTGCGAGCTTGCTGGCTGCGGTGGGAGCCGGCTGGTACAGCGATGTCCAGGAGGCGGTCGCGGCGGTGGTGACGGTCACTCCGGTCGCGGCCCCGGGCGCCGACCAGCCTCGCTACCGCGAGCTCCACGCCGCCTACCAGGAGCTCTACCCGGCGCTGGCCGCGTTCTACCACCGCCGTGGAGGCCAAGCTTGAGCTGGAGGCAGGCCGGACCGGCGCTGGGACCCCGGCAGGAACCGGCGGTCACCGGCCAGGCGCTCACGGGTCCGGGATGCCTGCTGGTCGAGCAGCGTGGCGGCCCGCTCGATCGTGACTGAGGCCTGCCGCCGCGGCGTACGCCGACCGCATCGCGGTGCTGGCCGACGGACGACTTCGGGCCAACGCGCCACCGAGCGAGGCGCTGGAGGCCGGGCTACTCAGCGAGGTCTACCGGCATCGCATGGTCGTCGTCGAGGACCCGGTCCGCGGTGGGCCGCTCGTGCTCCCCTCACGAACTCGCCTCAACCTGCCGGTGACGTCGTCCGAGCAGGGCACGGCGGCTGCGGAACGAGGGCGGTCCCGGATCGAGATCTGACCCGAGCTTCGGTGGACCGTCACCGCGCCGTGCGGTCCTTGGCCGGGATCGCTGCAGCGTCGGATTCAAGGCGATCATCCACGCTGTGGAGGGTGTCAGGAGCCGGCCGCGGCCAGATGCCGTGCGGCGCGGTAGCCGAACACCAGCGCCGGACCCAGCGTCGACCCGGGTCCGGGGTAGGTGCGGCCCATCACCGAGGCGGTGGTGTTGCCCGACGCGTACAGCCCCTCGATCGGGCTGCCGTCCTCACGCAGCACGCGGGCGTCGGCGTCGGTGACCAACCCGCCCTTGGTGCCGAGGTCGCCGGGGACCACCTGGACCGCGGTGAACGGTCCGGACTGCAGCGGACCGAGGTTCGGGTTCGGCCGGACCAGCGGATCGCCGTAGTAACGGTCGTAGACCGAGTTCCCCCGGCCGAAGTCCTGGTCGATACCCGTCCGGGCGAAGCCGTTGAACCGTCGGATGGTGGCCAGCAGCCGTTCCGGGTCCATCCCGAGGTGCTCGGCGAGTTCGCGCACGGTGGCGGCTGAACGCACGAGACCGGCCTCCTTGAGCTTGGCCGGCAGCCCCGGCTGGAGCGCGAAGCTGCGCAGGTACCGGCGGCTGTGGCGGGCGTCGGAGAGCATCCAGAACGGGCCGTCGACCTGCTGGCCGTGCTCGAGCATGCGGTGTC
>CAYXJD010000172.1:0-7069 GCA_964465225.1 uncultured Actinomycetota bacterium
CACCGAGCAGGGGGGTGCCGGGCTGCGGGGCCTCGGCGCGTTCGTGATCTCCAGCGGGATCGCGGCCTTGGTCGGCGGCCGGGTGTGGGGTCGGCTGGCGGATCGGTCCTCCCGCAGGGTCATGATGCTGGCCGCCGGCCTCGCCTCGAGCGTCGTGCTCGTCTTCCTGGGCGCGCTCACGATCGACGGGGCGCGCGAACTCACGCTGCTCTACCCGCTCACCTACCTGCTCCTGGCCCTGGTCCACCACGGCGCACGGATCGGCCGCAAGACCTACGTCGTCGACCTCGCTGAAGGCAACCAGCGCACCGACTACGTGGCCGTCTCCAACACCACGATCGCGGTCCTGCTACTCATCACCGGCGGTCTCACCTCGGCGCTGGCCACCATCGGCCCCGAAGCCGCACTGGCCGCACTGGCCGCCCTCGGGCTCGTCGGCGTCGTGGTCAGCAGGGCGCTACCCGAGGTGAGCGAGCCCACCGGCGGCTGATCCGCGCCGCGCCGGCCATCCCAACGGTGACAGCAAGGTTCACCGGCGTCGCAGCGCCGCCAGGCACAGGGCCCCAGCGGTCGCTGCGGCCATCGCCACCCCCGCCGAGACCCGCGCCCCCGTATCCCGCCGCGAGGACGCCAGCACACTCACCGCGTCCACGCCGTCGGCCAGCATGGAGGCGGCGATCCACCGTGCAAGCTCCTCGTCGTCGGCCTCGGCCGCCAGCGCAGCCAGCACACCGGCGCCTGCGGCCAGATCGCGGATGGCGACGCCCTGCACCGCCATACGGCCACCCGGCGAGGTCACGACCTTCCGGCCGAGCCAGCCGGCGGCGGTGCGTTCAGGAGCGCCGAGCAGGCCCAGGCCGACCGCCACCCGGCTCGCCGCCAACCACGCCACTGCGGTCCGTGCGTCCACTTCGCCTCCCTGCCGTTGTGCTGCCACCGGATCCGTTCACACGCTACGCGCGATGACCGCCACCAGCCAGGAACCGACCATGGTCAGGCCCAGCAACAGCTCGAGCAGTACCCCCAGACCGTAGGCCCGCAGCACCGCGAAGGTCGATGCCCGGGCCGCCTCCCACTCCCCCAGCCGTACCCGCTCACCGACGGTCAACCCGACGACGAAACCGATCAGGAAGCCGGCGACGGGCAGCACGAAGAACCCGGCGACCGCACCGAGCAAACCGCTGGCGAAGGAGGTGCTCGTGGCCCCGAGCTCCCGGCCCCGGCGGGTGGGCAGCACCACGGTGATGAGCGTGGCCAGCGCGAACAACCCGGTCAGCCACCAGGCCACCAACCATCCCGTGGTGTCGGTCCCCTGCCACAGCACCGATGCCACGCCGGCCGCCCACACGATCACCAGACCCGGCAGCACCGGCACGAGGACGCCGACGAGACCGACGAGCAGCAGCAGGAAGGCGAGCAGCAGGACCAGAGCCTCCACGCACGCCTCCAGTGGTGGCAGAGTGGGCCGGGCGGGGCTCGAACCCGCGCCTGACGGATTATGAGTCCGCTGCTCTGACCAGCTGAGCTACCGGCCCTGGGCCCGTGAGCCTACTGTCGCCCGGGCACGACCCGGTACGGTCCGCCGCCCAGCAGAGGAGCATCCGATGCGCATCACCAAGTACCCCCAGTCCTGCCTCGTGATCGAGGTGGAGGGGGCACGGCTGGCGATCGACCCGGGCACCCTGGTCACCGCCCGGCACGACGTGGCCGAGCTCGGGCCGCTCGACGCCGTGCTCTACACCCATCGGCACCAGGACCACCTCGACGTCGAGGTGGTCGACCGCCTGCTCGCCGAGGGCGTCACCCTGTTCGGCAACGCCGACGTGGTCGAACTGCTCGGTCCAACGCGTTGCACGCTCGTGGAGGACGGCTCCCCCTTCACCGCGGGCGGTATCCCGATCACCCCGCACGACCTGCCGCACGTGGTCATGGTCGACGGCTCACCGGGGCCACCCAACACCGGCTTCGTCGTCGCCGACACGCTGTTCCACCCCGGTGATGGCATCGAGTTGACGGGCCTGCAGGTGTCGGCAGCGGCGATCCCGATCGTCGGGCCGTCGATCAGCTACCGCGATGCCTACCGGTTCGTCCAGCAGCTCGGCGCCGACCACGTGATCCCGATCCACTACGACGCCCTCATCGCCGATCCCGAGCAGTTCGCCCGGGTGTGCGACCTCGCCGAGGTCCACGTCCTCGCCGACGCCGAGCAGCTGGAGCTCCCGACCGCCTGACCGGACGCCGTGGGCGCGCTGACGCTGTCGCGACACACGCCCTGACCCCGTCGGGAGGCACCGGTGGGAAGCCTGCTCGCCCTCCTGGCCGCCGCGGGCTTCGGCATGTCCGACGTCACCGGAGCGGTGGCGGCCCGTCGGGTCTCGGCGCTCACGGTCACGCTGGCGATCCAGACGGTCGGCCTGCTGGTGCTGCTGCCCGCGTTGCTGGTCGTCGCCGGGGAACCCTCGCTCCGCGCCTTCGGTGTCGGCGCCCTGGCCGGCGCGTTCGGCATCGTGGGACTGGTGATCTACCTTCGGGCGATGGCCATCGGCCCGATCGGCGTGATCTCCCCGATCTCGGCGCTGGTGGGATCCGGGGTGCCCGTGGGCTGGGGCATCGTCCTGCTCGGCGAGACGGTCGGCCCACGCCAACTCGCCGGGATCGCCCTGGGCATGCTGGCCGTGGTGGCGGTCGCCTACGTGCCGGGCAGTGCTGTGCGCGCCAGCGGCGCCCGGAGCGTCGCACAGGCGCTGGTCTCTGGCGCGGCCTTCGGGCTGTTCTTCGTGGTCCTCAACGCCTCCCCGGCCGACTCGGGGCTGTGGCCGTTGCTCGGCGCCCGCGCTTCCTCCCTCACGATCCTGCTGCTCGCGGTGACGGTGCGCCGACGGGGCTTCGTCGCGCGCGGGGCCGGCGGGCTCGTCCTGATCAGCGGGATGGGCGACGTGCTCGCCAACGTGCTGTTCCTACAGGCCACGCGGGTCGGTCTGTTGAGCCTGGTCTCGTTACTGACCTCGCTGTACCCGGTGGTGGCGCTCCTGATCGCCAGGTGGTGGCTGCACGAACGGCTGACGGGCAACCAGGCGGCCGGGGTGCTGGCGGCGCTGGTGGCGACCGCCCTGCTGGCCGGTGGTGGTGGGTAGGCTGCGATGGCGCAACGGGAGGTGAGGCATGGACCGGGGTCCGATCGAGGTCGTGGTGCTCTCGTTCCCCGGTGCGGGTCGCCCGGAGGGCGTGGACGTGGCCGTCGAGGCGATGCGCGAGGTCGGTGACATCCGCCTGATCAGCGCCATGACCATCACCCGTTCGGCTGATGGTGCGGCCGAGGTCGAACAGATCGCCGCCTACGACGACGTCGGTGACGTGACCGCCGACCTGCTGGGCCACGCCGCGGTCGGGCTGCCCAACGCCGAGGCCGTCGACACCGCCATCGCGACCGTGGAGCCGGGTTCGACCGCGGTGCTGTTCGTGGTGGAGCACGTGTGGGCCGTCGGCTTCGCGGCCGAGGTCCGCGCGGCCGGCGGCAAGCTGGTCGATGCGGTCCGCCTCACCCCGGACCTGCTCGAGGCCGCCGAGCGGGTGCTCGGTGAGGACTCCCCCTCGCGGCCCGGCTGACCCCTGTCGGCCGGACGGTCCCCGACCTCGTGACGGAGCGGGAGGCTGACCTAGGCTGCTACTCAGGCCGTCGACCTGCGAGCATCCCCGTGACCGAACAGTTCACCGAGTCCCCCACCAACCACATCACCGCCATCGCCGGCGACAACGAGGTGGCGCTCAAGGCCCGTCGTGCCATCGACGCGGCCGCCATGGGCGGGGTCACGGTCGACGTGGTCGATCCCGACGAGCGCGACGAGGCCACCGTGGCCCCCGGCGACGACCGGGCTTCGGAGGGACTCCTGACCGGGGTCCGGAAGATCCTCGGGGATGAGACCCCCCACCTCGAGCACCTGGCGGACGCCCTGGAGGCCGGAGCCCACGTCCTGTGTGTCGGGCTGCCCGATCCCGACAGCGTCGGCGAGACCGTCCACGAGGAGGCCAAACAGCGCACCGCCACGATCCTGCTCGAGGCGGGGGCGACCGCGGTGACCTACCACGGCCGCTGGGGCATCGAGAACCTCGCCATGCCCACCTGAACCGGCCCGTCCCGCCGTCGCACCGTGGCGTCGGGGGGTCACGCTCCGGCGAGCCGTCCGAGCAGGCTCACCATGTCGAGGTCGTCGTGGAGCTGGTGCTGGAGCATGAAGCGGGACACGCCGGCATCGGTGAACGCCGCCAGGCGCTCTGCCGCCTGCTCCACGGTCCCGATCACCCACGCGGGACGCAGCTCGTCGAACCAGGCGTCGAACCCGACGTCGCTGCCCGAGCGCTCGTGGAGCAGCGTCGCCCGGGCACGGACCTCGGCCTCGTCGCGACCGAGCAGGCAGCCGGTCATGATCGACAGCGGGAGCGGCTCCCGGTCTGCCGACGCGCAGGCGGCGTCGAGGTTGGCCCTGCGCTCAGCGACGGCATCGAGCGTCGGGAACACGGTGTTGTACTCGTCGGCGAAACGGGCGGCCAGCCGTGACGAGCGCGGCCCGGCTACCCCGCCGAGGATCAGCGGGATGGCGGGCGACTGGACCGGCTTCGGGTTGGCCTGGCAGTCCTCGAGCCGGTAGTGCGTCCCATCGTGATCGAACCGGTCCTCACGGAACTGCCGGGTGATGATCTCCACCTGCTCCTCGAGCACGTCGTAGCGCGTGCCGAGGTCGTGGAAGGCGAACCCGTAGGTGCGGTGTTCGAGTTCGTGCCAGCCCGCACCCATGCCGAGTTCGACCCGCCCGCCCGAGATGTGGTCGGCGGTGACAGCGTCCTTGGCGAGGACCGAGGGATGCCGGAAGGACGTGGGCGAGACCATGGTCCCCAGCCGCAGCCGCTCGGTGATCGCTGCCAGGCCCCCGATGGTGACCCAGGCATCGAGGGACGAGCGCTCCGTGCGTGCGGCCACCGACTGGTAGTGGTCGGAGCGGAACAGCCCTTCGAGGCCAGCAGCCTCCGCGACCTCGGCCAACTCGACCCACTGCTCCCAGGTGACGGATTCCTGTCCTTCGATCATCAGGTTGACGCGCACGAGAGGTCTCCGATCCGAGGGCGCGTGACCGACGCTACTCGCCGTCCACATCGGTGCCGTGTCCCATCGGTCGGGAGCGCTCGGGCAGCAGCCCGTACGGCGGTTCCAGGCGGTGGGCCGCCAACAGCTCGGCATCCGACAACAAGCTCGGGCTCGGCCCGTCCGCCACGATCCGGCCGCGGTCCATCAGCACCGTCCGGGGGCACAGTTCCAGCACCAGCGGTAGGTCGTGGGTGACGATCACCTGGGCCACCTCCAGTCCCGCCAGGGTGGTGATCAGCTCCCGGCGTCCGGCCGGATCGAGACCCGCCGTCGGCTCGTCGAGCACCAGCACATCGGGACGCAGCGCCAGCACGGTCGCCAACGCTGCCCGCCGGCGCTCACCACCGGAGAGGTGGTGTGGGGCTCTCGACGCGAGATGGCTGATCTCGAGTGAGGCCAACGCGGCGTCCACCCGCTGCTCGAGGTCCGCACCGGTCAGGCCATGGTTCGCCGGCCCGAAGGCGACGTCGTCGCGCACGGTCGACATGAACAGCTGGTCCTCGGCGTTCTGGAACACGAACCCCACGCGTCGGCGGATCTCGCGCAGGGTGCTCGCTTCCAGGGTGAGGCCGGCGACGGTGACCGTGCCCTGCTCCGCGCGGAGCAAGCCGTTGGTGTGCAACGCGAGGGTGGTCTTGCCCGCCCCGTTCGGCCCGATCAGGGCGATGCGTTCGCCGGCTGCCACCGACAGGGCGACCCCTTCGAGCGCCGGCGTGCCGTCCGGGTAACGGAAGTGCAGGCCATCGAGGACCAGCGCGGCGTGCGTCACCTCGCTCACCAGGCACCCCTGCCGACGCCGAGCTCCGCGACCGCACCGAGCAGCCGTACGAGCACGGCAGCCGCGGGGACCAGCATCGCCACCCCCCATGCCGAACGGGGCGTGGGACGTTCCTCGACCAGTGCCGGCAGCTGTCCGGTGAAGCCTCGGGCGAGCATCGCGGCGTGGACGCGCTCACCCCGCTCGTAGGACCGCACGAACAGTACTCCCAGCCCGGCTGCGAGCGGCTTGAGCTGCCAGAACCAGCGCGGATCGTAACCGCGGGCGGTCATGGCTCGGCGTTGGCGGGTGACCTCCGCCACGATGACCTCGAGGTAGCGGACCATGAAGGCGGCGATCTGGGTCAGCAGTGCGGGCACGCGCAACCGTTCGAGGCCACGGAGCAGGTCCGGCACCTCGGTCGTGGCGACCAGCAACAGCGACGCCGTGGCACCGAGCAGCGCCCTGGCGGCCAGACCGAAACCACCCCACAGTCCGGCTTCCGCAACGGAGATCCCGAACACCTCGATACGGGGACCCGAGGCGACGAAGGGCAGGAACAGCGCCGCGAGCAGGAAGGGGGCGACGACGGCCAGTCGGGCCACGAGGAACCGTCCCGGGATCCGTGACCGGCGTGCGACCAGGGCGAGCAGGACGGCCAAGCCGGCGAAGGCCAGCGCCTGGCGGTTCGGGGTCGTCGCGATCAGGACCGTGACCGCGAAGGTGGCCACGATCTTCACGTGTGCGGGCAACCGGTGGGCGACCGAGTGCTCGTGCACGTAGAGCGCGTGGGCGTGGCCTGCTCCCATGGGTCAGGTCACCGGGAACGGAGACGCGTCGACGCGGAGGCGTACGCACGGGCCGGACGCGGTGACGGCAGCGATCACGTGGTCGTCTGGTCGGTGCGCGCGGCCTCACCGCCACGCCGCTCGCGGATCGCCAGCAGGAGCCCGGTGCCGACGGCCAGGGTCAGCAGGGTGCCGGCCACACCGGCCAGCGCCAGGCTGACCGGTTCGCTGGCGACCCCTGCGGTGGCGTAGTCGCTGAACACGCTTGCCCCGAGGAGGTGCTCCTCGCCCGACCCGTCGAACCCGAGATCCTGGGCCACCCGTTCGAGCCCATCCGGCTCGTCGACGGCGAACTGTGCGACCCCCACGGCCACGACCAGCGCC
>CAYXJD010000173.1:0-7049 GCA_964465225.1 uncultured Actinomycetota bacterium
CCGGCTCGGGTTCGGGTTCCGGCTCGGGCTCCGGCTCCGGCTCGGGTTCCGGCTCCGGCTCCGGTTCCGGCTCCGGCTCGGGCTCCGGCTCGGGTTCCGGCTCGCCAGGCCCCTGGCTGATATCGATGCGTACCTCGCCACCGACCGCCACCTCGGTCCGCGGCGCCGGATCCTGGGCGACGACGATGCCCGCCGGCTCCTCTGAGGCCACACGGGAGATCACCACATCGAAGCGCAGCGCGTCGAGCAGCCGCACGGCGTCCGACTCCTGACGGCCGGTGACCCGTGGGACCTCGACGTTGGGGTCCTCGGCCGCGGTCAGGTCGACCTCGTCGCCGACCTGCGCACTCGCACCGGCCTCCGGGTCCGAGCTGAGCACCGTGCCCGGTTCCGCCTGCGGATCGGCATCGGTGAACGTGACGTCCCCGAGGAGCAGTTCCTCGGCGTCCAGCAGGTCGGCAGCCTCCTCGATGGTGGCGCCGGTCAGGTCCGGCACGGTCGTGTCCTCACCCGAGAACAAGCCGAAGAACAGGGCGAGCAACGCCAGCGCCGCCGCGCCGATACCCGCCCACAGCCACGGCGAGCGCTTCGCGGATGCCAGCGTCACCGTGAGCTCGCGCATCGGCTGATCGGTCAACGTCAGGTCGACCGTGGCCGGCTCGAAGCCACTCGCCGTCACCTCGACGTGGTGGGTGGTCGCCGAGGTCGATCCGGCGGCCGGCAGGTTGGCGAGCGGGATCAGGAAGCGTCCGGCCGGGTCGGTCACCGACTGCCCCACCAGGGTGCCGCCGGTCGAGCGCAGCTTGGCCTGAGCATCGAGGATCGGCTCGCGGCTGCCCTCGGCCAGGACCTGACCCAGGAGCTCGGCCGGGACCAGCTCGAGCTCGAGCGGGTGCACCTGGCCCGCGAGGTCGACCTCGCGCCGGGTGGTGAAGAAGCCGTCGGAGCTCGCCGCCACCACGTAGCGGCCCCCGTGCAGCCCTTCCAGCGCGAAGCGACCCTGGGTGTCGGTCAACGTGCGCGCTCGGACGTGTCCCTGGGCGTCACGCGCGGTCACCTCAGCGATGGGCAGATCCCCCGGGACGGCGTCCGCGGAGGTGACCGTGCCGGTGATCCGTGCCGGCAGCAGCTCGACGTGGACACGTCCACCGGGGTGGTCGTGGCCCAGGCGTTGGGCGAGGAAGCCGTCCCTGTTGACCCGCAGCTCGTAGCTGCCAGCCGGCAGCTGCACCACGCTGAAACGGCCGTCGGCCACCGTGGTGGCCCGGCCGGCCGTACGCCCCTCGGCGTCGACGACCTCCACGTCGGCGCCCTCGACCGGGGCACCCGTACCGTCGGTGGTCACGATCCCACGCAGCGCGGACGGTCCGCCACCCGCCTCGGATGGCGCCCCGGTGGATGCCAGGGGGACGGTCGGGTCGGTCTCCGACGATCTCGAGCCGCCAAGTGGCGCCGTGGGGCCGGACCCCGACGGGGGCGGCGGAGGCGGGGGCGGGTTGGAGGCGCCACCGGTCGAGCCGGGTGGGGTCGTCTCGGAGGGTTCGGTCATCGTCGAGGCTTCGCTCCCGGCACCGACCGGGTGTCGGCGCCCTCACACTGCGCGGGCCGTACGGTAGGCGCTGAACGTGACCGATGACGTCACCCGCTGCGGGTGAGCCGTCGATGGGACCGTCGCGGGCTCCCTGGTTGCCGGCCCCGCCGCCCGCAACCGGCCGGTCGTCGAGTCAAGCGGTGCCATGGCCGGCGTCGAGCACCGCTTGGGCGATCACGAGATCCTCGAAAGCCACCCCCACCGACTCGAACAGGGTGCGCTGGGATGCGTCGGTGCGGACCGCGACGCCATCGCGGACCACCTCGATCAGGTCGGCGGTGATGTCACGCGGGTTCCAGCCGGACTCCCGGGCCGCGACGATCAGGTCACCGGACTCCGCCAGGGCGGCGTCGCGGGACTCCACGACGACCGCCGAGGTGGCGACGGTGACGGCATCGATCTCCTGCAGGTCCGGCCGGTACGCCCCCACGGCGTTGACGTGCACCCCAGCGGGCAGCAGTGCGCCGTCGAAGACCGGGGTCGGACTCGTCGTGCACGTGCAGATGAGGTCGGCGGTCGCGATGGCCTGCTGACCGGCGACCGCGGCCTCCAGGCCGAGCTCCTGGCGTGCCTGGGCCACCAGTGCTTCGGCCGCGCCACGGGTGCGCGAGACGACGCTGACGTGGCTGAGTTCGAACAGGGTGTGCATCGCGAGCAGGTGCGCGTGCGCCTGGGGCCCCGCACCGAAGATCACCAGCCGGCTGGCATCGGGCCTGGCGAGGTAGCGGGTCGCCAGCCCGGACACCGCGGCGGTCCGCACCGCCGTCAACGCCCGCGCGTCGACGATCGCCGCCGGGGAGAGCCCCGGTGGGTCGAACAGGACGAACACGCCCTGGATGCGTGGCAGTCCGCGGGACGGGTTCTCAGGGTCGATGCCGACCAGCTTCACCCCGGCGCCACCCTCCAGGAACGAGGGCATCAGCAGCAGCTCCTGCTCCTGGGCGTGGACGTGCTGGCGCGGCGGGCTGCTGCCGAGCCGGTCCTCGGCGATCGCGGTGTCGAGTGCCTCGATCGCCGCCGACATCGGCAGCCGCCGCCATACCTCGTCGTGGCTGATCACCTGCATGTTCGGCGCGCTCCCCTCTCCGACCGACCGTGGCCACGCGGTCGGCGCGGCCGCTCGCTCACCGCAGGACGAACCCGACCCCCAACTCGTCCCGGGGATCCAGGACGAAGGTGTGCTGGCCGGTACGGGCGGCGCGCCCCTCCACCTCGGTGTCCCAGCGATAGCTGCCATCGACGGCCGCGTCCCGGCCCAGGAGCCGGCCGAGGAAGCGCGTGCCGACGATCGAGTCGTGGACCAGGTTGTCTCCCACGACGAGCTCACCGCGCTCGCCCATGACCGCCAGACGCGCCGAGGTACCGCTGCCACAGGGCGAGCGATCCACCTGGCCGTCGGCGAACACGGTGACGTTGCGGTGGTGGCCGACGGCGAGGCGGTCGAAGAAGATCGCGCCGTACAGACCGCTGGTACCGCTCTCGTCCGGCGCTCGGAGATCGAGCGCCGCGTCGACGGCTGCCTGGATCGCACGACCCCAGGCGATCAACGCCGGGAGGTGCTCGGGTGTGACCGCCAGGTCGAGCTGGGCGGCATCGACGCTGGCATAGAACGCGCCGCCATAGGAGACATCGAGGTGGAGCTCGCGGCCCGCCACCTCCAGTTCCAGACCGAGCGAGTGCACGAACGAGGGGACGTTGCGGAAGCGGACCGTGGTCGGCTGCCCCGCCTCCAGCGCGACGACCGCCTCGACCCGCCCGGACGGCACGTCGATGACCACCCGGTGCTCGGTGGCGTCAGATGGCGGGGTGACCAGACCCGTCTCGACGGCCCAGGTAGCAAGCGCGATCGTGCCGTGTCCACAGGCGGTGGAGAAGCCGTCGTTGTGGAAGAACACCGTGCCGAGGTCACCACCCTCGTCATCGGGCGGGGTCGGGAAGCACCCGTACATGTCGGCATGACCGCGCGGCTCCCGACACAACAGCGCGCGCACCTCGTCGAGGTGCGCGAGCGCCCAACGTCGCCGTTCGGGAACGGTCCGTCCCCGCGGGGTGGCGACGCCGGCGGTGACGATACGGAAGGGTTCGCCGGCGGTGTGGTAATCGGTGGTGGTGACCATCGTCATCGTGTGGCCCGTCCGTGCGTCGTGACGGCGAGTGAAGCAGAGCCTACGCGGGTGGTCCGGTGGGCCCGGTACTGACCTACTACCTGGGACGGAGGCCGCCGGGTTCTCTATTGCGTGCGCTGGTCGCCCGACTAGGGTGCAGCCGGTCAGAGCGGCCGGAACGTGCCGCTGAGGGTCCTCGGGTCGTACCCCAGAGCCCGTTCGACGGTGAGGAGACGGCGTTGACCCGTGTCAGCCGCCTGGGCCTGCTCGTGCTGCTGGTGCTGGCCGCCGTGGCATCGATGGGTGCGTCCGCACTCGCGCAGGAAGCCGAGCGGATCGGCGGCCGCCTCACGGCTGAGGGCGAGGGGGTGGCCGGCGTCGACATCGCCGTGGCCACGGTCGACGGTGAGACGATCGGGATCGGTACCACCGACGAGAACGGCGAGTGGTCCGTGGAGCTCCCTGCGGAGGGGACCTACCTCGTCACGATCGACACCTCGACGTTGCCGGAGGGGGTGGACCTGCGCGACCCGGACCGGCAGGAGCTGGAGATCCGGGTCAGCGCGGGCGCTTCCTCCACCGCCCTGTTCGCACTCGGAGAGCGCGAGGAGACCACCACCAGCCTCGGCCAACAACTGGCCCAGAGCACCTTCAACGGGTTGAAGTTCGGGCTCATCATCGCCATGACGGCCATCGGCCTGTCCCTGATCTTCGGCACGACCGGGCTGATCAACTTCGCTCACGGTGACCTGGTCACGATGGGTGCGTTCCTGGCCTACACCTTCAACGTGGTCGTCGGACTGCATCTGATCCCGGCCGCGCTGATCGCGATCGCGCTGACCGCGGTCATCTCCGGGGGTATCGACGCCTATCTCTGGCGACCGCTGCGGCAGCGCCGGACCGGCCTGATCTCGATGCTGGTGATCTCGATCGGGCTGGCGTTCCTGATCCGGCACATCATCCTGTTCTTCTTCGGGGGCTCCCGTCGCCCCTTCAACGACTACACCCTGCAGATCGCCACGCAGGTCGGGCCGGTCCGGGTCCAACCGGTCGAGCTGTGGGTGATGGGGCTCTCGGTGCTCATCCTGGTCGGCGTCGCGCTGATGCTGACCAGGACCCGGCTCGGCAAGGGCATGCGCGCCGTCGCCGACAACCGCGACCTCGCCGAGTCGTCCGGGATCGACGTCCAGCGCGTCATCCTGTCGGTGTGGATCATGGGTGGCGCACTGACGGCGGTCGGCGGCATCTTCCTGGGGATGATCGAGAGCGTCGACTACCTGATGGGATTCCGCCTGTTGCTGCTGATGTTCGCCGGCGTGATCCTGGGAGGACTCGGCACGGCGTACGGCGCGATGCTCGGCAGCCTCATCGTCGGCCTGGTCAGTGAGGTCAGCACCGTCTTCTTCTCCAGCCAACTCAAGCTGGTCTGGGCACTGGGCGTGCTCATCGTCATCCTGCTCTTCCGTCCACAGGGCCTACTCGGCCAGAAGGAGCGGATCGGATGAGGAGCGGTTCGACCCGAACAGGTGCGCCCGCGAAGGACACGGACTGATGGTCGCCGACATCGTCTTCGACGCGCTGAGGACCGCCCTCGGGCCGACCGCGGCGGCGTACGCGCTGCTCGCGATCGGTCTGAACATCCACTTCGGCTTCACGGGGCTGCTCAACTTCGGACAGGCGGGGTTCATGCTGGTCGGCGCCTACGGCGTCGCCATCACGGTCTCCACCTTCGGCGGCCCACTGTGGCTGGGTGTACTGGTGGGCATGCTGGCAGCGGTCGTACTGGCGCTGATCCTCGGAATCCCGACCCTGCGACTGCGGGCGGATTACCTCGCCATCACCACCATCGCCGCCGCCGAGATCCTCCGCCTCCTGGTCCGAAGCACCGCGGCCGAGCCGATCACCGGCGGGGTGTTCGGCCTGCGGCAGTTCGGCGGCGACTTCTTCGCGCTCAACCCCCTTCCGGACGGACGAACCTACTTCGGTGCCCTGGCGGCGAGCCCGAACCGTGCCTGGGTCATGATCGTCGGGTGGTCGTTGGTCGTCCTCATGACGCTGCTGGTGTGGGCGCTGATCCGCAGCCCATGGGGCCGTGTGCTCCGCTCGATCCGCGAGGACGAGGACGCTGCCCGCAGCCTCGGGAAGAACGTCTTCTCCTACAAGATGCAGAGCTTGGTGCTCGGTGGGGTGATCGGCGCCCTCGGCGGGGCGCTCTTCGCGCTGTCGCTGCAGACGGTCCAGCCGGACACGTTCCTGCCGCAGGTGACCTTCTTCGCCTTCGCGATCCTGATCCTGGGCGGAACGGCTTCGACCGGAGGTCCGATCGTCGGCGCGATCATCTTCTGGTTCCTGATCGGCAGCCTCCAAAGTGGCCTGCGACGCTTCTCCGACGCGGACATGCTGCCGGACCTCTTCGGCGCGCAGGCCGTCGGAGCCGTCACGCTGGCCTTCGTCGGGGTCCTGCTCATGGCGCTGATGATCTTCCGACCGCAGGGCATCCTCGGCGACAAGAAGGAGTTGCAGCTCGATGTCTCCTGACCCCGGGACCTCTGGCACCGATCCGCTGGCCGGCGTTGCGGCCGAACCGGGTGTGCCCAAGCCCGACCCGATGCTCAGCATCAGTGGGGTACGGCGGGCCTTCGGTGGTCTCACCGCGGTCGACGTCGAGCATCTCGAGATCCCGCGTGGGCTCATCACCGGGTTGATCGGGCCCAACGGGGCCGGCAAGACCACGCTGTTCAACCTGCTGACCGGCTTCGACACCCCCGATCGTGGCAGGTGGACCTTCGCCGGCGAGGACCTGGCCGGTGTGCCTGCCCACCTCGTGGCGCGCAGGGGCATGGTCCGCACGTTCCAGCTGACCAAGGCCCTCTCGCGCATGACCGTGATGGAGAACATGCAGCTGGGTGCCGTCGGCCAGAGTGGTGAGCGCTTCCTGACGGCGCTGGTGCCACCGCTGTGGCGTGCCAAGGAAGCTCAGATCACGGAACGCGCCGATGAACTGCTGGTCCGCTTCAAGCTGGACCACATGCGCGACGAGTTCGCCGGCACGCTCTCGGGTGGGCAGCGCAAGCTGCTCGAGATGGCACGGGCGCTGATGGTCGAGCCGGCCCTGGTCATGCTGGACGAGCCGATGGCCGGGGTGAACCCCGCCCTGACGCAGTCGCTGCTCGGGCATGTCAAGGGGCTGCGGGACGACGAGGGCCGTACCGTGGTGTTCGTGGAACACGACATGGACGTGGTCTTCGACATCTCCGACTGGGTGGTGTGCCTGGCCCAGGGCGCGGTGATCGCTGAGGGCCGTCCCTCGGAGATCGGCACCAACCCCGCCGTGATCGACGCCTACCTCGGCG